>CAWVYB010000094.1:0-8012 GCA_963934215.1 uncultured Flavobacteriales bacterium | reverse complement strand
TTGTTTTTCATGCTTCAGTTGAACCATGCTGGCATATCTACAGCCAAGATCTCGATGATCTAAACGGTCCATTGCCAACCTTTTTTGACTTTGAACTCCCCGTCGGAGTTGACACCATTGGTCCTGTGCGCGAATGTGAGCCATTGGTCGAATACGACCCCAACTTCATGATGGACCTCAAATATTTTGAGGAGGAAGTTTACTGGGTGCAAACGATTCGAATAAATGGAGTCGCATCCGACGCATCCCTTTCGGGGTATTTGAGTTTTATGGTTTGCGACGAATCACGTTGTTTGCCTCCGGAGGACATTGACTTCACCCTGTCCTTGAGTGAGTTTTTACCTGCATCTGCCCGCCCTGACTATTGCCCCCCGCTGAAGCATCTCTGCGGAGGCCATTTTCAAGGAGGCGAATCAAAATTGCTTGAGCCCGTTACTTGGGAAATTGAACTCTATAAAATACCAACATCCGACGAATTTGAATTGGTGTTTCATGCATCGGTCGATCCCTGCTGGCATGTCTACAGCCAGAACATCGAAAGTTTGGATGGCCCAATGCCAACGGCATTCACCATCGAACCCCCCAGCGGATGGAGTCTCAAAGGAAGCGTTGTAGAGTGTGATCCTCTTGTGGAATTCGATCCGCAGTTCAACATGGATGTCCCGTTCTTTGAAGAGGAGGTCTATTGGGTTCAAACCCTGACTGCAAACGGAAATGTAGACGCGGAGATTTCAGGTTTGATCACGTTCATGACCTGCAACGATGTCAAGTGTATTTTCCCTCCTGATTTGGAGTTTCAAGTCCAGGCTAGCGCCGCACGCACTGCCTCAACTCGACCGGACTACTGCCCTCCTTCTCAGCATGTCTGTGACGGTGGAGCGAACACCGGAAATTCGGAAGAAGAGGAAGAAGGGTTGTTGGGGGTCTTTTTGTTGGGCATGTTACTCGGTTTTGCAGCACTCCTCACTCCATGTGTTTTCCCGATGATCCCCATGACGGTGAGCTTTTTCACCAAGCAGTCTAAATCCCGCTCAGAAGGCATCCGGAACGCTTTGATCTATGGCTTTTTTATCATCTTCATCTACACCGGACTTGGATTGCTCTTGACAGCTGTTTTCGGAGTCGATATTTTGAATGTGATCTCAACCGATCCTTTCTTCAATGTCTTCCTCTTCGTCTTGCTGTTGATTTTCGGAGCAAGCTTTTTGGGCGCATTTGAAATTCAACTGCCCGCGAGCTGGGCCAATAAGACAGACCAAGCCGCGGACAAAGGCGGCTTGTTGGGCATCTTTTTCATGGCGGCGACACTGGCAATCGTTTCGTTTTCATGCACAGGTCCGCTTATCGGAAGTGCTTTGGCCGGTGCAGCCACAGGTTCATATGCCGCTCCTTCTGCCGTCATGTTCGGGTTTTCTTTGGCCCTCGCTATTCCATTCATGTTATTCAGTGCGTTCCCAGGATGGCTCAATTCTTTGCCCCAGTCAGGAGGTTGGTTGAACAGTGTCAAGGTGGTATTGGGCTTGTTGGAAATTGGATTTGCCTTCAAGTTCCTCTCCAACGCAGACTTGGTTCTGCAGTTGGGTCTGTTGCAGCGCGAACTGTTCATCGCTATTTGGATCGCCATCACGCTCGCCATTGCCTTTTATCTGTTTGGATGGATTCTGTTTCCGCACGATTCGAAGACAGAGCGCATCGGGGTTTTCCGATTCAGCGTCGGAATGCTCTTCTTTACACTCGGCTTGTATCTCATTCCCGGTTTGTGGGGTGCGCCTGTCAAGTTGATCAGCGGCTTTCCACCTCCGATGTTCTATAGTGAATGGGGCGGCGGAGGTCATGGCGAAGGAGGGGAATCGTCTGGGCACATCGAGGCACAATTCACCGATTACGAGCAAGGACTTGCCGCGGCTCAAGCCACTGGGAAACCCGTCTTGTTGGATTTCACAGGATGGGCTTGCGTCAATTGCCGTAAAATGGAGGAGCAGGTTTGGCCGGATGCAGAAGTTTCTAGAATCATTCGAGATGAAGTCATCTTGGTTTCCTTGTATGTAGACGAACGAAAGGAACTCCCTGAATCTGAGCAACGCGTGGAAGATTACGGGGGGAAATCCTTCAAAATCAAATCCGTTGGCAACAAGTGGTCCTACCTGCAGGCGGCTCAATTCAATACGAATTCCCAGCCGTTTTATGTGATGGTCGACCACCAAGGCGAACAAATTGGCGGTTCTGCTGGATACGATCCTGACCCGACGGCTTTCATCGCTTTCTTGGAAGATGGCTTGCGTGAATTTGGCCGCTGAATCGAACAAAAAAAAAGCCACACCCACCGACAATGAGTTGCTTCGGCTACATCTCACAAATCGCTGCAACTTCGAACCATGAATTCCAACCAACGCATTCAACAGCATTTTGAAGAAGCCGCGCAACTACTGGAGCGTGTTCGTCACGATGCGGCCCTTATTCAAGCGATTGACCAATCAGGGCAAACGCTGATTGATACCCTGGCCAACGGCGGCAAAATCATCTCATGCGGGAACGGTGGCTCCATGAGCGATGCCATGCATTTCGCAGAAGAACTCAGTGGGAGATACCGAGAAGACCGACCGGGTTTAGCAGCCATTGCGTGTAGCGACCCATCGCATCTCACCTGCGTTGGAAATGATTACGGCTTTGACCAGGTGTTTGCGCGTTATGTGCAGGCCCTTGGAAAAAAGGGAGACGCGCTGGTTGCCATTTCAACCAGTGGAAATTCTGCCAATGTTCTCAATGCCGCTCGTGTAGCACGCGAAATGGGCATGTCAGTAGTCGGATTGACAGGACGCGGCGGCGGTGAATTGACCGCTCTGTGTGATGTACAAGTGTCCATCCCATGGGAGGGGTACGCCGATCGTGTGCAAGAATTGCACATCAAAGTGATCCACGCTTGGATTGACCAAATCGAGCGAGCTCAGTAATACGTGTTTCCATGTTGATTACGACTTGTGGTGCCGGATTCCGGGGCGCCATTGGACATCTTGTGTCCATTCAGCTCCACCACACGCGAGGGGCTCGCTTTCATGTTTCAGGGTTGCATTGGAACCATGCACGTCACATTTTGGCACGCATTCATGCCGCCTTGGAAGTCTCTGGACTGCCCAGGCCAAGCGGGGCGCTGACATTGCACATTGGTCCCGCCCATGTCAAACCCGAATCCAATGAGTTGGACCTTCCCATTGCACTATGCCTACTTGCCGTTGCGGGGGCGATTGACTCCAACAAATTAGCAACGCTATTCTCCATGGGAGAGCTCGCTTTGGACGGACGCCTCTTGGCTGATGAGTCCAACCCATCACGAGCAAACTTTACCTGCAGCTCCACAATGGTAGAGGCAGGATTGGAAATCAACCGGTGCCTGGTTCCCATGGGGGCTGAAACTTGGGCCAATCGTTTCTTTCCAAGTCAATTGCCAACATTCCATGCTGAGCACCTCAGTGAAGCCGTCGATTTTCTGCAGAACAACATCCCCTTACCTCGCGTACCAGAAGTCACAGACACATGCACCTTTACAGATCACTGGCCCACTCCGCAATATGATTCCATAGCGGATTCCACAGGAAACAAAGAAGCCCTGGTCCTGGCCGCGGCTGGGGGGCACCATGCGTTTATTCTTGGACCGCCTGGTTCTGGAAAAACGCTCATGGCCCGCAGCTTAGCAGAACTGCTCCCGAACCTGACGATCACCGACCGCGCACACCTCAAGCACATGCACGCCATGCGCAACGAAGTCTTCCATACAGACGATCGCATTCCGTTTCGGGAGCCCCATGCGCAATCCACACCAGCATCCATCACAGGCGCATGGAATGCCTTAGGTGCGATGCCAGGAGAGTTGGCATTGTCACATCGCGGGGTCTTTTGCATGGATGAGTTTCCCGAATTTGCTCGCAACGCCATTGAGGCGCTAAGAGGACCGCTAGAAAACGGATACATCGATCTCAATCGCGCTCAAGGGAGCCACCGTTTTCCAGCCGAAACGCTAACGGTTGCCACAGCCAATCCGTGTCCATGTGGCCATTTGACCAGTCGGAATAACCGGTGTCGATGCACTCCCGGGACCGTCAGAAAGTATCTGAGCCGTATGACGGGGCCACTCATGGATCGCTTCTCTATCCACATCGAAACACAATTGGATCGAGGTCCTGCTGAGCTTGCTGACGTATCCTCCCTGTCCGGAAAGGATGCCATCCGTGCCATCACTTGGGTTCGAGCGAGAAAGGCACAACTCACGTCGTCCTCATCTTTAGGGTTGGATTGGGAGCCGGGAGTTAAACACCAACTTCATGTATGGTCCCAACAACATGGTGTATCTCGACGCGGATTCGAATCCATTCAACATGTTGCGGAAACGGCCTGCCTGATCGAGGCGTGGAAGCACCAAAAAGCAACGGAATCACTGAAAATATCAGAAAACCACATGGTGCTCGCCACCCGATTCCGCATCTTTGATCAAACCGAATGGCTCGACCGGGCATTCAATCCACAATGGCCCCAGTACCACACGACTGAATAAATCCCTTCAACATGTCCCAGCCTTTAATTCTCGATTGCCAAGGTCATTCCCCTTCGTTCCACTCCTCTTGCTGGATCGCTCCAAACGCAACGCTCGTGGGCAACATCGTGATGGGGCACTCCTGCTCCATTTGGTTTCAAGCCATTGTTCGTGGCGATGTTGCACGGATCTCCATCGGAAACCGGGTCAACATTCAAGACGGCGCTGTCATTCATGGCACCTTCGAAAAAAGCCAAACTAACATTGGTGATGGGGCCTCCATTGGTCACCGTGCCATTGTGCACGGAGCGACCATTGGGGCGAACGTACTGGTCGGAATGGGAGCAGTCGTCATGGACGGCGCGGTCATCGGCGCTGGAGCCGTTATCGCTGCTGGCGCTGTAGTTTTGGAAGACACCATCGTACCCGAAGGAACCATGTGGGCCGGAGTTCCTGCAAAACATCGCGGCGCTGTAAAAACAGAACTTGCCGATTCCTTGAAAGCCACAGCAGACCGCTATGTAACCTATGCCGAGTGGTTTAAATAATCCCCTCCCTTAGAATTCCCAAAGGCCGCTTTCTTCCAGCTGCAACTCTTCGCCAAAGAATCGTTGCGCACTTTGAGCAAAAGACACCGTTAAATCAGATACCAAGAATTGACGCAAGGGCATTGTTGCCGTTGGATCAAGCGTGTCCGTATTGTTTGACTCGAGGTCAACAACCTGCGCGACAGCATCGGCGACCAGTTCAGCACTGTTGATGATCTCTACTGACACAGGAAGAAGCGCTGTGATTTGATCCGCAACCAAAGGGTAATGCGTACACCCCAAAATCAGCGCATTCACGGCATCAAACGTGCCTTGACCCAAGTATGCTTGCAACAGCGCTTCCGAAACTAGACCTTCATGAAAACCCTCTTCAATCGCGGAGGCTAGCAATGGGGTTGCCAGTGCAATGACATCACACCCGCTTTTTGAAAGCTGGCGCTGGTATCCTTCCGATTCGATGGTTGCGCGCGTCCCGATGACGCCTACTCTCCTACCGCCAAATCTTCGAGAAACGTCCTCTACGACAGGCTGCACGACGTCAATGACTGCAACATCCTCACCCGCAGTTTCGTGAATTGCATCCAACGCATTGCTCGATGCCGAGTTGCATGCAACCACAATCGCTTGGCACCCCATTTCCTTCAAATGAAGTGAAATGCGAGAAGCATAATGACGAATTAACTCAGGGCTCTTGTCTCCATATGGCAAGTGGGCGGTGTCCCCGAAATAAATCAACGGAACATTGGGCAGGCGATTTGCAATCGCACGAGCAACGGTCAAACCACCGATACCCGAATCAAAAATACCAATGGGCCGCATACAACCGTTTCAATCACATGCCCAGCTTGGCCTTCACCAATACCGACACATCATCGCCCCCGTTATAGACTGTAGCTCCTGTGCTCGCATCAAAAATGTACGTGAATCCATTCTCTGATCCGACTGCGTTGATCGCGTCCTGAACGCGCTCAATCATGGGGAGTAAAAGCGTCTGCTCCAATGTCGCTAGTTCATTTTGAACCGTTGCTCCAAATTCTTGAAGTCCCTGATCCAATGCCTGCAACTCACGCTCCTTTTGCTGACGGATTGCTGCTGGCCACGTTTCTCCCTTTTCTTGGTATTCACCAAACTTCAATTGGAGGTCTTGTTGCATGCGCATCATTTCCGACTCGTATTCCGCTGCTTGGGCTTCGATCGTCGCCTGAGCCGCGTCGCGTTCCGGCATGCTCATTAAAATGTCCTGGGCGCTAACGTGACCAAACTTCTGTGCTGAAGCGGAGCTCAAGAGTCCCAAAACGAGGACTACCGTAGTTAAGATTTGCTTTGTCATCGTTCTTCTTTTTGTATGATTATTTTTTTGATCGTAATTCAATCCTTACTCCGACTATTTACCGTGTTACCTCCTGGTCTGAGGCCTCCTGCTCCCCCACGGACAGCACCTTCAACTCTTTCTCGGCCCTTGTCCATTGCATCCTTGGCTTTGTCTTGAATGCTCTTCCCAGCTTCCTTCTCGTCCTCTTCACCTTCCATCGTCTCTCCAGGGACATAGCCCAAAGCCTTGATTAAACGGTCAGAAATATCGTATTTCGGATTCGAGTAAAGCATATTACTCTGGTTGCTTTTATCAAAGATCACCATGTAACCACTTCCGCTTGCGATGTCCTTTAATTCCTCAAACACCAAGTCTTGAACCGGTTGAATCAGTTCTTGACGTCGCTGAAACAATTCTCCTTCTACACCGAACTTCTCACGTTGTAGCGCCCTTGCTTCTTGTCGTTTTGTCGTGATTTCACCTTCTCTTTTGGCTCGCATCTCAGCCGTTAACAGAATCCGTTCTGCCCGATAGGACAGCTCCATTCTTTCCACTGACTGCAATTTGGTCTCAACTTCAACTTGCCAATCGATGGCCATTTGATTCAACTCTTTTTGCGCATCCGAATACTCCGGCATGTGCAAAAGGACATAATCCGAATCGATGTAAGCAAACTTTTGAGCTTCGGCGACCGAAGCCAATCCAAGCATGCACGTTATCAAAATAAAGAAAGGAGTCGTTTTCATGATCTTATTCCTTGTGGGCATCAAAGTTCACCCAAATTCGTGCCAATACTGAAATGAAATTGTCCGCGGGCCATATTCGGTTGCGCAGAGACATCGTCCAAGCGCCATCCATAATCCAAGCCAAGAAGCCCAAACATCGGTAAAAATATCCGCATCCCAACTCCCGCAGAACGGTAGACTTCGAACGGATTAAAATCTCGAGCATCCGCCCAAGTCTTTCCGGCATCCAAGAAGCCCATCACGTAGATCGTAGCACTCGGATTGGTCGAGAGTGGATAGCGCAGTTCAGCACCGTATTTAGCGATGACTGGAGCACCTGTGTCCTGATTCGGGCTAGTAAGCGACAAATCATCAAAGCCACGCAAGTTGACGATTTCACGTCCGTCCAATACAAAACCACTTAAGTAAACTCCACCAAGGTAGAACCGTTCAAACGGTGATAGTCCCACAGCACGGTTGTATTGACCAATCAAGCCAATGCCCAAGTGCGTGCGCAGAACCAAAGAACGCGGGTTTTCTCCAGCCGATTGAGTCAACGGAGTATACCATTCAGCCTTGAGTTTCCATTTGTGATACTCGACCCACCGAAAACGGTCTTCATCCGAGAGGTCCTCGTAATAGGCATCTTCCTGGCCACGCAATGCAGAATATGGCGGTGTGGCTTTCACGGCAAGTGTCACGTTTGAACCCCACACAGGGAAAATTGGATCCGAAATCGAGTTCCGGCTGATGGTGTAGTTCAGCGCTAGGTTATTTGACTTTCCATCGGAAAAACTGAAAAAGACTCCGTAATCATTGAGTACAAAGTGCTGGTAGCTCAAAGCAACATTCATTGCAAACCAATCATCTGGCTTTTTCAGTCGTTGACCCAAGCCCACTTG
>CAWVYB010000093.1:0-8160 GCA_963934215.1 uncultured Flavobacteriales bacterium | reverse complement strand
TCCAGAAAACATTCGTGCAAAGGAACACCATGATTTCACGGGAAAACGAATAAAAAACGAGGCTGTTCCACGCTCGACTGTTCACAATTTCTGTGGATAACGTGTGAATAACGTAATTCCCCACCATTCCCCACGATTCACTCAACCCGCGTCAGCACTGAACAACCGTCTCTTTTGACGAAAAGACTTTTCCACAAAGTGGGAGAAAGTGGCGATTAATGGGAGAAAGTGGGAAATTCTAGATATTTTTGAAAAGCGAATCAGCCATGCTCAATCTACTCGGAGAACACAAGTGTAAAATCGACGTCAAAGGACGCCTGATGTTTCCTGCGCGCCTCCGTCGTCAGCTTGAATTGATCCTGCATCACGGCCTGGTAGTGAACCGTGACATCTTTGAGGACTGCCTCGTCATCTACCCGCAACCGGAGTGGGACAAGGTCAACAATGAGATGTCACGCTTGAGCCGATACAATCGCAAGCACCAACTCTTCCAGCGAAAATTCATGAAGGGGGCAACGCACGTAGAGTTAGACGGCTCAGGCCGTGTCAACCTCCCTGCTCTTTTATTGGAACATGCAGGAATTGATGTCCAAAAGGACAATGAAGTCATCGTATCCGGGCTTGGAGAGAAAATCGAAATCTGGAGTAAGGCTCGCTATGGCCAATCCGTCTTGGATGATTCTGAAGATTTTGACTTCGGTGATTTGGCCGAAGAAGTACGACGCGACCTCGAACCTGGCAGCGAGAACTGAGCATGAGCACTTCCGTTTACCATATCCCCGTTCTGCCTGAGGCTAGCCTCACAGGACTAGGACTCGACACCCGGAAGAACGGACGATTCGTTGATGCAACTTTTGGAGGCGGCGGACACACCCGGCTCATGTTAGATCAGCTGGATCAAAATGCTTGCATCTACGGATTCGATCAAGACCCCGATGCCCAGGCCAACATTCCTGACGACCCTCGTTTTCAGTTGATCCCTGAGAACTTTCGTTTTATCCGCAACTTCCTGCGCCTCTCAGGAGTGCGTGAGGTGGATGGCATCCTAGCAGACCTCGGTGTTTCGTCGCATCAATTTGATCAAGCAGAACGGGGTTTTTCGATTCGAGGTGAAGCGCCTTTGGACATGCGGATGAACTCTAAGAAAGGCAAAAGCGCTGCCGATTTAGTTGCGGAATGTTCGCCGATCGAATTGACCCGGATTTTTCGGCAATACGGAGAAATCAATCGCCCCGACAAAGCCGCTTACGCAGTGGAACGAGCCAGAGAATCCCAGCGTATCACAACAACGCGCCAGCTCATGGACGCCCTCGTCGGCCAAGCTCCAAGAGGCCGTGAAAACAAATTCTTCGCGCAGGTATTCCAAGCACTTCGCATTGAAGTCAATGATGAAATGGGAGCATTGCGCAGTTTACTCGAGTCGTCCATTGAACTCCTTCCGGAAGGAGGACGGCTCGTCGTGATCTCCTACCATAGCCTTGAAGACCGCTTGGTCAAACACTTTATGCGTTCAGGAAACTTCGAAGATGAACTGCATCGTGATTTCAAGGGACAGCTGCTTGCTCCATTTGACCTCATTGCCCGCAAAGCCATTGTAGCAGATGCGGATGAAATTGAAGTCAATCCACGCTCTAGAAGCGCTAGACTTCGTATCGCCCAGCGCACAGGATATTCTCCAGAACCATCCAAAACGGATGCCACATGAAGTCATTCCTGCGTCGTATTACAAAAAGAAAAGAGAGCCAATCCGCTCCAGCAGCGAAAGGCAATCGCGTGCTTTCAGAAAAAGAAATTGCCTTACAGCAAGAACAACTTCAGGAACAACGCGCTCAAGCAGCAGCGAGACAACGCGCTATCCTATCCGCTCAAAAACAGGGCCCGCGCAACCACCCCAAAACGCATAGCGATACGCAACCTCGTGTTGAGAAGCCTTCGTTCTGGAAACGATTCTCCTCAAAACGGAAGAAGCCAGACCCTCAAGTTCGCGCCGCAAAGCAAAAGAAGAACGCCATCGGCCCTGTCATCCGGGACCTCTTAAGCGGCGAGTTCTTAACCAAAGAAGGTGTCACCCGCCACATCCCCTATCTGCTATTCATCAGCGCACTGTTCGTAGTCTATATCGCGATGGGATATCAGTTCGAACGCATTGAGCGTGAGAAGATGAAAAAGAAGGAACGCATCGAAGAATTGAGCGCAGAGTTCAAAACACTTCAAGCTGATTTCGAAAGCCGCCTACAACAAAGCAGCGTCGAGAGGAACATCGCGAACCTCGGCCTCATCCAGCCCGTTGAGCCTCCCTACTTGCTCGAGCAAATCGTCCCAGCGCAACGATGAAAAACCAGCACGAAATATCATTCCGTGGCTGGCTCGTTTTTGCGGCATTCGTGATGCTCGGACTTTCCGTGTTCGGTCGCATTCTCTGGATTCAGAGCGCAGAACACGAACAATGGAAAGCCATCGGAGAACGGTTTGAAAGCAGTGTGCGCTCCATTGAACCCTCTCGCGGACAGATTTACGCTTCCAACGGCAGCGTACTGGCCACTTCAGTTCCTGTATATGAAGTCCGGTGGGACAGCAAGAGCGAAGCCATCAATTGGAATCAATTCGACCGAGACTTAGATAGCTTGTGTAGGGGACTCAGCCGGATTCTCCAAGGTCATACCGCCAATGAATACCGCGAAATCTTACGGAACGGTCGAAACGCGGGCCGCCGTAATGTCCTGATCGCACGAAGAGCGAGTTATCTGCAACAAAAGGCATTGGTTGACTTGCCTTTTATTCGACTCGGACGCTTTAAAAGCGGCTTTACGTTTGCGCGCAACGAAGTCCGAAGGAGGCCCTTTGGTGATCTAGCAGGACGCACCGTAGGAATCGATCGAGAAGAAAATCGGGTGGGCCTCGAAGGAAGCTGGAACGAGTCCCTTGCAGGAGTGACCGGCAAGCAACTGCAACGCCGCATTTCAGGAGGTGATTGGATGCCCGTTTCCGATGAATTCATCATCGAGCCACAAGCTGGACTCGATGTGATTTCAACCATTGATATGCACCTACAAGATGTCGCCTCACGCGCACTTGAAAAGCAACTTTTGAATCACAATGCCGCTTGGGGCACCGCCATTCTCATGGAGGTGGCAACAGGGAAAATCCGAGCAATGGCCAACCTCACCAGAGACGGCGATGGCACCGGTGAACAACCTCCTGTTTATTATGAGTCTTACAACCATGCGATTGGCACTGCTGTAGAACCGGGATCAACCTTCAAGTTAGCCTCGCTCATGGCCGCGATGGAAGCGGGCGGAATTCAACCCGAAGATGAGATCGATACCGGAAACGGTGTGGTGACCTTTCATGGGCGTAAAATGTCCGACTCCAACGCGGATGAAGGGGGAAATGGCATCATCGATTTGGAACAGGTATTCGCACTGAGTTCGAACGTTGGAACTGCACTCACCATCAAAAAGGCATTCGACGACCGACCACAAGTGTTCTTGGATGCTTTGGACCGCATTGGCGTGAGCAACCCCACAGGCGTGCTCTTGAATGGAGAGGCTCAGCCACAAGTCTATAAAACGGCCGGTGACGACCTCTGGTCCAAGATTTCCTTGACCCAAATGGCCATTGGTTACGAATTGACTCAGACCCCATTGCAAATATTGGGCCTGTTCAATGCGGTTGCCAACAACGGGACGATGGTTCGGCCGCAGTTGGTTGAACGCACCGAACACAATGGACAAACTGTGACAGAGTTCGGTACAGAAGTTATTCGTAAAAAAGTCTGTTCCCTCTCCACTTTGGAGACATGCCAGCAGATGATGCGCAGTGCAGCTGACCCCGATGGAAACGGCACAGCACAGTACATTTTCGCGAAGAGTCCATACCGTGTTGCGGGCAAAACAGGCACCGCGCGCATTGCAGGGCCCAATGGATATGACGGACGATACCGCGCATCATTCGCTGGCTATTTTCCCGCCGAAAATCCTCGCTACTCCTGCATTGTTGTCATCGCTGATACCCGCAGCGGAGCGTATTACGGTTCCACCATTGCCTGTCCTGTCTTCCGCGATGTTGCCAACAAAGTGTATGCAACAGACCCCACGTTCCACCACACTACGACGGGACCACTGGCCAAAACACCTCATTTGCCCGGGTCAAAAGACGGTGCAAAACCCGACCTCATCGCATTGTACGAAGCGCTTGAATTGCCCTTCACCGCAGCGGGTGAGTCTGATTGGGTTTCCGTTGAAACCGGCTCTGAACAGGCTGCCTTAACAGAACGCTTGATCGAACCCAATCACGTACCTGATGTCCGCGGAATGGGATTACGGGATGCCCTGTACCTCTTAGAAAATGCCGGTTTAAACGTGCAAACCGATGGCGCAGGGACGGTTCGTCGCCAATCCATCAAACCCGGAACCGCATTGCGTGCTCGCCAAACCATCACCCTTGAACTCTCCTAATTTCTTATGAAGCTATTGAAAGACATCCTTTACGGAACGCGAATTCAAGAAACTACTGGAAGCACCCATGTGGCCATCGAAGACGTTGCTTTTGACAGCCGTAAGGTCAAGGCGTTTAGCCTCTTTGTAGCGGTACCCGGAACGAAAGTTGACGGATACAATTACATTGACCAAGCCATCGAAAATGGCGCAATCGCGATTGTGGCAGAGCGATTGCCTGAAGAAAAAAAGGAAGGAATTGCCTATATCCGAGTTCACGATGCCGCGGCTTCCCTCGGCCCCATTGCAGCAAGCTATTACGATTATCCGAGCGCATCCATGAAGGTCATTGCTGTGACCGGAACCAACGGGAAGACGACCACTGTGAGCTTATTATATCAGCTTTTCCGTTCTATGGGACGAAAAACAGGGATGTTCAGCACCGTGGAGAACCGTATTCTAGACCAGACGATTCCAGCGACCCACACCACCCCCGACGCCCTGCAAATGCAACGGCTTTTCAGGGACATGGCAGATGCCGGTTGCCGTTATGTTTTCATGGAAGCAAGCTCCCATAGCATCCACCAGCATCGCTTAGCAGGCACGCAACTGACAGGAGCTGTATTCACCAACATCACTCACGAGCACCTCGATTACCACGGCAATTTCAACGGCTACATCCAAGCAAAAAAAGGCTTGTTTGATCAACTCAACAGCGACGCATTTGCACTCTACAACCACGACGACCCCCATGGAATGGACATGGTCCATGACACCAAGGGGCGGATTGTGGATTACGCACTTACCTCCATGGCTGATTACCACGGACGCATCATTGAAAACCAGCTCAACGGTTTGCACTTGAATCTTGCCGGCCACGATGTGTATTCACGGTTGATTGGAGGTTTTAATGCATACAACCTACTCGCTGTGTATGCCGTGACGCAAGAACTCGGAATGGAGACCCTGGAAGTGCTGACCCACCTCTCCATGTTGAAGCCTCCTGCAGGCCGTTTTGAACAAGTCGCGGCACCGATCGGCGTGACCGCAGTGGTAGATTTCGCACATACGCCGGATGCCTTAGACAATGTACTGAAAACCATCGATTCGTTCCGCACCGGCACAACGCAAGTGATCACTGTGGTTGGGTGTGGAGGCGATCGCGACCCAAGCAAGCGTCCAGTCATGGCGCAAGTCGCTACCAAATGGAGTGATCGCGTCTTCCTGACTTCTGACAACCCGCGAAGTGAGGAGCCCGACGAAATCATTGAAGAAATGCGCAAAGGACTCGACCCCATTGACGCACGAAAATGCATTGCCATCGCAAACCGCCGTGAAGCCATCCGTATGGCCGCTCAATTGACGCAGAGTGGAGACATCCTCCTCGTTGCTGGAAAAGGGCATGAAACCTACCAGGAAATTCAGGGCATACGCCATGAGTTTGATGACCGTATTGAACTCGTAAACGCATTCAATCCCGTCTGATGCTCTATCATCTCTTCACATACCTCGACCAACTGTGGGACCTGCCTGGAGCAGGTTTGTTCCAGTTCATCTCGTTTCGTGCCGCATTGAGTTTGATGACATCCCTGGTGATCGGCATCTTATTCGGAAAGCGCATTATTGAATGGCTGCAAATGCAGCAGGTCGGAGAAATCGTTCGGGACCTGGGTTTAGAAGGCCAGATGAACAAACAAGGCACTCCTACGATGGGCGGCTTGATCATTCTTGCAGCCATCATCGTTCCGACCCTCTTATTCGCAGACTTATGCAACATCTACACCCAAATGATGCTGCTCGTGACGGTCTGGTTGGGTGCCATTGGTTTTCTCGATGACTACATCAAGGTATTCAAGAAAAACAAAGATGGTCTCGCCGGTCGTTTCAAAATTATTGGCCAGGTTGGCGTTGGCTTGATCGTTGGCGCCATCATGTGGTGGCACCCGGATGTGACCATTAAGGATCCCGCTGACCGACAATTTGTTGGAGAGATCATTGAAATGACGGCTACCGATGGCCAAACGTTTGCCGTGTTCGACCCCCAGGGCGGGCAAACAATTTGGGAGGCCAAGAAGTCCTCACAAACGACGGTTCCTTTTATCAAAGACAACAACTTCGATTACGCTTGGCTCGTCGAATGGATGGGACCGTTTGCAATCGGATGGGGATGGCTTGTATTCATACCCATGGTGATTCTGATTGTCACGGCCGTCTCCAACGGAGCCAACTTAACCGATGGCATCGATGGGCTTGCGACGGGAACCAGTGCCATCATCGGGCTCGGGCTCGCCGTGCTTGCTTACGTCAGTTCCAATGTGGTCATCGCCGACTATCTCAACATCGTTTACATCCCATTGTCTGAAGAACTCGTGGTCTTCATCGCTGCATTCGTTGGAGGTTGCATCGCATTCCTCTGGTACAATGCCTATCCAGCACAAGTCTTCATGGGAGACACCGGAAGCTTAGCATTGGGCGGAATCATCGCTGCATTTGCTATTGCCATCCGTAAAGAATTGCTCCTACCGATTCTGTGCGGCATTTTCCTCATCGAAAATCTCTCCGTGGTCATGCAAGTAGCGTGGTTTCGACACACACGGAAAAAGTATGGCGAAGGAAGACGGATTTTTCTCATGGCGCCGCTTCATCATCACTACCAAAAGCTCAACATCCCCGAATCCAAGATCACCGCGCGCTTCTGGATTGTCGGGATTCTGTTGGCCGTGATCACCATTGTTACCCTCAAAGTCCGCTAATTCATTATGGCATCAGCACGACTACCCATTCTTGGAGCAGGTGAAAGCGGCGTTGGAGCTGCTCGACTCGCGCTGCTCAACGGTTTTCAACCGTGGGTAAGCGACGCAGGAGAAGGGGTGCTTGCCATGCGAGAAGAATTGGACAAGCACGGCATTGACCATGAATTCAATGGTCATTCAAACGATACCATTCTAGAGGCAGCAAAAGCGTTGGGCTGGGTTATCAAAAGCCCTGGAATTCCAGAAACTGCTCCACTTATTGAACACCTTCGTGCAGAGGGAATCGATGTCATCAGCGAAATTGAATTCGCCAGCAGACATGCTCAAAAGGAGAATGAGCAGGTCATCGCTATCACAGGTGCCAACGGAAAAACCACAACGACTTCTCTGGTGGCCGCGCTCTTGAAAGATGCCGGAAAAGACGTTGCGTGCGTAGGAAATATCGGCAAAAGCTGGGCACGTGATCTTGCCGAGCGCGATCAGCCAGCAGGATACCAGGTGGTCGAAGTCAGCAGTTTTCAACTTGATGGCGTCACCTCCTTTCGTCCAAACATTGCCATCCTGCTCAACATCACGCCAGACCATCTCGATCGGTATGCGGAGGACATCGCTCGCTATGCCGATGCCAAATGGCGCATCACAGCTCACCAAACCAAGGAGGACGTTTTGGTCGTCAATGCCGAAGACGACTTGTCCATGGAGCGCTGGAAATCTTCCGCAAAAAATCACGGAACGCAAGCTCGCGTCGTTGCCGTATCCACTAGAAAAAGCCTCAATGCCCTGCGAAAAAGCCTTCACAAACAAGGGTTGCATCCTTGGG
The DNA here is from genome assembly GCA_963934215.1 of uncultured Flavobacteriales bacterium. Lineage (GTDB taxonomy): Bacteria > Bacteroidota > Bacteroidia > Flavobacteriales_D > Sanyastnellaceae > UA16. Next base: position 151 of record CAWVYB010000093.1, on the reverse strand, counting down.
CCGTCGCAGGAGTAGACCAGAGCAAACGACCCGAACGATTCACGATTCACATACCTCAACAAAAACCATTTACCATGACCATCCAAGAACTGGCATTGCAGGGAAAACACAACCTGTACAACAGCATGGCCGCAAGCGTAGCGGCACGTGT
>CAWVYB010000092.1:0-8276 GCA_963934215.1 uncultured Flavobacteriales bacterium | reverse complement strand
CGTACGATGACAACGGTGCTCATGCATTGCATCGCGAACATATAGAAAACCAAGAGCGAAGCTGCAGACGCGGGATTCAACAAAGGTTTTCCTGTAGTCGGGTGAACTTCAGTTCCCAAACGTCGTTGCAAGGATCGGATGCTGCCTTCCTCGAGTTGTTCGCCTGGAAACAAGGTGGACATGGTTCCGACAAAGACTTCTCGCGCTGCAAAGGAACTCAGGATGGCGATGCCAATGCGGCCATCGTAACCCAACGGTCTGACCGCCGGCTCAATAAAATGACCGAGTTGTCCCAGCCAAGAGGCCTCCATGAGGGCGGCTTCCCCTTCAGAGATCGCTTCAGGAGAGATGGCATCGGCATGGGCTGCTTTGGCTTCATCCATGGCTCCTGATGGCCCCACTTTCCCCAATACCCATAGAACGAGCGAGACCGCGAGAATGACTTTTCCTGCACTCCGAATAAAGTCCCAGCCTTTCGATACCATTTCCTGAACCACTTCCAAAATCTTCGGCCAGCGATAGGCAGGCCACTCCATGGTGAAAGACCCCTCTTGCCGCTTGGGTAAACTGCGGTGGAGTAGCCAAGCCAAGCCAAGAGCCGAAAAGGAACTGACGGCATACAGGCCGAACAGGAAGATTCCCTGTTGATTGAATAAGCCCCCAATAACATGCTTGTCTGGAACGAGAAATCCTATGAGAAAGGCATAGACAGGGAGTCGCGCACTGCACGTCATCAGCGGCGTAATCAAAATGGTGAGCAAACGCTCCCGTTTTCCGGAGATAGCACGTGCCGCCATCACTGCAGGGACCGCACATGCCAAACCTCCAACGAGCGGTACAATAGAGCGCCCATTCAATCCAATGCGCTGTAAAAATTGATCTCCTAAAAAACCCACACGAGCCATGTACCCCGTCGCTTCCATGGCACTGATGAGCCCGAATAAAACCATGATTTGCGGAACGAAGATGACAATACCGCCCAATCCATTGAGCAAGCCGTCTAGAAGCAGACTCCTCCACCACGTGGCAGGCATCATCTCCATTGCGGTCCGGTGGACCCAACTGAACCCTGCGTCTACCACATCCATGGGGTACGCGGACCAAGCATAGACCGCCTGGAACAGGGCGAAGAAAACTCCCGCCAAGATGACATGTCCCCAAAAAGGATGGGTAAAAACCCGATCCATTGAAGTCGTCCGCATGCTGGAATCTTTCCAATCGGACGGAGTTTCATTCGCGTCTTTTGACCAGCGTGCAGTCCATTGCCGGATGCGTTCCATTCGCCACCCGGTTTCTTCCAGTTGAAGCGCTGCGCGGGACGTTGGAATTTCATCATGGGCCAAGGAAAGAGCGGCTTTCTGGGGCGCCGTTAACCATGTTGGAATGCTCTGCAAACGCAGATACCAAGAGAGACGTGGACGCGATTCTCCGGGGAAGACCCCTTCCAAAATTTCAAAGGCTCCCGTCCAATTCGCAGGCGTCAAACGCGGCTCCTCCAGGGTGCTTTCGCGCAACGCACTGTTCATCAAAGATTTCTTCAAATCAGCCGTGGAATCGTCGACTGCATTGATGGTGACGACATCAATGCCTGTGAGCTTGACCCAATCAGGAACATCAATTGGCGTGTCATCTGTACGGTTGATGACAATCGCCGCCTTGAACTGTAGTTCCAAGACTTGCAGTACCAGAAACAAACTGCTCCGCAATTGAGCACTATCGATAACAAGCCAAACGGCATCGGGACGTGTAGCTGGATTCGGATCAAAGAGGATGCATTGGGTCACCCGCTCATCCTCTGATTGCGCATAGAGACTATAGGTACCCGGTAGGTCGACGAGGGTCAAATGTGCATCTCCACGGATTGTGCCTTCGAGCGCATCAACGGTAATGCCTGGCATGTTGCCGACTTTACCCCGCGCATTGGTCAACCGGTTAAAGACGGTTGTTTTGCCACAGTTTGGATTGCCAATGAGCGCAATTTTCACAAGACGAAATTCGCGGTTGACCTGCCGGGATACAATCCCATGAACAAGGGACTTTTCACTCCGGTGGGCTTCAGTTTTTCACCAACCATGAGGCAGGATTTTGCGGTGTTTGTTTCGCACCTTGGATCGCCCAGACTTCGAAATGCAATGCAGACCGGCTGGCCGAAGCCTTTACTTGACCGATGCGCTCTCCCACATCGATTCGATCTCCTTTTTTCAGAGCAACCTGTTCCAAATTGCTGTAGACCGTGCGGAATGCACCGTGCGATAAAATCAGGGTTTGACCAGCGCCGGGAATGGTGAACAAGCTGCTTACTGTTCCGCTGAAAACCGCCACAACTGAACTTCCGGCATCCGTAGTAATATCGATTCCGTTGTTGTCAATGGTAATCCCGGGTATTGTGGGATGCGGCTGCCGTCCAAATGTACCCGTGACGATACCACGTAAAACTGGCCAGCGCAAGGCATTTTTATTTCGCTCGAATTCTGCAGACACCATTTTCCCTTCGGGGGTCAAGGCAAACTCTCCCTTTGAAGAGGCGCGTTCAGCGGCTAACTCCTCTTCGATGATTCTCCGAATGGCTCCATTGAGTCGCTCTTGTTCTGCTTGGGCTTTTTTGACTTGTTTGCGCAATCGGGACTCTTCACCGCGCAGGCTTGAAACCAGAGTAGCGCGCTCCGCGCGGTCGTTTTTGAGTCGATCGCGTTCCGTTTCAATGTCCTCCAAGACATCCTGCAACGATACACGCTCTGCTTCTAGTGAGAGTTGATTGGAGTGCAGTTTGTTTTGAGCCAATTCGATTTCCAGGACATGCTCTTTCCTGAGCGTGGTATACGATTGAAGCAATTGGAAACGCAATGAGGCTTGTGCGAAGTCGGCGGCGGAAAAGAGATAAAGCCAGGGGTTTTGTGCTAGCGAGATCCGGTAAGCGCTTTGAATCATCCGTGAATACTCGTCTTTCATCGCTCCGATGTGTCCCTGGAGGGCTCGGATTTCGCCGTCGGTACTCCGCATAGAGCGCTCTTTAGCTCGAATTTCAGATTGGTGATGCCGAACCAGTTTCTCCCGCAGCGCCACCCGCTCTTCAATCAATCGCAGGGAACCAACGGCATCATTTCTGTTGGAAGAAGCGTCTTTGAGCAAACGTTCGGTTGTCGCAATTTGAGCGTTGATCGCATCACGCTGTCGTTGCAAGCTGGCCTTGTCTTGGGGCCAAGCGATGAGCGCACTGCCACAGAGGGTCAGCAGGAGGATGAGGGATTTAAAATCCGGCACGACGCTCATAGTTGTCCGGAATTTCAAAAGGAAAATCATAGGCCCTTCCAAAGCGGATACGCATAATTTCCCACTCCATATTCAGTCCGCCTTCAGGCGTTGTTACGGTCAAACGGGTTTCTTGAGGCCATCGCCCTTCTTCGCGGTCAGTGAATTCACTGCGCTCAATGGTCATGGATCGCTGGTAGTACAAGTCGTCGAAGCGATCCTGTAGCGGGTCAAAAGTCAACCCATCGAACCAATGCCGCTTCACCAATAAATCACCGTCGTCCGTGCGGTTTCGAACCCGCTCGTAGCGACGATCCGTCGCCTGTATACCCAAGGAATCTTGAGGAGATAAGGCATTCTTGTCCACCCCAACCAATCGTTTGATTCGGCCATTGTATTTGCTGATGAGGGCATAGGAAAAGCCATCAATACGGCTGTTGAATTTATCCAATTCGGGGTCGATTGCCATGGGACGGCCTGTCAGGATATCCTGGATATCTGCGAAGGACAGTTCGGTGTCTGCCCATTCGCTGAGGGAGACATAATTGCCGGCATAATGAAAGCGATTTCCAGGAATCTTACTGAGCAGGCGAACGGAATCGGGCTCCAACAAAATCCGAGCGACTTCGACTCCCAAAGCAGGTGAAATACTGATCCAAATGGCACTGTCCTTCGCCATGCGAATGGAAGCTTTGAAGGAATCCACGCCATTGGCCGTTTCAACGGATGCGTCAATTTTCATTCCCAACCACTCCCATGGAATTTGATTGGCTTCGAACCCTTCGAGGACTTGGTTCGGGTTCAGATTGCGCAGTGGTTTGCCTCGAGCAAGGCGCTGTTCGTTGGAGCAACTCGTCGAAAAGACAAGGATGCACACAAACAGAGCAAGGGAGTGGAGGCGGCTGAGCATCAGGATCCTTCTTCAATTTTACGTTTCAACGACTCAGAGTTTCCTCCGCGCTCCAAAGCCGTATTCCAAGAATTCAGAGCGCCTTCATGGTCTCCCATAGCCGAACGGATGTCTCCATCGTGTTCCCAAAACGTCCCATCGTTGCCGTTGGCTAAGAAAAGGGCCTGGGTGATGTAGTCCAACGCTTCGGGGTAGCGCTCCATTTGGAACAATACCCATGCATGTGTGTCCAAAAAGTTGGCTTCATCCGGTGCGAGCTCTATGGCCATGCTACTGCACGCTAAGGCGCGGTCTAAACGGCGCTTGTTTTGTGCCAAACGGTACGCATGGTTGTTCAAGAATGTTGGGTTGGTCGGGACTTTGGACAAGCTCCGTTCGTAGGCCGCTTCTGCCGGCTCAATATCGCCTTGCATGTGGAGAACGTCTCCAAGCAATCCCGCCAACTGCCCTTCAATCAATGGAGCATCCAAAACGACACCCAAACCTCCGTTGAAATATCCAATGGCTTCTTCAAGTTCACCCTTTACCATGGATCCGATTCCCGCAAGGAGATAAAATTCGGCCTCCAAGGGAAACCGTTCCATGGCTTCTTGAGCGTGCTGTATCATGGCCTCATATTCGTCCAGTTCAGCATCCAACGCGATGAGGTTGGTCCAAGCAGAAGGGATATGCGGTATGGACACAACAGCCTTCTCCATGTGTTTTTTTGCCAATGCGGGTTGGCCAAGCATTTGCGCCAAATCCGACGCGAGCATGAGGATGTTGCCATCCTCCTCATGGAGTTCAACGGCACGATCCATCAAGTTTACCAACGGTTCTAAGAGCGCAGGATTATAGGAAGCGAGCTGCAGGTACTGCACCAAGATGTCGTGCTTTTCTTCAACCAAAACATCTTCAGAATCAAAGGCAATCCACAGCGATTGCTGTGCCTTTTCGAGTTCGTTCCGGCTAGTCCAGAGTTCGGCTAGCTCCAATTGAACCAATCCATTTCTTGGGTCGAGGCGTTGCAGCTGGAGTAAAACATCCAACGCAGCAGCTTCTTGTTCCGTTGCTAGAAGCATTTGAGCCCATTGAAGCTTGAAATCAAACTGATCGGGGTGCGCAATGACGGCCGCCTCGAGGGTGCGATAGATGCCCAAATAATCCTGGCCTAACTCCATCAAATAGAGTTTCTGTAGCAGAACGTCGGGGTCGTTGGGGACGGCTGTTTCATAGGCTTTACAGAGCGTAAGCGCAGCGTCGACCCCTCCTGCGTCAGCGAGCCGAAGCGTCCATTCCATGGTCCATTCAAAATCCCCTGGACGCCGTTCCAAGATCCAAAGCAAATCGGCATTGGCATCGTCATAACGGTCTAAACGCATGTTGGTTTGCGCTCGAAATTCCCTGTACCAACGGTTTTCAGAATCGAGTTTGTTTGCGGCGTCGAAGTGCATGAGAGCTGCGTCCCAACGTTCAAACTCCAAGTCGATTTTTCCCAAGTCGAAATGCAGGGAGCTTTCTTCCGGCTCCTGTTCCAAACACTCCATAAATCCAGCATAAGCGGATTCAGGATCTCCTTTGGCCAAATGATTTTGCGCTTCGAAATACGACCGCTGAAACGCTTCTGAGTAGACCGGAAGTTGGGACAATTCGCTCGGCCCTTTGCACCCAACGAGTGCAGCCATCAATAGAATGAGGCTGAAGCGGGTGTAAGTGCAGAAGGAGCGAGAGTGGAACATGTTTCTAATCAATAACGTTGTAATCGCCAACGCTGATATCTTGAGAGCGACCGAGCAGCTTCACATGATTGCCCACCATCGACCCGGAGAGCACTTTGTTTTCAACCGTCGATTCGTTTTGGATCAACGTGTTTTGAATCCGGCTGTCAGCTATGGTGGTCCCTTCACCGATGCTAACGTGCGGTCCGATGACACTTCTTTCGATGCGGACATGCTCTCCAATGAAGCAAGGAGGAAGGATAACGCTTTCCGAGATGTTGGCTGAAGCAGGAATGCTCACCTGGTCAGCCGTTAGCGTCAAGATGCGTTGATTCGTTTCGACGGTTGCGACTTTGTTTCCGCAGTCCATCCATTCCGTCACGCGGCCGGGTTCGAACTTGAGTCCCGATTGGGTCATGTTGCGCAACGCATCCGGCAATTGGTATTCTCCTCCTTTGATGATGTTGTGATCGATCAATTTCTGCAATTCTGTTTGAAGGCGCTCGCCGTCTTTGAAAGCATAGATTCCAATCATGGCCAAGTCACTTACAAATTCGCTCGGCTTCTCGACGTAATCTTCAATGGCTCCTTGAGCATCTGTGACAACGACTCCGAAAGCACTGGGGTCGTCGACCTGCTTGACAAATAAAACCCCATCCGCATCGGGATTGATGGTGAAGTCTGCTCGAAAAAGGGTGTCTGCAAAAGCGACGACAACCGGGCCCTTGAGGCAGGCCTTTCCACACAAGATGGCATGCGCAGTGCCAAGAGGTTCTTCTTGATGGCAAATGTGGCCTTTGGCGCCCAATCGCTCGGCCATGGCAAGCAATTGCGCTTCAGTTTCGGCTCCAAAATCACCAATGACAAACGCAATTTCCTCTACCGGTTCCGCACTCATTGCAACGATATCCTCGACCAAGCGCTCCACGATGGGCTTGCCTCCGACGGGAAGCAACGGCTTGGGAATGGTCAAGGTGTGTGGTCTTAGCCGGCTCCCTCTGCCAGCCATGGGGACAATGATATTCATCTTTTGATTGTAAACGTATGTTATGCTATGCCCGTACTCCCAAAACCGCCCTCACCTCTTTGGGTGTCGGGCAACGCATCCGCTTCTGTCCAAACAACGCGCTCGTACCGGGCCAAAACCAACTGGGCAATGCGTTCTCCATTTTCAATGGTGAATGACGTGCTGCCGTGATTGATCAATAAAACACCGATGTCGCCACGGTAATCCGCATCAATGGTTCCCGGAGCATTCAACACGGTGATCCCATGCTTGAATGCCAATCCACTCCGAGGCCGCACTTGCAATTCAGTTCCTTCAGGCAAGGCGACAAATAGGCCTGTTGGAATCAATTGATATGCCCCCGGTTCGAGAACCACGGGTTCGGAGAGGTGCGCCCGAACGTCGAGCCCTGCACTCAGTGCAGTCGCATACTCTGGAAGGGCGTTGCCGCTTTCGTTGCGAATGATGACAGAAGATTGATTGCTCATTTTCCTGTGAAATCGGGTTTTCTTTTGGCGATAAAGGCTTGCGTTCCTTCCCGGAAATCTTCCGTGCTAAAGGAGGCGCCAAAGCATTCAATTTCTGCTTCGAAGCCATTGACACCGTCTTCATATCCCGCCAAAACCGCTTGAATGGCCGTGTCGACCGCTGTGGGTGAGTTCTTCAAAATGCGGCCGGCCATTTTTTCAGCAGCGGCCAAAAGTTCGTTTGCCGGAACCACTTGATTGACCAAGCCGCAGAGCAATGCTTCTTCGGCTCCAACCATACGCGCTGTCAGGATCATCTCCATGGCCTTTCCCTTTCCGACGATTTGTGGCAACCGTTGTGTTCCACCGTAACCGGGAATCACGCCCAATGAAACTTCCGGTAAGCCCATGCGGGCGGTATCGGAGGCAATGCGCATGTGACAGGCCAAAGCCAACTCCAATCCACCGCCGAGAGCGAATCCATTGATTGCCGCGATGATGGGTTTTCCGCTGCGCTCGATTCGGTTGAACAACAATTCCTGACCGTAATCAGCCAAATGCCGCCCTTTTTCAGCGTCGAAGTCTGCAAATTCTTTGATGTCTGCGCCAGCCACAAAAGCCTTGTCTCCGCTCCCTGTCAAGATGATGACCCCTACTTCGGTATCTGCTTGTGCGGTTTGTATAGCGTCGGCCAGATGGCGAATCACCTCCGCGTTCAATGCGTTGAGGGATTCTGGACGTTGAATAGTCAACGTGCAGATGCGGTCTTTTTTATCTTGAAGAATCAGCGAATGCGTCATGGGATGAAGGCGAGGGGTTCAAAGGGCAAATTACGAAATGAGGGGGTCTGTCAGGCGTTGTTTTCAAGAGCTTCCAACGAACGTTTTCCCGCACGACTTGAAAGCAGCTCTTGGGTATACGGATGTTGCGGATTATTCATGATTTCT
>CAWVYB010000091.1:0-8429 GCA_963934215.1 uncultured Flavobacteriales bacterium | reverse complement strand
CGTAATAGATTGGGAACGGTTCTCCCCAATAACGTTGCCGACTAAATACCGCGTCGCGGATTCTAAAATTGATCAGTCCTCGGCCTTTCCCGAGCTTCTCTAAGAGCGCAATGGCCTTTGGGATTGCATCTGATGCTTGAAGGTCATTGAGCGATTCAGAATCACATAAAATGGCCTTTTTGTCCGTGCACACTGCTTCTTGCGAATCGAATCCTTTAAAAATGGATGCGATGGACAAATGAAAATGCTGTGCAAACTTCCAATCGCGCTCATCACCAGCAGGAACCGCCATGATCGCACCTGTACCATATCCCGCCAAAACATAATCGGCAATCCAAACGGGTAGCTTTGCTCCAGTGAGGGGGTGAATCGCAAACGCTCCTGTGTCGCAGCCAGAGATGTCTTTGTCTCCAGCTCCTTGGCGGTCACGTTCAGATTTGCGGGCGGCAGCCTTTTGATAGGCTTTTACTGTTTCCGTTTGTTCTGCTGTAGTGATCAGATCAACGAGTGGATGTTCAGGAGCGAGAACCATGAAACTCACGCCGTACATCGTGTCTGGACGTGTCGTGAACACATCAATTTGACTCCCGGTATGGCCTTCCACACCGAATGTTACAGACGCACCTTCACTTCTTCCAATCCAATTTCGCTGGGCCTCTTTGATGCTATCGGTCCAATTCAAATCGTCCAAATTTGAGACGAGGCGATCAGCATATGCTGTTATGCGCATAATCCACTGCCGCATGCGTTTGCGAACGACAGGGTGTCCTCCCCGCTCACTCAGTCCGTCCTTCACTTCATCATTGGCCAAAACGGTCCCCAATTCAGGGCACCAGTTGACTTCACTGTCGGCGAGATACGCCAACCGAAACTGCATCAGGATGGTCGATTTTTCTTGTTCTGTGCAGGCCTTCCAAAGACGCGCGGTAAGATTTCCAGAAAAACCTTCTCCCCATTGAGCCAAAAGAGTTGCCGGAAGTGATTCCCACCAATTTGAAGCTGCAGCAGGAACAAGGGAGCCCCATCGATCTGATTCAATGGCCTCAATCAACTCCTCAATCGGCTGTGCAGACTCCGATTTCGTGTCATACCACGATTCAAAAAGTTGTCCAAAAATCCATTGGGTCCAGCGATAATACGAGGGGTCACTCGTTCGTACCTCGCGATCCCAGTCATAACAAAAGCCCAGTTGTCCGAGCTGTTCGCGGTAGCGGGCAATATTCGTTTCCGTTGTGACGGCAGGGTGTTGACCTGTTTGAATGGCATATTGCTCAGCAGGTAGCCCAAAGCTGTCGTAGCCCATCGGATGCAGGACATTGAAACCGCGCAGCCGTTTGTATCGTGCGAATATATCGCTTGCGATGTATCCTAATGGATGACCAACATGCAGTCCAGCTCCTGAAGGATATGGAAACATATCCAACACGTAGTACTTGGGGCGGTCGCTAGTTTCAGTTACGCGATAGGCCGCTTTGCGGTCCCACGTTTCTTGCCAGCGTTTCTCGATTGAGCGAAAGTCGTAATCCATCTTCGTAATCTGATTTCACAAAGGTAGTTGGATGCGACAAGGTGAAAGCCACGTCCATGGATATCTTTGCGAAGTGTATTTGCGTCAAACTCCCCCCTTACTCAAGGCCTTGGCTTCCCATCTCATTTGGAATGGGCCCGCACAGGTGCATGGAGAGAATGCAGTGTACCTGACTTTTGATGATGGGCCGCATCCTGAAATCACACGAGAAGTGATGCGAACCTTAGCCGATTTCAGCACGCTAGCTACCTTTTTTTGCGTGGGAGAAAACGTGGACCGTTACCCTGAGGTTTTGGATGAACTAAGTGCTGCAGGTCACGGAATCGGAAACCACACCCAGCGGCATGAATCCGGATGGGGCACCGGACAACGGGCTTACTTACGTAGTTATTTGGAGTGCCAACAGCGTGTTCAGAGTCCTTGGTTTCGGCCGCCGTATGGCCGCATTACCAAAGCACAAGCCGAGGCTCTTCATCCCCATACGCAAATTGTCATGTGGGATGTGTTGAGTGCAGACTTCGACGATAAAAACACCCCAGAATCGTGCTTAGAACAGTTGATGATCAACACACGACCCGGATCGATTGTCGTTTTTCACGACTCTCCTCAATCGGCGTTGCGCATGTTGCCTATTCTGAGTCCGTATCTCGTCTGGCTGCAGGAACAAGGCTATCGATGCGAGCTATTGCCTGCAGAAATGGCCTCATCATCTCTTTAGGATTCCGCTGGACCTTCAGGTTTCGCTTCCTGTTGTGACGCTTGACGCAACAGCGTCAATTTTGTTTTGATATCCTCCATTTCGCGTTTGTCCGCCTCCATGGATTTTTCATATTGATCGCGAATGGCTTCGGCTCCTTTCCCAGTAAACCGTTCCAGATTCTCTTCTGTTTTGGTCACACGAGACTTCAACCGGTCCATTTTTTCTCTCAAAATGCTTTGCTCGCGCCGGACTTCTTGTGGACTGGAGCTCACCAAATGATCGACCCGTTGCTTGTACGTCTCAACAGCACGTTCTGATCGCTGTGCACTCAGTGAGTCGTAGAGCGCGTCCACGGCCGCACGATAGCGATCCATAATGCCGTCCATGGATTTCCGAGGGACAAAGCCAACTTTGTTCCAGCGCGAGGAAAATTCTTTCAACGCATCCAGATCAGCCTTTCGTTCACCACTTAAAGAGAAAGCCTCAATTTCCTTGAGTAAGACTTCTTTGGCTTCAAGGTTCTTCTTTTCCTCTGCATCGCGTCCTGCAAACTCTGCTTTTCGCGCAGTGAAAAATTGGTCTTGTACTTTTCGGAACCGGCGGAACAGCCGTTGCTCTTCACTAGGGGGGCATGGACCAACTTCCTTCCAGGCCTTCTGCAGGGCCATCATTTTGGGAACGGCCGTCTTCCAATCGGTACTCGTAGCAGTAGCCTCAGCTTGCTCAAGAAGACTTATTTTCTCAAGTTTATTTTGCTTACCAACACTTTTTTGGGCGTCGTAAAAAAGCTGTTTTTTCTGAAAGAAAACGTCGGCCAATTCACGAAACTTTCCCCAAAGGACTTCGTTTTGCTCTTTTCCAGCGAACCCGGTAGCCTTCCATGCATTTTGCAATGCAATGATTTTAGCGGTTGCGGCTTGCCAACCGCTGTGACTCGCTTCGACCTCTTCGGCAACAGCTTCCCGTAATTGCTCAATCAAGCTTTCTTTTTCAGCAGCATGAACAGTAAATGAAGCACGGATCTCATCGAAATGCGCCTTGACCTCATCGAATATTGGTCGGATAATTCCGAAAAACTGAGTCGACAACTCTTGGTAATTCTCTCGGGGGGAAGGGCCAATGTCTAGCCATTGCTTCTGAATTGCGCGGGCTTGCTTTTCCCTCTCCCTGATGCCTTCAACACTCGCTAAGGCCTGTGCAGCAAGTAGCAATGCTTCCTTTTTCTTCAGATTGACCTTGAGGTCATGGTCTTTAAGTTCCTTGTAGATGTTGATGTTGTAGAAAAATTCATCTCGAAGGCGGTAATACTGGTCGTGAACCACCTTGAACTGGTCTCCCGGAACATCTCCCGCGGCGTCCCACTGTTCACGCACTTCATTAAAAACAGAAAAAGCGGCACTGATATTCTCCTCTTCTTGAATCGTCTGGCGCAGGCGTTCCAGCATAGCCAGTTTCTTTTCAAGATTGGCTTTTTGGGTTTCCGCGACATGCTTGCGCCACACTTTCTCGCGTTCTTTGAACGTGGTGATGGCTTCTTCAAATGCCAACTCCTCAGCACTGCTTTGGTATTCGAAAGTAGCGTCAGGCTCTTTTTCACTGGCAGACCAAGCTTCACGTTGCTTGCGTACTTCATCGTTCGTAAGCGCACGGAATTCATCCATGGAAGAGCGAACATCTTGACGAATGGCTTCCAAGTCATCTTGCTGAAGCAAGGCTTGGATACGGGTTAGGATCTCGGACCGCATCGGTCAGGTTTTAAAATTTCTAAACGCAAATATCGGGCAAACCCCTGTTTTCAAGCTACTTTCGAGCAAATAGAAACGATTGGGATGGAGGAATGGTTGGATCGATTGAGAAAATGGTGTTCAATGCAAGAACGTTGCGCGTTGGATGCTCGAAAAAAAATCATTCAATGGGGTGGCTCGGAAGATGAGGCAGTGCAGGCTATCCGGCGGATGATGAAAGAAGATTTCATGTCGGAAGAGCGGTACATTCAGGGGTATGTGAGAGCACATGTGGAATACAAAAAATGGGGGCCATATCGTGTTGTCGCAGGGCTGCGTTCCAAAGGGATTCCCACGTCTCAAGCCCAGGTTGCCGTAGATGCGGTGTCACGCGAGGTCGTTCTTGACACCTTGAATGAATTGGTCCAACGTCGGGCTGCTGAATTGCCTGATCGAAGGGATCGAGTGATCCGATTTTTAATAAATAAGGGATACAATCTGCAGGACATCTTGGCTTCGCTCGCGGCATTGGGCTCCCGCTGATTACTTTTGCCCTGTATGATAACGACTGATCAACTCAACCTCTTACGCAAACGCGTGGAAGCATTGCGGGTATACCTGGACATTGATTCCAAATTGCTTGAAATAGCAGAGGAAGAAAAGCGCACACAAGACCCAGATTTTTGGACCAATTCGAAGGAAGCAGAAGCGGTGATGCGCCGTTTGCGAACTTTAAAAACATGGACGGAAAATCACGCAGCATGTTCATCGGCCGTAGAAGATATTCAGGTGCTCTTTGAATTTGTCAAGGCCGGAGAAGCTGAAGCTTCGGAAGTTGACGATGCTTGTAAAATGGCGGTTTCGGCCATTGAAGACTTGGAGTTTAAAAACATGCTGAGCGCAGAAGAGGACAATCTCAATGCGGTCATGCAGATTACTTCAGGGGCGGGTGGAACAGAAAGCTGCGACTGGGCTTCTATGCTCATGCGCATGTACCGGATGTATGGGGACCGAGCGGGATTCAAGGTAAAGGAATTGGATTTTCAAGAAGGGGATGTCGCAGGCATTAAGCAAGTGACTTTGGAATTCGAAGGTCCTTTTGCGTTTGGCATGTTGAAGGGAGAAAACGGGGTACATCGATTGGTTCGTATCAGCCCGTTTGATAGCCAGGCCAGAAGGCACACTTCATTTGTTTCCGTCTACGTGTATCCGCTCGTCGATGACACCATTGAAATTGAAGTGAGTCCTGCAGACATCACATGGGAAACATTTCGATCGGGTGGAGCAGGGGGGCAGAACGTAAACAAGGTAGAAACAGGCGTCCGTGTGCGTCACGCGCCAACGGGCATTGTGATTGACAACACGGAAACGAGGTCTCAACTTGGAAACAAGGAGAAGGCGATGCAATTGTTGAAGTCGCAGCTCTATGAAATGGAGTTGGCTAAGCGGCATGAGGCCCGCGCCGAAATTGAAGCCGGGAAGAAGAAAATTGAGTGGGGATCACAGATTCGTTCGTATGTCATGCAGCCATATAAAATGGTCAAGGATGTGCGAACAAGTCACGAGACGTCCAATGTGGATGCTGTGATGAACGGAGACATTGATGGATTTTTAAAAGCTTTTTTGATGCAAGCTGGTTCGGGAGCAAAAGCTTCTGCTTAATCGGCGCCAATGTGAAGAAACCATGAACGAATTTCGAATTGAGAAGGACACGATTGGCGATGTAAATGTTCCGATGGATGCTCTCTGGGGTCCTCAAACGGAGCGTTCTCGTAACAACTTCAAAATTGGTCCGCCAGCCTCCATGCCGATTGAGATTGTACGCGCCTTTGCATTCCTAAAAAAGGCAGCGGCCTTGACGAATGCAGAGTTGGGAGGACTTGCGTCAGAAAAGCGGGATTTGATCGCTACGGTTTGTGACGAAATCATCGCCGGAAAATGGGATGACCAATTTCCGCTTGTGGTCTGGCAGACGGGGTCTGGAACGCAGTCCAATATGAACGTCAACGAAGTGGTTGCCAATCGTTCACACGTGTTAAGCGGAGGAACGTTAGGGCAAGGGGAACGCCCGGTTCATCCCAACGATGACGTGAATAAATCGCAATCATCCAATGATACGTACCCCACTGCGATGCACATCGCGGCTTACCAGATGGTGGTTGAAACGACACTTCCTGGAGTGCAAAAATTACGGGACGCGTTGGACCAGAAAGCCCAGGCATTCAACGATATAGTCAAAATTGGCAGAACGCATTTAATGGACGCTACGCCGCTCACGCTTGGACAGGAGTTTGGTGGCTATGTGGCTCAGTTGGATTATGGCATGAAGGCTCTGCGCAATACGCTCGGTCATTTATCAGAATTGGCTTTGGGGGGCACGGCTGTTGGAACGGGGATCAATACCCCAGAGGGCTATGACGTGCGTGTTGCTGAACACATTGCACGGCTCACGGCTCATCCTTTTGTAACTGCGCCAAACAAATTTGAATCGCTCGCTGCTCATGATGCCATTGTTGAGTCGCACGGTGCGCTGAAACAATTGGCTGTTTCGCTAAATAAAATCGCGAATGACATCCGAATGATGGCTTCGGGTCCGCGTTCGGGCATCGGAGAGATTCTAATACCGGCCAATGAGCCGGGGTCTTCGATTATGCCAGGCAAGGTGAATCCGACGCAATGCGAGGCATTGACGATGGTTTGCGCTCAGGTAGTCGGGAACGATGTCGCCATCACATTCGGTGGTGCGCAAGGCCATTATGAACTCAACGTTTTCAAGCCCATGATGGCGCGTAACATTTTGGAATCAGCGCAATTGATCGGGGATGCGTGTGAGTCGTTTAGCGCTCACTGCGTTGAAGGAATTGAGCCCAATCGTGAGCGAATTGACCAATTGGTTCAGGGAAGCCTGATGCTGGTCACCGCCTTGAATACAAAAATCGGCTACTACAAGGCTGCCGAAATTGCAAACAAAGCGCACGAAGAGGGGTCAACCCTGCGTGAGGCTGCTTTGGCAACGGGCTATTTGACCGCAGAGGAATACGATGCGTGGGTCATTCCTGCTGAAATGACCGGCCGGAGTTAATTAAAAAGCGCACAGTCTATCCCTTCTTGGTCTTCATGCTTGTGACCAATTGCTTGATCCACTGCTCCTCCGACTTGGGGCAGACAAGTAAGGCATCCTCTGTGTCGACGACGATAAAGTTTTCCAATCCACGGAGGGCGATGAGCTTTTTCTGTCCCGCACCCCGAGCGTTTGAAACGACCACATTGTCTTTGGAATCTACCGCAAGAAGTTCAACTCCAGAGGTTCCATTTCCGTCCGTGTCGAGGTTCAGTTTCTCATGAAGCGAGCCCCATGTTCCAAGATCACTCCAACCGAAATCGGACAATACCACAGAAACATTCGGAGCCTTTTCCATCAGGCCGTAATCGATTGAGATGTTCTCGCAGTCGCCATAAATGGATGCAATGGCGGTTTTTTCATCGGGCGTGTTGAACGATGCGGAATGCTCCACAAATAACTCTTGCATCTCTGGGAGGTGCTTTTCAAACGCGCGGTTGATGTTTTCAAGGCTCCAAATGAAAATGCCCGAGTTCCAATAGAAATCTCCAGAAACTAAAAATTGCTCGGCTAAATCCAGCTGTGGTTTTTCCGTGAATGTCTTGACAGAACGGATTTTATCATCCATCGAGTTCGCGGCATCTTCAAACTGAATGTAACCGTATCCCGTATCGGGTCTTGATGGGCGAATCCCGAGTGTTACTAAGTTTTGCGTCGTTGAAGTATGGTGGATTCCAAGTTTTACAATATCCAAGAACCTCGTTTCGTCTAGAATCAAATGATCCGCAGGAGCGACAATGATGTTCGCTTCAATCGCTGCATCTCCCGCTTTTGCCGCGACCCAATGGTTGGCGTAAGCGATGCAGGGAGCCGTGTTGCGCATGAACGGCTCACACAAAATATTTTCAGCTGGAATTTGAGTGAGATGCTCTCCAACCAAGGTGCGATAGCGTTCTTGAGTGACCACGAGAATGTTTTCCGCAGGAACCAAGCGATTCAATCGGTCGAAGGTCATTTGGATGAGCGACTTCCCCGTTCCAAGAATATCAAGAAATTGTTTGGGCTGGGTTTCTCGGCTCATTGGCCAGAAGCGACTTCCGATGCCGCCAGCCATGATCACGGCATATGTCGAATGTAAAGGAGTCATCTGTCAGGGGTGAGTGCGCACAGGATGAACAGGAGATACTTCACCAGCATCAGACCACTGTGGGCAATTGCAATTGCGGTGAGCTTTGTTTGATTGGCACGAGGGAAGACCTAATGTCATCAACCATCCGAATACAAACGCGATTCGGAGTGTTTTTTGTCGTGCCATGCTTTTGCGAAAATACATCGAAAAACATGCAGAGCAGGGACGGTTATGAAACCTTATCTTCGTGCCATGCGCTGGTTGTTTCACATCGGAAGGTACATGCA
>CAWVYB010000090.1:0-8440 GCA_963934215.1 uncultured Flavobacteriales bacterium | reverse complement strand
CCACTTGTACTGAATACCAGGTCCGCTGGTTTCTTGGTGAAACTGAACAGCAGTGCCCTGACAAATGACATTTGAACTGCTCCAGAAATCGCTCACGGGGGCACCGGCATAATACAGTCCCTCAATAGTACACGATCCGTCTGCCTCAGACAGCGTAACCTCATAATAAGGATTGCCTGCTACATAGGGGTGGGCGAGTGTGGAATCTCCCGATTCAAAGGCTCCAATGGTTTGTATTGGGCTGCCGTCTCCCCAGTCGACTACCAAATTGTTCCACGAAGAAGCGGTTTCAATAGCCAAGATGTCTAAACCATCTGTGCAATTGTACCAAACGGGATTGCTGGTGATTTCCCCAGCAGAACCCAATACCTGCGGGCATTGAGCCAATGACAGTTGAGGTGCCGTAAAGCACGTCAAGAGCATGAATGAGATGAAAATTGAGCGGATCATACCGCTTTTTACGCAGAAGAATCCGTGGGGTTACATAAAAACGAGGTTATTTTTTGCCTCCTCCTGCCTCTAGAATTTTTTGAACCATGCTTGACACCGCTGGGCAAACGTGCGCATTTTCTTCTGTAATCGCCAAGATGCCCGACATCTGTTTTCGGTTGGTGTGCGGATATTCGACACACGCTTGTGGACGCACGTCATAAATGGTGCAGGAATTGGTCCCTTCATCCAAAAAAGAGCAGGGGGACTTTTGCAAAACCCAATCCCCTTCATCATCCATTTTCAAATACTTTTGACTGAATGCACCGATTTTCATCCGGAGGGACTTGGAAATCCGTTCGATATCCCGCGCTTTGAATATAGGACTCGTTGTTCTGCAGCAATGGGCGCAATCCAGACAATCCACTTCTTCAAAGACTTCATCGTGCCGCTCATGAAAGATAGCGTCCAAGTCACGAGGGGGTTTGCGCATCCAACGCGCGAAAAGCGCATGAACCTTCCAGCGGTATTTTTTGGACCAAGCAAGCTGCTCCTCGAGTTCTAACTTCAATGTGGATCTTGGAATTGACTAGCCGCTATGAATGACGTATCCGTCAGAGTTTCAAGAAAAGCCAGAAGGTGAGTTTTTTGAACAGGACTGAGAGCGAGTCCCCCGGTGGTATATTTCATAAAGGGGTCTATCGTTGACGAAGGTACACCTCCTGTATTGTAGTGGTCCAAGACTTCTTCCAGTGTAGTGAAACGGCCATCATGCATGTAAGGAGCTGTCAGTGAGACGTTTCGTAAGGTTGGCGTTTTGAACCGACCTGAATCCAAAGGCATTCCGGTAACACCAGCAAGACCAGCATCATTCACAAACGTGCTGTCCAGGCCATTGTTTCGGAATAAATAATCACTGAATTGCAGTCCGGCTTCACTATGGCAATGAAAGCAGTCCCCTCCAAACTGACCGCCTGGAGTGGTTTCTGGATCGCCGCCTTCACGCAGGAAAATCTCATACCCTGCAAACTCTTCATCACTCAACGACGTTTCGCCTCTCCTCCACTGATCGAATTTGGAATCGGCTGAGATCATCGTTCGCAAGAATTGAGCGATGGCCTTTGTGGTCAATTCGGAGTTGATTTCAGCGGTTCCAAATGCATTGAGGAACAGGCTGGGATAATCGACTGGCTCAGTGGAAGCTTGCAATTGCGCGACGGCATCGGGCCAGGGCATCGCCATTTCATCGGGATGGGAAACCGGTTCGAGAATCTGCTCTTCCAGCGAAGTCCCCCGGCCGTCCCAAAAATAGTTGGAGGCCCAGCCGATGTTGATCAAAGCCATGGCGTTTCGAAGTCCCTGAGCGCCTGTTATGCCTGTGCTGTATGGGCTCGGGTCGGAAAACCCATGCTCAGGAAGATGGCAGCTGCCGCAACTCATGCTTCCGTCCTGTGAAAGGGACTTCTCCCAAAAAAGCATCCGCCCTAGATGCACGCCTTCCACGGTCAACGGATTGTCCGCGGGAATGTCCATCGGAGGAAAAAACGGAGGGATATCAAGCACATAGGGTGTGGCCGCTGGATTGCAGTCAGCCCCTTCGCACTCGGCTTCTTGACAGCGTTCACAACTTGTCAAGCAAGCCAACACAAGGATCCAGAGAATCCACGTTTGTTGATGTGGTTGCTGAGAACGCATCATCGCAAGGACCACGCGTCGTCTATGAGATCCATGATGCGGCCGCCTAAGGTTGTGCCAGATGCGTTGTGTGTTACAGGATCTGCAACAATGTCAATGCTATCGCCTACACCAACCAATGCCAACGAGGCATCGAATACCAATTCTTGAACCGTGAGTTCTCTGGATTGGATGAGGAGTGGCTCTTCAAATTCCAGCATGACCGACCGAAAACTGCTATCCGTTCCGCAATGGTAGGACATCGGCTCCAAGAGCGGTTGTCCAGGTTCTGCGGCGAACTTCCCTTCATACTTGACGAAAACATAGCCTGAAGACCAGGTCCAGAACATGCCGGCCGATCCGGGAACGCTCAGGGGATGGTCATTTGGATAGGAGGCGGGGTCCATGTCCGTATTGATTTCTGGAGGGAGGCCAACGCCAAATCGTATCGCGTCGTATACGCCTGCCGGGACAGGCGCTAAAATGTGTGGTTCGAACACGCTAAAATCGAGCAACGCGACATCACCTATGGGCTCCCATTCACCGTTTTCGGCGCGCAGTTCCATCTCGGAGATGTACATCTGCAGATTGTCCAGACGTAGCGTGTGGCCGAGATGATCCACATTCACGTCTCCAAGTTCTGTTACCATGGCGTTCCACTCGAGTTGAGCGTCCAGGCGAAACGTGCCAGGAATGGGGTCATTGTTCCACCACCACCGTTGAGTACAGCCTTGGCCCAGAAGAAAACACAGCGCAATCAATGCACAAACATGGCGCTGGTTTTTTTTCATTGTTAATCGCTTGAAATTCATTTCCTCGAAGTTGACATCCACGTTTAAGACACCTAATTTGGCAAGATGTTGCACAACCCCCTCAATTTCTAAAGAAAAAGTGAGAACAAGCGAGCAAAAGCCTGAATTTCTGATTGTTCGAGCCTCAGCGGGTTCAGGAAAAACCTTTCGGTTGGTGCAAGAATATCTGCGCTGTTGTTTGCAAGTCGATGATCCAACCTATTTCAGGAAAATTCTGGCGATCACCTTTACAAATAAGGCAGCACAGGAAATGAAAGACCGCGTCCTTCGAGACGTGCAAGCTGTAGCTGAAGGTGAAGGGGTCATGTTTGATATGCTCCAAGAGGTTTTGGATGTAGCACCCGATGAGATGCAAAAGCGAGCGAAAGCACTGGGTCAAAGCATGCTTTTTCGTTACGAGGATTTTGGTGTTATGACCATTGATAGCTTTGTCAATCGCTTGGTACGAAGTTTTGCTCGGGATTTGGAATGGGATGAAGCGTTTCAAATTGAGTTGGATGAGGACCAGTTGATTGATCAGGCTGTGGGCCGTGTTTTGAGTCGGGTGGGTCTTCCTGGGGAAGAAGCGCTCACCTCCATGTTGGAAGGGTTTGTGCGTCAACAAGTCGATGAAGAGCGCAATGCGATGCTTCGATCACAGTTGGTGAAGTTTGGAAAGCAGGTAACACGCGAACACATGCAGCCCGTTTTAAGGGCTCTGCCTCCAGATGAATGGCCCACAGAACGTTTTGGTCAGTATCGAAAGGAAATCAAGGCGTATTTAAATGAAACATTTTCAGATCCGATTGAAAAGGCCAAAAACGCCCAGAAGGCCATTCGAGATGCGGGTTTGACCGCTTCGGATTTTGCACATGGGGCGTTACCGAGTTGGCTTGCCAAAGTGGCGAAGGGTCAGGGGAGAGATGCGGCGCTCGGAGTGCGATTGACGACTCAATTTGAATCTGCTGGATTTGGGAAGGCCAAAACAGCCCCAGCTACTTTGGAAACCTTGGAAAGTCTCGGCGCTATGTTCGAAGCCGTTCGCGATGCGTGGGAGTCTGTGCACACCGGGGAAGCCGGGCAAAAACACAAGATGTTGGCTCACCTTCAAGAACGGGCGAGTCTCATTGGAACGTTGGCATTGATTCGAGATGCGTTGGAAGAAGTACAGGTGGAATCCAATGTGCGATTGCTCTCCTCGTTGAATCGAGAGATTGCTGATTTGGTAAGAGACAATCCAGCGCCCTACATTTTTGAACGGTTAGGCAACCGATATCAGCACATTTTTATCGACGAGTTTCAGGATACGTCCATCACCCAGTGGCACAATTTGGTGCAGTTGTTTGAACACATTTTATCTACGCGTCACATGGGGATGGTTGTGGGGGATGGAAAACAAGCGATTTACCGATGGCGCAATGGCAATTATGAGCAGTTGCAAGCCTTGCCGAATTTGATAGACAATCCGGGACCGGTGCTGTTAGAAGCCGCAGAATCCTTGAAGCGAAGTGCGAAGCCATTATACTTGGAAAACAATTTTCGCTCAGGGAAAGCCATTGTCGCTTGGAACAATCGACTGTTCAGGCGAATTCAGAGCATGCTTCCAAGCGATTTACAGTCGGTTTACGATGCTCCGGATCAAGTGGCGATGAAGGAATTTGATGGGGCGGTACATGCCACATGTTTGGTGGATAAAAAAGTGGAAGATCGAGAGCGGAAACGGCATGAGTGGGTCCTGCAGAGAATTCTAAAGCATACCGGTGGACAGTTGGTAAAAACGGAAGGCCAAATGCGATTTCAAGCCTCGGATTCAGATGGACATTTCAAGCTTTCGGACATCGCGGTATTGATGCGCAAAAACAGAGATGGCGCAGCACTCGCGCAATTCTTATTGGATCACGGGATCACCCCGTTTACTTCAGAAAGTTTGCACTTGGGTAGACACCCGGCACCGCGTGGGGTGATCGCACTGCTTCGAAGCATTTTGGAGCCCCTCAACCAGGTGCACGTCATTGACTTTCTTCAGTGTTTCACTGCGCTGCATCCTGAGACGGATGAGGCCAAGTGGTTGTGGGAACATCATGAGATTGAACGCTTTGTCACGGCGGATGGCCAAGAACGCGAGCGTGGCGTGATTCACTCGGAGGCTTTGCTCGAGAAATTGGTCCCTGAATTGAAATTGGAGGAACGAAGTGCAGAGCCGTTGGTGGCTCTAATAGGCCATTGTTTTGAAGCACTGGGTTGGAGTAAAAGTCATCCAGCCTATGCGGAGGGATTGTTGGAATTGGCTCATGAAGTGAGCGGTCAGAGGAGATCCGGATTGCCTGCATTCCTTGAATCGTGGGACCGCAGAGGTCACAAGCGGAGCATTCGTGTCAGTGGAGCTCAAGGTGCCGTTCAAATTATGACGCCGCATAAGGCGAAAGGCTTGGCTTTCCCGATTGTGATTGCCCCTATGGTTCACGATAAAATAGCCGCGTTTAAAGACGAACTTCCCGTGTTATTGGATCAGAAAAAGTATGGACTGCCTGCGGCATTGCTCCGCGATTCTGATTTAAAAGACACAGAATTGGGAACGGAACGGCAGCGGGAGATTGATCGCACCTTACTCGACGGATTGAATGTGGCGTATGTGACTTCAACGCGTCCAATCGAACGGCTCGATGTGTTGCTCGAATTCGAAGTGGAAGGCGTTCATGCAGAAGGGCCGAAAAGTTTGCCTCAATTGCTTTTGCAAAGCATGGAACAGGAGTTTGTGTCGGAGCAAGCAAGAGACGGGATGTGGGGCCTCGGGACTGAAGACCGCAAGGCAACCGAACTGGGGAATGCGGAATCTCATGTGACCATTCGTGAAACGGCTTTAAAGGCGGGAGGAGCCATTCGTGCCATCGTCGCTCGGCCCAAAGGATCTTGGTCTGAAGCCATGCCGGGAGGTGCCCTCAGCCAACGGACTTACGGAAACGCCGTGCACGGTCTCTTAGCTCAGGTTGGACAACGCTCCGATTGGGATAACATTCAACCGAGACTGGGCTCTTCCTTCGGGATGGATCCGGAGCAGCGAGATGAGGTCGTGAAAGCAGTGGAAGACGTGCTGTTCCATGCGGAATGGAAACGTTTCTTTGAGGCGCCTGTAGATCACCGTTTTGCTGAACGGCCGCTGCGCTTGTCATCGGGGGAAGTTGGACGTCCAGATCGTGTGGTGAAACTTGAGGATGGTTGGCACGTGTTGGACTACAAAACAGGAACACCAGACAAGAAGCACCATCTTCAGGTGAAGAGCTACATGGACGCCATCGCGGAAATGGAGCATGGAAAGAAGGTGTTCGGTTGGCTGCTGTATACCCGTGACTTGGTAATCGTCCCAGTAGATTGACACATAATTCGTTCGAAGTGTGTGTTTTGAGCGGGTCTGTGTAACTTGCTCCTCGACTGAATATCAACTGCTGTAGTCACCCTCCCATGGTCCGATTCTTCCTGACATTTTTTGCAACCTGCTGCTATGTATTTGCATGGGCTCAAATGACTGACGCTTCTTCCATTGAAAACGGGGAAGTCGTCATTCAAAAAGGCTACATCATCCCAAAAACGCACGAATCTGTTTTGGGTGAATCTCGGGCTGATGCCTGTGCGCCAGCAACGGCATTGCGGGATTTGGAATGGAACAATGTGCGGGCTTTGATTGAAAATGCGGGAGCGCTGTGGTACAATCGAGCCATTGATAAGGGTGCATTCATGGTTCCCAAGGAAGAAGGGGTGTCCGTTGTGTACGGAGGAGCTTTGTGGATGGGAGGCATCAGTCCGGATCAGCAATTGAAATTGGCTGCGGTTCGGTACCGCAACACAGGCAATGACTTTTGGCCCGGTCCATTGACCAATACGGGGGCTGCCGAGGTTGGTCCAGCCGTATGCGAACAGTACGATAAATTTGCCATCTCACAACGAGCGGATGCGATGCGTCATCGCCAGTATTTCGATTGCGTGGCGGATCCGGAATGTGACATGGAAGAGCAATTCCCCAACGGGTATAGCATTCCCGCTTATTTCTTTGATTATCCTGCACATGGAAATGTGAGTTTGAATCAAGATTTTTATTTATCGCCTTTTATGGATTACGACGCCAATGGGTTTTATGATCCTTCAGCGGGAGATTATCCGTGGTACGATTTCTTGCAAGAAATCGATTGTGCAGAGCGTCGTCGTGAAGATCCCGTTCCGTTGTACGGAGATCAGACGTACTACTGGATTTTCAATGACAAGGGCAACATCCATTCGGAGTCACAAGGCGAGCCGATTGGCATGGAAATCCGCGCTCAGGCTTTTGCGTTCTCGACCAATGATGAGGTCAATAACATGCAGTTTTACAACTATGTTGTGATCAACCAAGGAACGCAAACATTGACGGAAACGTATTTCGCGCAATGGGTGGATTGCGACTTGGGAGGGCACGTGGATGACTATGTGGGAGTGGATGTGCGCCGCGGATTGGGGTACGCTTACAATGGCGACGCCTTTGATGAAGCAACTAGTTATTCTATTGGATACGGGAGCAATCCACCGGCGATGGGAGTGGACTTTTTTGAAGGACCGTACCAAGATTCAGATTCTATTGATAACCCGCTGACAACAGTCTTTACCGATGCCATTGACTCCTTAGGAATCCCTTACAGTGGTATCGGCATTGGATACGGCGATGGGATCAAAGACAACGAGCGCTATGGGATGCGGAAGTTCATCTATTACAATTGGAATTTTGGAATCAACGGCCAGCCGACTTTGGCTGCGCAGTACTACAACTACATGCGCGGATATTGGAAGAATGGTCAACGCATGGCTTATGGAGGAGATGGGCTGACCCCAGCGACAGGGGCCAATTTGGAAATTGAAGCGGATTATATGTTTCCTGGAGACACCGATCCGTACCAGTGGGGCACTGCAGGAGTCGGGGTGGAACCATGGACGGAAGTGGGCGCTGGGAATCCAGCGGGTGACCGCTTGTTTTTGCAGTCAGCAGGGCCATTTACATTGGAACCCGGCGACTTCAATAACATTACGGTGGGCATGGTTTGGGCGCGTGCAACAGGCGGGGAGCCATTTGAGAGTGTAGAGCTTTTGAGATTGGCGGATGACAAAGCGCAAGCGTTGTTTGACAATTGCTTCGAGATTGTCTCAGGACCGGATGCGCCGGACATTTCCATTCAAGAGTTGGAGAATGAGCTGATTCTGTATTTGACCAATGACAACCCCATCTCGAACAATTATCAGGAAGAATACACTGCGATGGACCCTTCCATACCAACGGAGTTGGAAGATGGGTCGGTGCTGACTGACGAGGAACGCAGTTATGTTTTTGAAGGGTACAAAGTGTATCAGCTATCGGATAAGACGGTCAGCCCTTCCGATTTGGGCGACATCAACAAGTCCCGCCTTATCGCGCAATGCGATTTGCAAAATGGCGTGAGCCAAGTAATCAATTACACCTTCGACGCGGTCATGGGAACCCCTGTTCCCACATTAGAAGCGGACGGCGCGGACAACGGAATTTTCCA
>CAWVYB010000089.1:0-8454 GCA_963934215.1 uncultured Flavobacteriales bacterium | reverse complement strand
CCTTCTTCATGGATTTGATCTGAGCGTTTCCTCCTACTCGGCTTACCGAGATACCAACATTAATCGCTGGTCGGATCCCACTCAAAAACAGATTGGATTCCAAGAAAATCTGGCCATCCGTAATCGAAATCACATTCGTTGGAATGTATGCAGATACATCGCCCGCTTGTGTTTCAATAATCGGAAGTGCTGTCAATGAACCTCCTCCCTTGACCTTGTCTTTCAAAGAGGCTGGTAGGTCGTTCATCTGGGAAGCAATGCCTTGCTCGCTAATCACCTTTGAAGCTCGCTCCAATAATCGACTGTGCAAGTAGAATACATCACCTGGATATGCCTCACGTCCTGGAGGACGACGCAACAACAGAGATACCTCACGGTATGCAACAGCTTGCTTCGATAAATCATCATATACTACCAATGCTGCATTTCCCGTATCACGGAAAAATTCGCCTACTGCTGCTCCTGTAAAGGGAGCGTAAAACTGAAGTGGTGCTGGGTCTGATGCTGTCGCCGCTACAACGACCGTGTAAGGCATTGCTCCGTTCTCTTCAAGCATCTTAACAATACCCGCAACAGTCGACCCTTTCTGACCGATGGCAACATAGATGCAGAATACAGGCTCACCCGCTTCGTAAAATTCTTTTTGATTGATAATGGTATCAATCGCCACAGTCGTCTTGCCTGTTTGACGATCACCAATGATCAACTCACGTTGACCCCGTCCAATTGGAATCATTGCGTCAATCGCCTTGATTCCAGTTTGCAACGGCTCACTTACTGGCTGACGATAGATGACACCAGGAGCTTTGCGCTCGATTGGCATTTCGTACAAATCACCCGTGATTGGTCCCTTACCGTCGATCGGCTCGCCCAACGTGTTGACAACACGCCCCAACATGCCATGACCGGCCTTGATAGAAGCAATACGCCCTGTTCTCTTCACTGAAGAGCCCTCTTTGAGGTCCCCGGAAGGAGCAAGCAATACAGCCCCCACATTGTCCTCTTCGAGGTTCAATGCAATGCCACGAACCCCGTTGTCGAATTCGATCAACTCACCGGATTCAACATTACTAAGTCCGTAAATTCTAGCAATACCGTCACCGACTTGCAAGACGGTTCCTACTTCTTCCAATTCTGCGGCTGACTTTACGCCGGCCAATTGCTCACGCAATATGGAAGAGACTTCTGCTGGATTGATTTCTGCCATGATAAAGGCGTTTCAGTTTCGTTTGACCGGATTAAAATTCCGGTTCGTAATCGTGGTCATTGATGTGGCGACGAAGAAGTTCAATTTCGCGTTTGATTGATGCATCAATCATGCGGTTGTCCATGAACAATTGGAACCCCCCTATCAAGCTAGGGTCCACTTGTTCTTCCAACTCAACTTCGCCTTCGTGCATTTTCTTAAGCGCTGCTGTAACGCGAGCACGAATCGCGTCATTCATAGGCACAGCAGTCCTCACCTCCGCTGCTTTCACATTTCGCATGTTGCGCAAAAGCCCTAGTGCTTCTTCCATAATGGAGGGCAATAGAGATTCACGGCCTTTACGAACGAGAATGCTCAAAAAACCCATTGACAATTCGCCAATGTTGTCTTTGAACACAAGCTGCAGAATCCGCTCTTTCACATCCGGTTTCACAACCGGCGATTTGAGCATGAGCTCAAGCTCTTCTGTGCCTGAGATCGCTGCTTGCATCGTCCTTACATCCGCCTCCATCACCTCCAAACCACCTTGCTTTTCAGCAAGACTGTAGAGTGATTTAGCATATCGTATGGATGCACGTGAAGTAGCCATAGTCTTAGTTCAATGGGGATTCGTCAATGAGACGGTTTACCAATGCTTGCTGCTCATCCGTAGACTTCAGCTGGTCTCGCAAGAGACGCTCGGCAATTTCCAAGGACAACGTACCAACCTCTGCCTTCAATTCGACAATCGCCGCCTTCCGCTCCAAAGCAATGGCATCTTTTGCAGATGCTACTTCTTTGTCCGCTTCTTCCTTGGCTTTGCCTTTGGCTTCAGAAATCATTTTGTCCACCATTTCGCGCGCTTCTCGCAACATGCGATCACGCTCGGCTCGGGCTTCCTTCAACTGGCTCTCATTGCTACTAGCCAATTCCGCCATTTCAAGGCGAACTTTCTTGGCTTCGTCCAATGCGCCGGTGATGGTCTCTTCACGATCACTAAGGGCCTGCAAAATAGGTCCCCATGCAAATCGACGAAGCAACATCAGCACCACAAGGAATGCAATGGACGCCCAGAAGACGGTCCCGAATGCGGGTGTCAGTAACGCTCCCATAGTCTCTTATCCGAGTGCTACAAGCAAGCAGATGATGATGCCGAAAAGGGCAACACCCTCAACCAAGGCTGCAGCTACAATCATGTTAGAACGCAGATCACTGGTCGCTTCTGGTTGGCGTGCCATCGCTTCCAAGGCAGAGCCTCCGATACGACCTACACCAATACCAGCGCCAATCGCTGCTGCTCCTGCGCCAAGACCTGCAAGGCCTTGACCAATTCCGACTTCAAAAAGAATGCTCAACAATTCCATAATGTTGGTTTTTATTGGATGGATTTCAAACTCAATGGTGTGCTGGTTCATGTGTGGCATCACCGAAGTAGATCGCCGCCAGCAGGGTAAAAACAAATGCTTGAAGGAATGCAACAAGCAATTCAAGGCCATACATGAAAATCATAAACAAGGTGGAAAAAACACCCATGCCTGTACCAGCTCCAATCGCTTCACCTCCATTGCCGAAGATGAAAATCAAACTGGAAAAGGCTAAAATAATGATGTGACCCGCCGAGATATTGGCTGTCAATCGAATCATCAAAACAGTCGGCTTCATGATGATGCCAAACACTTCAATAGGAACAAGGATGAGCTTCACAGGAAGCGGAACGCCAGGAGGCCACATGATGTGACCCCAGTAATGCTTGTTTCCGTTGAGGTTAGTCAGCAAGAACACAAGCGTCGCCAAAACAATGGTCACTCCGATCGTTCCTGTAATGTTGAATCCTCCCAGGAAGGGAACTAGTCCAAGTAGATTACAGAAGAATATGAAGAAGAATGAAGTCAAAAGGAACGGCATGAACTTATCGGCCTTGTCTCCAATTGATGGCTTTGCAATTTCATCCCGAATGAATAGAATCAAAGGTTCCAACGCATTCGCCATGCCTTTGGGTGCGCTTCCTGGATTCTTTTTGTACTGCGATGCTATGCTACCGAACATCCAAATCATAATGGACAAGATCATCAACATGCCGAAAACAGATTTGGTGATGGACACATCCCAAACACTTAGTTTTTGACCGTTGAAGGCTGCAGAAATAGAACCCGCTGAAGCCAACGCTACGCCGTCCGCATCCACTACGTCTTCTGCATGCATGGTGTAGCTCACCCCCTCCGATGCATCGTAGTGACGATCTCCATGACCGTGACCTTCCAAAGCACTGCTCATAAAGACCTTTAGCCCGTGCCCTTCGATATACAGAATGACAGGTAGTGGAATATGAACGTCACCGAAAAGGTGGATGTCATGCGCATCAGCAATGTGATGAATGATGAAGTCCCCCGCTTTAAATTCTTTACTCTCGGCGTGATCCGCGTGGTCATGGCCTGCGTGATCCGCGTGGTCGTGGCCTGCATGATCTGCGTCAGCTTCTTCAGCGTGCGTTGCGTGGTCATGGTCAGCTCCTTCTGCGTGGTCATGCCCTGCATGATCCGAGTCTGCTTCTTCAGCATGCACTGCGTGGTCATGGTCCACTCCTTCTGCATGGTCAGCATGCCCGTGATCTTGCGCGACAGCAACTGTGCCTGTCGAAGAGACGGCAAATGCAACCAACACAACTAGAGATAAGATCAAGCGATTCATGAAAGTCCGTTCATCAGAATTCGGCGCAAAAGTAGTCAACTAAATCCGTGCTGCATAAAGGAAACTCGATTTTCTTCATCGAAAAGGCACACACCTCAATGTTGATGATTCCTTCAACCATGGCTTATTTTCTGAGAAGACGCTACGAGTAAAAAAGTGTTCGCTGCAAAAGCACCAAATAAGCCCAAGGCAAAAGGAATCCGATGAACGCCGCCAACCGCTACTAAGTAAACGGTTACAATCGCGAGAGATGTCAACATTTTGGCCGCTGTAGCACCATTGACTGCTGTTACAAACTGCATCGGAGACTTGGTTGCGGCACGCACAATCCAATGAAACAACAGAAGTGTTAGCACCGCATAACCGACAACCAACATTGCCCATGCCCCAGTCGATGCAAATTCCGCGAAAGCCGGAATGACATGACCAACAGCGTAAAGACCGAGGTTCATGAGTATGGACGTTTGAATAAAAGCCTTCATTTAGAAAGTTCTCTAATGACCAACCATATCGCGAAAACAGTTCCTAAAACCCCACCAATCAATGTTCCGATCGGGATTTGATGATTTGACTGATCGTCCCATCTTCTGCCTAACCAAACAAAAAACCCAATACTCCCAGCCATGGTAAACACCATGCCAGAGAATCTCAGGATTCCATTCCGATTGTCAGAATCTCGCTTTGGAGGGGTTGGCATTGACCTTTTGAGGTCAGACAGCTGCAGGTTGCTGAGCGCGAACCTTGTCCTTCGAACGTGAGTCGCCTTGAGTCTTATCCAGGTTGCGATCTTGTCGCATATCCTTGACTTTAGATGCTAGGTGCAAGTTTCCGGTAGCTTGAGCGCCATTCTCAACAGACAACTGTCCGTATTGAATCTCACCGTGTACTCGCGCTGTAGACTTCAAAACAAACAGCTCTTGAACAACGATTTGGCCTTCAATAGCGCCTTCGATTTCACAATGAGCGCAAGAAATATTTCCTTTTACGCGTCCTGACGCACCGATGACCAAACGTCCTTTAGTGACCAACTCACCTTCAAACGTACCGTCAATGCGCACATTATTTTCACTTTTCAACACACCTTCAAAAGAGGTGCCTTCAGCAATCCGATTGACCACATGATCTGAGGCCGATTCGTTGCGATTTGATTTCTTAGACGTACCAATCATGATACAAAGTTAATTCACAAGGTTCATTTTTCAGCCGAATCATTTGGTTCCCTGTAAGTAAACCTCTTCAAACCAAGTGATGTAACCATCAAGTGCCTTATTCTTGAATAATTCCACGTAATTCTCAGTTGAGATTACAAAGTTCCGATAGCCCGAAGAATTGATCTCCTTCAAGGCATCGCTGTTGTTATTGAAAACCTCGAAATAGTCCAGGCTGTAGTCCTGACGTGCGAAGCTTTTGATCAATACAATTTGGAAGTTGCGGTCAATCAGGTTGGCTGTCACCCGCAGCTCCTGGGATTTATAGTATTCTGTATTGAAGTCCGCGATCGTCGCTCTCAATTCTTCTACGTTTCCACGTCCCACAGGAACCAACATACCAAAATAATGTTCGAGATAAGGTTTGTGTTCCCAAGGGACCTCAACAACCTCCTCTGCTTTTTCCTCAGACTCATTCGGTTTTTTTGGCCCTCCCTGGCCCAACGCAAGCAGCAGCTCTTGAGCGTAAACACCTTCCTCTGTTTCCTCACATTCGCGAACAACTGCGTTCAAAGCATCATAATACGCCTTTCGATCACCCCCAGCATAAGCACTCAAACCTCCAATACATTGTGCCCGTAAAAGACGGTAATGGCACAAATATCCGTTTATTGGTTCGAACTCTAGAATGTCATTGCACTCCAAAAGGACTTCTTGATAGGCTTTCCCGTAATAGCGCAATAAATGGCCTTCGTAAACTAACCGTTGTTCCTCTTTGATCATTTCCTGTTCATCCGCAAACTCGGGGTTTTCAATGAGCAAAGACCACTCTGTGTTCGGGTAACGTTCCAAGACCAACGACGACCAATGTTCCGAGTTGCATGTTTCGCAAAACGGACTCATGAAGTTTTCCTCCACTTCACGCTGCAAGTAGGTGCGGTAGAGTTGATAGTAAGTCGTTGGATGAAACTCACTGTCCTCCATTCGTTCCACCAACTCGGTCCATGTGTCGATGGCGTTTTCTAAGTCACTCAGCTTTTCTTTATAGTCCAGACCAGCGTTATAATACGCCTCCGCGATCATCGCTACCGAAGCTTCCCGTTCGATGCTATCACAAGGCAGTCCTGCTAACAACTCCTCTTCTGTAGGAATACCAACAGACTCTGCTCCATCTCCTATTTCTGCGGTTCCTATACCTCCTTCACTTCCATCACTCAATTCGCTCGAAAATGCGGCCATCATTTTCATCGACCTTCTCCAATTGTCCTCTAAAATCCGGTCACCCCAAAAATCTCTAAAGTTCCTTCTCCCAGCAACCCTTAACTGACTGTTGTACGGCCAACCCATCCCAGAACCGACATTGCCAGCAGATTCCATTTCCGCAGCGGCAGCCTGCTCTGCTGCAATGCGTTTCCGCTCTTCTTCCGCTTCCAAATCTTCGATAATCTCCGCAATTTTATCATCGCGCTCTTCATCGGTCATGTCACAAATTGCTAGAAGGCTGTCTTGCGTTGAAATGATGACAAGGTTGTCGACCAAATCCGTCAAGTTGTCTGCCATGGCGTCTACCTCATCAAATCGCTCGTTATCCTCTTCCATAAAAGTTCGAGCGCTATCATAGTACGCTTGAGCATTGGTGTAATCCAAGTCCTCCATGAACAGGTCACCGAGTCGCAAATAACTCTTCATCCGCTGGCGGCTATTGTCCGTATTGGCGAGAAGAGACTCCAACAACAATTCCACCCCGTCATCACGCCGACGTTCTTCCAACGCTAAGGTGGCAAGCGCGTAGAAAATCTGGTCTCGGTAGATCTCGTTTTTATCGTCATCCAGCATGTCATCGAGCAGAACAATGATGGGTTCACTGTTTCCACCACGACGGTCAAATGCCATGGCTTGCTTGATTTTTGAGTAAAACTCCAACTCATATGGTGTTCTCAAGTCAACTACTTGGTTGTACCGTTCAATCGCATCGAGCGCTTGGTCACTGGCTTCATAACACTGCGCTAAAATGAACAGCGTTCTTGCTTTGTCTTGTTTCTTTTCGGTGTATTGCA
This sequence comes from uncultured Flavobacteriales bacterium, assembly GCA_963934215.1. Taxonomy (GTDB): domain Bacteria; phylum Bacteroidota; class Bacteroidia; order Flavobacteriales_D; family Sanyastnellaceae; genus UA16. The sequence goes on along the minus strand of CAWVYB010000089.1, from coordinate 1,375 downwards.
ATGCCTTTTCGAGCATTGTAATGGCGGCCTCTACGTCATCGTTATTGAGATGATGAGAGGCGTAAACCTGATACACATAAGCGCGGACTGCTGGATCGTCGACTTGATCAATTTGGGCTGCTTTGATCAAGGTGTTACTCGCACGCACACGGTCACCCATCGCCATATAGGTTCGCGCCATCCATGCGTTTGACCAGGCCTGGGCATCCGGGTAATCCAAGGTTCGCACGAGGTATTGGAAAATCTCAAGTGCTTTCTCCTCATCACCCTTGATTAAATGCGCACGGGCAATGATGTCGTAATTCTCATCAATCCACTTGTTCAGCTCCGGTCTCTTTAGGTTTTTTTGATCCCGACGAGAAGGTGACATGGTATGTTTATCCACGACATTGGTACACTTCTCGATCGCGCGTTCCATCAACGGATACACTGCCTGCGCTGTAGACTCATCCACCGGGGGAAATACAGGTAATATTTCGTCCCAATTCTCTTCATACCCCTCTTGCAACGTCAACTCAGCCTCTTCCATCGCTTCCATCGCATAGAAGTATCCATTAAAGCGTGCGTTGGTGTTGTGGTACACACGGTACATCACACCATCGCGCGTATTGGAGCAACCCGAAAGGGACAACGCAATGAGCGCTACGACAAACGGAAAAAAGAAAAACTGTTTTGACTTATTCATGACCCGGAGCTCCAACGGAGAATCCGCTAAATTATTCCAAAGAAACCGAGGAATTGCGCAGAAGAGAAGATCTCTTCCGAAGACTTCTATGAATCACCGATATTTGTGCCGTGTCAAAAAACCCGCCCAAGTCCAAACGAACCTGGTGGCTGCAGCCGTTTCGCCTCACTTTACTGGAAGAACAGTCGTTTTCTGAACGATGGCAAATTTCCGTTACCCGATGGGGAGCCTTGATCGCTTTGATATTTATTCTTTTTTCAATTTGCGGATTGACCTATGCCGTAGTTGCTTGGACGCCACTTCGAGAGAAGATTGTGCCCGGGTATGTGAGTGACGACTCTCGGCAGCAAGCCATTATGATGGAAAACCGTGCGGATAGCGCTCTGCTTGTTCTCGAACAGAATCAGCGCTATCTCGGTGTTTTGAGGGCATTGCTTCAGGGTGAGGTTCTGGATGTTCCTGGTGAAGTCGATCGTTTGATTGAAGCAGCCGAAGACACCGCTGTTATCCCACTGCAGGGTTGGCAATTGCCTGAGGAAGATGTGTCACTTCGGAACCGTGTCGAGGAGGAAGACCGTTTTGTTTTGCAACGCGGACAATCGGATGTTGACCCCAGTCGAAGTATTCCTTACCCCCCAATCCAAGGCACTGTATCCTCGTCGTTTGATGCGGCATCGGGCCATTATGGTG
>CAWVYB010000088.1:0-8469 GCA_963934215.1 uncultured Flavobacteriales bacterium | reverse complement strand
TCAAGGATTTAACGGTCGATCGGAGTGCTTTTGACCGGGTCATTCAAGCGGGGGGTTACATCTCTGTCAACACCTCGGGGAACACGATTGACGCCAATGCGATTCCCGTTCCGAAGGAACAAGCTGATGACGCGTTTAGCGCGGCGACATGCATAGGTTGTGGTGCTTGCGTTGCCTCGTGTAAGAATGCTTCAGCGATGCTCTTTGTGTCCGCGAAAGTCTCCCAATTTGCGCTCTTACCTCAAGGCCAGCCTGAAAGGGAGTCACGTGTTCAGCGCATGGTGGAGCAGATGGACAAGGAAGGCTTCGGAAACTGCACGAATACGGGTGCTTGTGCTGTGGAGTGTCCCAAAGGCATTGATTTAAGCAACATAGCGCGCATGAATCGCGACTTCATGAGCGCTACAGTGAAGAGCAAGAAATAGACTCTAAACGACGCTGTTTTGAATTCTTGGCCAGTGCTTTAGAAGCAAATGCAGCTCTCCTTTTGTAAATTAGAAGAATGAAGTATCTCATTTTACTCAGTTTATTCTGTTTTTCATGTGCCGCATTCGGACAGAAAAAGGCAGAACTCACGTTCAACGTAGATGGTGTTTGTGGCATGTGCGAAACGCGCATAGAAAAAGCCTATGATATACCTGGCATTCTCAATGCAGAATGGAACGTTGAGACCAAGAAGCTGACCGTAGCGTACAAAACGGATAAATTTTCTGTGGAACAATTGCACGCGGTTGCTGCCAGAGCAGGACACGATACGGATTTAGCGAAAGCGACTGATGAAGAATATGCTGGTTTGCACGGGTGCTGTAAATACAGAGATGGAGCGTCATGTGGTTCTGAGAGTCAAGACCAGGACCATTGATCGTATGAAAATTTGCTCTTTGGCGGTACTGATCTTCGGGTTGGGTACTGCAGCTTTTGCACAGACGAACAATCTTCGGGGGAAAGTTCTTTATGAGTCGAGTGAAGGACATGATCTTGCGAAAGGCGGGGTAGATGAACCGGAATATGTTTCATTGCCCGGGGCTTATGTCCGTTGGTCTAGTGCGCCAGAAAATGTTGAAATCAGTGATGGCTTTGGTTTTTTTAAGATCATCTCATCTCATTTAGGAGATACCCTTTTGGTCAGTATGGTGGGGTACCAAACGGTAGGGTTGGTTTATTCAGGCCAATCATATGTCGATATCCCACTGGATTCTGGAGTGAGTTTAGGCTCTGCAGAAGTGACTGCCGAAAGAAGCGCAACGCAGATATCGCTTTTAAATCCGCTCAACATTCAATCGTTGAACCGAAAGGAATTGGCAAAAGCAGCTTGCTGCAATTTGTCCGAAGCTTTCGAGACCAATGCATCTGTGGATGCCTCGTTTACCGATGCTGTGACGGGTACACGGCAGATCCGGATGTTGGGGCTCGACGGCAAGTACAGCCAAATACAAGTTGACAACCTGCCAGGACCCCGTGGATTGAATGTCCTTCAAGGATTGATGTTCATTCCCGGTGATTGGATCCATGAAATCCATATCAGCAAGGGCGCTGGAACGGTGACTCAAGGATACGAGAGCATGACAGGTCAGATCAATGTAGCATTGAAGAACCCGGAAAATGCAGACCCGCTTCACGTCAACGTTTACGGAAATGCTGCGGGACGATTGGAGTGGAACCATGTGAGCAAACATCGAATTAGCCGGAGATGGAGTATGGCTCTTCTGGCGCATGCTGTGCGCAACGAACAGTTGAACGATCGGAATTCAGACGGATTTTTAGATGGTCCACTGAAGCGAAACTATATCGGGCGCAGCGAATGGAAATTCATCGGTGATCGTGGAATTCGTGGCGAATATGCCGTGAATTGGATTCAGACGGAATCCGCTGCCGGACAGGTCGCTGCTTTTGATCAAGACATGCCTTGGTCAGGCGTCATGGACCTGCTGGCATCACCCTCAGACTCGGGGTGGTCGGCCGTTACTGCCATTGACCGGATGGAGGTTTCAGCGAAAACAGGGTTTGTTTTCCCAGATGCCGAATGGAGAAGCATTGGAACCCAGTTTGTGTATTCAGATCACCAATATGCGCACCAGTTTGGTCGTCAGAAGTACACGGGAAGCGAGCGATTTTTCCGAGGAAATGTTTTGTACTCAGGAATTCTGGGCAACACCAATCGCACGTTCACGACAGGGGTCAGCTTTGTTTCAGATCAGTTTGACGAGAAGGTACATCGATCAGATACGTTGAGCGTTTCCCAACAGCGGGATGAGGTCGTTCCTGGCGCCTTTTTCGAATTCACCTTGAACCATGCGGACCGTTTGAGCGTGGTGGCAGGAGTGCGTTATGATCAGCACAACGTGTTCGGTGGATTTTGGAGTCCTCGATTGCACGCTCGTTGGAGCGCTACTGAAAATACATCGCTCAAATTGGCCGCTGGACGTGGCTTCAGAACGCCGAATCCCTACATGGAACAACTGGGATCATGGGCGAGCCAGCGAACATGGAATGTCGATGTATACGGTGATTTCCAGCCGGAAATTGCGACGAATGCCGGACTGAATTTGACCAGTAAATTTCGGTTGAATTATCGTGACGCGTCCCTTGCACTGGACGTTTACAACACGTGGTTTGAGAATAAGGTGGTGGTGGATCTCGATGCGGATGCCCAGCAGATTCGACTGTACAATTTGAATGGCGAGTCCTTTGCCCGATCCGCTCAGGCCGAATTCAATTGGGATGTGCACCGCCGGGTTGATTTACGCATTGCCTATCGTTGGGTTGACGCTCAAACAGATCGGGCTTTTGGGAATCCCACACAGGACCCCTTTGTCTCAAAACACCGCTCATTTGTTCAATGGAGCTATGCTTCGGCGCTCTCAGAAAAGCAGAGCCAGTGGCTCGCAGATGCAACGTTTCAATGGGTAGGCGCGCAGCGATTGCCAGGAACCGATGCGAACCCGGAATTGTTTCAACGTCCAGACGAGGCACCGGGCTTTGCTCAGTTGAATTTGCAGGCTACGCGTCAATTTTCCCCGTCATTTTCGTTCTATGCGGGTGTTGAGAATGCTTTGAATTACAAGCAAGACCGTCCGATCATTGGAGCGGTTTATGATGACTCACCGGTTTCGGCCAGTGATTTCAACCAGTACTTTGATGCCAGTTTGGTGTACGCACCCATCTTTGGACGGATGCTCTATGCGGGATTGCGCTGGAACATCCTGCCACCGTCATCGAATTAATGCGAACAGGGAACCGGTCTCCTAGCGAGATTTGGACTGCATTTGCCGTTTGAGTTGGCCGCCACTGCTATTGGCTCGCATGGTGGGACGACGCTTTGAAGAGGCATTGGTAGGTCGTGCGTCACGCCCGGGCAATCCACCCTCGGCGTAGCGTGGATCGGGGATGTAAGCCATCTTTTCCATCCACAACGCCTCGACGTGGTAGCAACCGTACTCCTCACGTACGGGACCGCGAATCCGATATATGCCTTTGCCTCGAAACCCATAGGTGCGTAGTGAGGGCGGAAAGTGTACCGTGTCGAGCCAAGCACCTTCTCGGTCGACAAAACACCCAAAACACATCCGGTCTCCTTTCGATGTGGCTGTTTCCTTGACCGTAACGAGGTACCCGACGACTTCCACCGTTTGTCCAATGCAATCAGATAGCGCGTCGCTTCTCACACTGCGTTGCGCTACTACTTGCGCTTCCTCAGTGAGTAGTAGAAAGGGCGAAACCAAGGGAAAGCCAAACAACTCGATTTGATCGAAGGCATCTTCGAGTATCCCCGATTCTAAAGCGGGTAGTGTGAAGCGTCGTGCTTCGGGAGCGAACAGCGTGATTTCGGGGGCGGATCGTGATCGGTGTCCAAGCAAAAAATGGGCCTCCCACAGCAGTTGCTGTTTGCTCAAGTCCGTAAACCGAAATCCACCACAACGGATCAGAAGCAAGCATTGCTCCAAAGCCAACCCGAGCCGTTCAATGGCGTCTTCCAGTGAAGCGAACGGACCGCATTGCGCGCGATTTCGCATCACAGCCTCGACTGTTTGTGCCTCGATGCCGCGGACGAGGTTGAATCCCAAATAGATTCGAAGTTCTGACGGATAAACGGTGGCTTCCCAGTGGCCTCGGTTGATGCACGGCTCCTCCATACGGGCACCGACCATACGCGCTTCATGCACATAAAACTCGGTGCGATAGAACCCCCCGAAATTGTTGATGCAAGCCGTCATGTACTCCAGGGGCCAGTGGGCCTTGAGAAAGAGGCTTTGGTAGCTCTCAACGGCGTAAGAAGCCGAATGGCCTTTGGCAAAGGCGTACCCGGCAAAGCTTTCCACTTGGTCCCAGACTTCATGAACCAAGGAAGTCGGCCGGCCGCGTTCCAAGGCCTTTTCAATGAAGGTATCTCGGGCTTTTGCAAACTCGTTGCGCGATCGAAATTTCCCGCTCATACCGCGTCGCAAGACATCGGCTTCCCCGAGATCGAGCCCAGCGAAGTGGTGGGCCACCTTGATCACGTCTTCTTGATAGACCATCACGCCATAGGTTTCTGGCATCAATTTCAGAAGGACGGGGTGGGCTTCTTTTCGCCGTTTGGGATCTCGGTGCCGTTCGATGTAGGTGCGCATCATGCCACTTTTGGAAACACCAGGTCGGATGACGGAACTGGCGGCAACCAACCCCAGATAGGTATCGACTTGTAACTTGCGCATGAGCATCCGCATGGCAGGCGATTCGACATAAAAACAGCCGACAGCCAACGCTTCGCGCAGCAAGTGTTGAATTTTGGGATCGGCTTTGAACCGCTGCATGTCGTGGATGTCAAGGGACGCGACAACGGCCGGCGAGTGGACAGCGATGAGGTCCAAGGTGTCCCGGATCTTTCCGAGTCCCCGCTGACTCAGAATATCAAACTTGAAAAGCCCGACGTCTTCCGCCACGACCATATCGAATTGGGTGGTCGGGAACCCCTTGGGGGGCATGAATGTACCGCCATAGTGATGGATGGGATGTTCAGCAATCAGAATGCCACACGAATGGACGGTCAGTGCGTTGGGAAATTCCCGGAGGTGGCCGGAATAACGCACGACGTATTGGGCCATATCGCTGAGTTGATTGGGGTTGAATTTCCCGTCGGCAAGGGCGTCGATTTCATGCTTTGGAAGGCCGAATACCTTGCCCAATTCTCGGACGATGGCGCGGTGTTGAAAGGTGCTGTATGCGCCAACGAGGGCGACGTGTTCAAAGCGCTCGAAAATGTACCGCGTAACGTCATCCCGGTCGGTCCAGGAGAAATCAATGTCAAAGTCGGGGGGGTTCGTCCGGTAGAGGTTGATGAACCGTTCGAAGTACAGATCCAATTCGATGGGGTCCACATCGGTGATGCGCAGGAGATAGGCCACCAAGCTGTTGGCTCCACTTCCTCGGCCGACATAGAAATACCCCTTACTTCTGGCATAACTGGTGATGTCCCAATTGATCAAGAAATAGGCGAGATAGCCTTGCTTTTGAATGATATGAAGCTCATTCTCCATCCGTTCCAAAACGGCCTCCTCATGATCGGGATACCGGTAGGCAAGCCCTTCAGCACACAGGCTACGGATTAGAGATTCATCCCCCTCTTCGCTTTCGGTATAGGTGTGCTGGTTGTTGTGCATCCGCCCAGCTTCCGGTTCAGGCAATGCGATGGTGCATTGACTCAGAAGTGCTTTGGACCGCTGAATCCACTCGGGGCGTTCTGCGAATGCTTGGTGAAGATTGGCTGCGTCCAACAACCGGTCATAGGCATGGCCCGTGGCATCGATGGAGAGTTTACTGAGTAAGGTGTTGTGGTCAATTGCCCGCAAAAGACGGTGGCAATTCCAATCCCGCTTGTGACGAAATGTAAACGTTTGTAGCGCAAGCAATTTATCCCACGGAATGCTTGATCGCCGTGCGGGATTGCCTTCTAGGATTCGGAATTCAGCTTGTTCCCATGGGCGCACACCAATCCATTCATGGTCGCGCAGGGGCAGTAAATCGAGGTGCTTGGCCGTACTCCACGGATAGATCACGGAGGCATGGGCAAAATCGGGCGCGCGGTCAGGAAAGGGGGTGCCCGATTGGAGGTGCTGTGAGAGGTGCGCGCAGAGTTCGTGATAACCGGCGACGTTGTGAGCCAATGCGATGTACTGCATGTGCCCGTTGTTTCGAAAATCCGTACCCAAAACGGGCCGAATTCCATAACGCGGGGCCAGTCGGACAAAATCCCAGTTGGCCGAAGTGTTGTTGATGTCGGTCAACGCCAGTTCCGTGATCCCAACCGCTTTCGCTTCGGCAAGAAGCTCTTCGGGCCGCATGAGTCCATGGCGCAGACTAAACCACGAGTGACAGTGCAAGTGCATCGATTTGCGGGTTAGGAGAACAGCGCTCCTTGTTCCCCAGAACGGCGATTGCGCGCGCGCGACTCTCCCATGCCAAACAGCTCGAGTTCCTGGTGGAGCATGAATTCGTGTTCAACGTGAATGCGTTGGCCAATGGGCTGCAGCAAGTCGGAACCGTTGACCCGGGGGTCTCGGATTTCGGGTGAAATGGGGTAAGCGTTGAACGCGTTACTGGGAAACGGCCCGAGCATGGCCGTAATGTCCGCGAGGGGCGTGGACAGGTCGAGCCAAGCGTGCTCGGTTTCTTCTGGCAATAGCACCGGTGAGCGGTGGTGTCCGATGGTTTGCAGAAGGGTGTTGGCCACGGTGGTGAGGATGGCAAATGACCGAATGATTTCTCCGGTTTTGGGATCTGCCCATTCGTCCCAAATCCCCGCCATGGCAAACGGCCTGACACCATTGCGTGGATAGACGAGGTAGGGCTTGGTGAGTTTTTGCTGCTTGGGACCTTCTATCACAGCATCGGCGAGAATCAGGCACCTCCGGTCGCGGATGGATTGGCGAAACATGGGCTTTTGAATGATGCCCATGGCACCCGTGTAGCGCGGATCATCCTCTTTGTTGTGGTCTCCTTCGGATCGGGCATTGATCATGTAAAACTGCTTCTTGGCCCAGCGCGGTGTAAAGCCGAACTGCTGCATTTGAAGCGTTTGAGGAGCATCGCTGGCAATGACGGGAGCCTGTTCTCCGTGAGAAACGTTGGCGTTGGGGCGCCAAGCTGCGGTGACTTCGGGAGTCGATTGCACGTTGAAGCGTTTTTCGATGGATTGAACAGAAGAGACGGTGACGTAGCGACCACACATGATGCGATGAATTTACTGATGACGGTTGGCAAGAAGCAAGGGCGCTTCTCCATTAAAAGGATTGGGACGGCCGATGGTACGCGCTTCAAGGCCCGCGGCAGCGACAATGCTGCGGTCTCCATATTGGTTGCGAATGCGGTCTAAAGCGCGGTAGAGGTGCAAGCGCTCATCCGTGTCTTCGAAGAGATCCATTTGACAGGCTCCTTCGAGGAGGTGGGTATACCGGACGCCAATGAGTCGAACCTGCACCCTGCGATCGTACAGTTGTTCGAAGAGCGCCTTGATTTTAGGCAACAGGATGTGGTCAGATGCGGTATACGCAATACGGGATTGCAGTGAGCGGGTGTCGAAATCGGCGTACCGAATTTTCACCGAGATGCAGGCAGTGAGCTTGTTGCCGCGCCGCAATTGGTAGGCGAGATTTTCCGCCATGGCAATCAAAATCCCGCGAAGCTTTTCGATGTCCGTGGTGTCTTTGGCAAAGGTCCGTTCTGTAGAAATGGACTTGCGCTCGTTGAAAGCCACCACAGGACTGGTATCGATCCCATGGGACTTTCGCCAAATGGCACTGCCGTTTTGACCCAAGACCTGCTCCATCAATTCCACGGGCATTTCTTGGATGGTGTGGATGCGGCGAACGCCTAGGTTTCGTAACGTTTGGTAGGTCTTGGTACCTACCTGGGGGATTTTCCGAATGGAAAGAGGTCCGAGAAAGGGGCGTTCGGTGCCGCTATCGACCCGGATGTTCCCGGAGGGCTTGGCTTCCCCCGTAGCGACCTTACTCACTGTTTTACTCGTGCTAAGGCCGAAGGAAATAGGCAATCCGGTCTCTCGGATCACTTTCTGCCGCAATTCACGTGAGAAATCCCAGCAGCCATAAAACCGATCCATGCCGCTGAGGTCGGCATAAAACTCATCGATGGAAGTTTTCTCGCAAACAGGGACGGCTTCGCGCACAATTTCGGTTACCAAATCCGAGTGCTTCATGTAGTTGCTCGAATGCCCGCGAATCACAAGCGCTTCGGGGCACATGGCGCGGGCTTGCCGCATCGGCATTCCCGAGTGGACACCAAACGCTCGGGTCTCATAGCTGCAGGCAGCAACCACTCCTCGATCACCCGTTCCGCCAATCAGAATGGGCTGGCCGTTGAGGCGACGGTCCATAAGCCGCTCGACCGACACAAAAAACGTGTCGAGATCAAGGTGGAGAATAGCCCGTTGAGGGGATGTTGGATTTGTTTTCATCGGGATTTGCTAAAATA
>CAWVYB010000087.1:0-8727 GCA_963934215.1 uncultured Flavobacteriales bacterium | reverse complement strand
ATCCTTCCGAAGAAAGATTCCGGGCTGCTGCATCAAGTCAAAGAACGTATTTAGAATCGGCCCGAGGGCTTCTTCAATTGCTTCGTTAAAACAAAGCGGTCAACAATTAGCTTCTTTCGAAGCTCTTGGATCAATCGATAAGATCAATTTATTTCCGGGGTCAACCACCTTTCAAACAACAAACTTTCCTTCGAAAGCGGGCGCAAATGTACGTTTAACTTTGCTGGATAACCCAACCGAAATCCACTTTTTTTCAATCTTTTTTTTCGATCAACCAGAGCGCATCTTCAATCAACTGATTAACAGACTCCAAGTCTGTTCCGTCATAAAACCCACGGAGTCTTCCTTGACCATCGACGAGGACCATGTTCTCTGTGTGAATGAAATCTTGCCATCCTCCATCTCCCCCTTGATCTTCATCGTAACAGGCAAAATAACTTTGACGAGCCAAGGTATAGATGTGTTTTTTTGAGCCCGTGAGAAACCACCAGCTCAAAGAATTCGCTTCATACTTGTTCGCGTATTGTGACAGAATGGGAACGCTGTCTGCCACAGGAGTGACACTGTGACTCATGAGCCTCCAGCCCTCTCTTCCTTGCAGCGCGTCCTGAATGCCCTTCATGTTGGATGTCATAATAGGACACAGTGTCGCGCACCGTGTGAAAAAGAAGTCGACAATGCGCACCTGCCCTTCTACGTCAGCTTCAGTCACCGTGTCCCCCATTTGGTTGACCAGCTCAAAGGGGAGCACCTGGTGCTGTGTTTGTGCCCAACGATTGGGGTCTACTAATGCAGGATTGAGATCTGCTGGCTGAATAATCGGTAGCGATTTTTCCGGAGCCAGAATCCAATACCCCACACAAACGGCAAGAACAAAAACCCCAGCAAGGCCAATCCAGTTCGTGGAATAATGTTTACTACGCATCGTTATTCGTTCAAATAGACCCATTCACCCTCAATACACGTACCCATGATTCTAGTGGACAACAAATCTTTCGGGCTCACCTTCAACCAGTTTCGGTCCATCCAGGTGAAGTCCGCAAACTTTCCAACCTCAATGGTCCCTAGATCTTGCTCTTGAAATTGAGTCAAAGCCACCCACTGAGTCATTCCACGAAGCGTTTGATCCGGAGTCAATGCATTTTTCATTTGAAACCCCTCATCCGGATACCCCGCAGCATCTCTCCTAGCCGTCGCAGCAAACATCGTCTTTCGAGGGTCAATATCTTCCACAGGAAAGTCTGTTCCCAATGCCACCATGCCATTTTGCGCGAGCAACTCCTGATAGGCATAAGCCCTTCGGATGCGATTCCGACCTAGTCGCTCCCCAGCCCAATACATATCACTTGTGGCATGCGTTGGCTGAATGGATGGGATAATGTGATATGCACCGAATTGGTTCATGTCATCCTTTGCCACCACTTGGGCATGTTCAATACGCCATCGCCGATCATTTGGACCGTCCAGTACCTCAGCATATGCATTCAAAACCAAACGCACTGCAGAATCCCCTATGCAATGTGTGGCAGCCTGCATTCCGCTGGCATGCAAATGTTCGAGCTGATTTTTAAACCAGTCCCTATCCAGCATACTCACGCCGCGCCATCCCTTCAAGTCACTATACGGGTCAATCAACATCGCACCCCGAGAACCCAACGCTCCGTCCATATAAAACTTGACAGACTGCACCGTTAACCGGTCGGTTGTGATCGGTCCGTTCTCAAGAAGCCAGCCAATGTCATCATCATTGCCACTAACCATGGCGTTGATCCGAAGTTTCAGCAAGCCCTGTTTTTCAAACGCGAGCAATCTTTCAATCTCTTTAGAGGACAATCCGGCGTCTGTAATTTGAGTCAGTCCATGCTCCAGCATTTTAGTCTGTGCTTCTAGGAAAGCTTGCACTCGATACAGCGAATCGTATTCAGGCATAAAACGTAGCACACGATTGGCCATCTCATCGATGAGCACCCCGGTAGGCTCATTATTTTCGTCACAGAGAATCACTCCCCCATCTTGTTCCATGTCACAGGTGAGGCCGACTCTTCTTAAACCTTCTCCATTCACCATAATGGCATGCCCATCAATTCTTTCCAGAACAACTGGAACGTTCGGGAACAAAGAATCCAAGGTCCTTCTGTTGGGCCACTCTGCCTGTAACCAATCATTTTGATCCCAACCTCTGCCGCGAATCCACGTTGAAGGATGTTCCTTCGCATGCGAAACCACCTTCTCCAGCACTTCATCCCAAGAGTCTGTCCCTACCAAGTCTGCTTCCAGCAAGCCGTCGGCATATCCAATTAAATGGGCATGGGCATCCATCAAGCCAGGAGTAACAACTCCACCGCGCAAATCAATTTGCACAGGCGCGCGGTACTTATTTAAAATTTGCCTGTTCGCGCCAATCTCTAAAATGCGACCATCCTTGATCGCCAATGCTTGGGCCATTGAATTTTCAGGATCCAAGGTTAAAATACTGCCATTGTGGACAATGCAGTCCGCATCCAGCGATTGAAAACTACACCCTGAAATCAAAAGAGACAGCGTCGCCAAAAAACTGATTAACGCCGAAAGCACAACGAACCTCGGGACACCGATAAAAAGGAGCATACTCGTCTTCATGAATTGTTTCTTAAGAGGTGATGAACGGAGGCTTGAGCAGCTGGCATGATCAAGATGTCTTGAATGCTCACATGAGGTGGACGATCCGCAATGAACATCACTGCTTCCGCCACATCCACTGCCGATAAGGGCTCAAATCCAGTATAGACACTCTTCGCCTGTTGCTCATCTCCTTTGAATCGCACCAGACTAAATTCAGTATTGGCAGCACCTGGAGCGACTTGTGCAACCTGAATCCCACGTGGCAACAAATCCATGCGCATGGCCTTAGTCAATCCATCCACAGCAAATTTGGTTGCATTGTACACGGCGCCACCTGGGTACGGCTGCTTCCCTGCCACAGATCCCATATTAATGACTCGAGACCCCGCTTGCATGCGTGGGGTCAATTCACGCGTCACGTGCAAGAGACCTTTAATGTTGGTATCGATCATGCGGTTCCAATCATCGTAAACCCCTACATCGATGGCACCTGTTCCAACGGCCAAGCCGGCATTGTTGATTAACACATGAGGCACCATGGTCTCTGCAAGCTCAAACAAAGCCTTCCGTGTGGCGTGTTCATCGCACACATCAAATACCAAAGACTTCAACACACATGCTCCTAAGGACTTCCTCAATGCATTGAGCCTCCCTTCCCGGCGACCACAAATGATGAGATGATACCCTGTTGATGCCGCAAGATGCGCTATGGCTTCTCCAAAACCGGAAGTTGCTCCGGTTATGAACATGATGCGGCTGCTATTTTGCAGTTCGTTGTTTTTCATTTCTCTTTGCCTTTCAAAGGTACATTCACAAAACACTCTTTTAAATGAAACACATTTACATGACCGGAGTTGCATTATTTGCCCTGCTGCTCTCTTTTAATGAAGCTTCAAGCCAAGGTGTCACGCATTCAATAGCAGAAATTCAAGGCGAATTGTTCAGTTCACCGTTAGTTGGCCAATCCGTAACCACCACTGGCATCGTATCGGCAAACAATGTAACCTCATCCACGTCAGGCGTCATTGGGTACTTCGTTCAAGATGGCTCTGGACCTTGGAATGGCGTTTTTGTTTTTGACAACACACAAGCTCCCAATGTTGGAGACGAGGTCGTCATCGAAGCTGAAGTTCAAGAGTACCTTGATGTAACAGAGCTTGGTAACGTGAGCTATTTTGAAGTCGTTTCTTCTGGCAATGACGTCCCAGCGCCATCCATCGTCACGACGGGCGAGTTGGCCTCAAGTGAGGCGTATGAAGGTTGTTTTGTTCAGATCATCAATGCCACTTGCACGACTGCTGACGCCGATTATGGCGAAGCGTTTTTTGACGATGGAAGCGGAGAACTTAAAACCAACGATTACATGTACTTGCCTGCAGACGGCTGGATTCAAGGAGAAACATACAGCATTGCGGGCTGCATTCACTACACGTTTGAGGAGTACAAGCTTGAAGTTCGGTCTGAAGCCGATGTGATCATCGGAGAAGTGAATGGCATTCAATCCCATGCTGCAGAGTTCTTGAAGACCTACCCCAATCCAACTTCGGATCTAATTCGCCTTGGAACAGACCAAACAGGTTTGCTCACCGTAGTGGACATGGCTGGCCGATTGGTTTTGCAACAGACGACACAAGAAGCGTATGCTACAATTGACCTACGTGCTTTGCGAACGGGATTCTACACCCTCACACTAGAGACCGCTTCTACACGCTACAAGTCTACTGTTCAAAAGCTCTAAGCAATTTGGACTGAAATCGAAAAGAGCGGCACCTGAGTGTCGCTCTTTTTTTTGTTCTATACTTTTGGAAGAAAGGGACTCTATGCCACGGCCTTTCAACTTGTACTTTGACAACGCTTAGCTTTTTGAGGATTCTGCGGCATCCGAGGCAGTATCGGGTAATGTTTCGTTCGTCACAACGGAAGAATCCTCTTCAGTAATCACTTCGGGCGACACGCTATCTGCGACCGCCGGGAACTCCTCTGCGGGGTTCCCTTTCTTTTCCTGGCTTCCTTCGTACAATTCAAATCCTACCCAGCGGCACTCCAAAGGACCGTTGTACATGGTTTCTCGTGAACTATGCTTTAACCCTACACGCTTCAGCGCGTCAAAGTCGGAGGAAATAATCCACGCGCTGAATCCAGCCCAATGCGACTTCAAACGATCTCCAATTGCTGAGTACATGGCATCCAAGTCATCTACCTCCATGCGCTCGCCATACGGCGGATTGATGACCACAATTCCCGAGTCATCACGCGGAATCAACTTGAAGAAATCTGAGCGCCCCAATTCCGCACGACCATCGAGTTCCATATTCGATAGCGCCGCACGAGTCTGCGAAACGGCTCCATAATCCTTGTCAGAAGTATGAATTGTTGATTCAACGAACTGGCGTTCCGATTTTAGATCATCACGCACATCCCACCATACGTCCTCATCAAACCCCCTCCAATCCATGAAAGCAAATTTTCGACGGTGCCACTGGATTGGATAACCATCTGCCCACAGAGCAGCTTCAACACTAAAGGTCCCTGAACCACACATCGGGTCATACAAAGGAATATCCGGCGTCCAACCTGCTTTCGCCAACAATCCCGCTGCAAGCACTTCACTCAAAGGCGCTTTTGCTCCCATCGGACGATATCCGCGTCGGGCAAGAGGTCGACCAGAAGCATCTAGCGAAATGGTCACTTGGTTCTGGTTGATGTGCAAGTGAATACGTACATCGGGGTTTTCACGATCGACATTGGGACGAATTCCCGAAGACGTTCTGAAGTGGTCTACAATAGCATCTTTCAAACGGAGCGTTGCAAACTGGGAATGTGTGAAATACTCGGAATGCGCCGTAACGTCGATTGCAAATGTGGCTGAAGGGGTCATGACAGAGCCCCACTCCCATTTGGTTGCCTCTTCATACAGCGCGTCGGTGTTTTCTGCTTTAAACCACAAGACTGGTCGTAAAACACGAATGGCAAAACGTGTGCAAAGGCAAACTCGAACCAACGTTGCCATATCGGCTCCAAACTCAACACCTCTTCGGACTACCACCAGATCGGTCGCACCAAGTTCGATCAGCTCATCCTTGAGTAGCCGCTCCATTCCTGCCAAAGTCTTGGCAAAATAAATAGGCAACCCGTTGGAAGCTTCTGCTCGCTGGCCATCAGTTTGTTCAGCACCTTGTTTTTCTTGATTCATCATCCCCCTTTCCGTTTAACTCGAAACCCTTGTTTTTCCAACGACAACACAACGCGATCACGATGATCTCCTTGAATCAAAACGCACCCCTCTTTTACCGCTCCTCCAACACCACATTCCATTTTAAGTTGCTTCCCCAAAAGAAGCAAGTCCATTGCAGGACCCTGAAACCCCTCGACAAAGGTTACTGGTTTCCCTGCACGTTGCTTTCGATTCAAACTAACATATAGCGTTTGTTTCGTCGCGTCAACGGCATCTTGCTGATGATCAGATGGCACCTCCTGTTTCCAGGACGTATCCGTGGAAAAGACCAAGCCATCATGACTTGATTGATTCCCCTTGGATGATCGCTTGATTTTACCCATCACACGCAAAGTTAGTCTCCCTTGATAAGCAAGCGATGGCATTCGGGGAAATGAATAAAATGTCGTATTTTCATAACATGAGTATTTTCATTCGATCATCGTTTTTGGCCATTGTTTTCTTTTGGATTTTTGGGGTGAATCATTCTGGTTTGGCACAAGGGGGATGCAGCTCCATTGATTTGAATTACACCTACCAAAATACCGAATTCGTTCAGAGAATCGCTTCCACTTATGGACTGGATTGTTTAAGTGAAGGTGAAAAATGTCTGATGCCTTTTACGGAGGTGCAGATGGACTTGACCAGCTCTTGCTTTGGAGAACAAGTGGCGTGCATTGTTAGCCATTGCCATTTCATCTGCGCTTTCGGGACGGAAGCAGCCAGCGCAGAATGTCCGTTGGCAAGCTGCGAAGCTGGATTCAATGAATGCGCCAGAATTGTCGACAAGGACAAGGGCACTTGGACCAACTTCTGTGTCTGCGATGCATATAGCAGCGCGAATTGTACTTTGCTAATCTCCCGGTATGATTCATGATCTAAACGATGAGGTGCTGGCTTATGCTGAAGCGCACAGCACCGAAGAGTGGGACATTTTGAAGCGATTGAGGCGGTCAACGTGGCAACATGTACTGACTCCACAAATGCTCAGTGACTCGATTCAAGGTCGGTTTTTAGCCAACATCAGCCGGATGATTCGGCCCCAGTCCGTTTTGGAATTGGGCACGTACACCGGCTATTCTACCATTTGCTTGGCCACGGGGCTGCAGCCTAACGGGACTATTGACACGGTTGAGCCCAACGACGAGCTCAATGAAATTCAAGATGAGTTTTGGGCGGCCGCCGGATTGCAGGCTGCTATACGCCGGCACAATGGCGAAGCGCTTCATGTTTTACCGGGACTCGATGGTCCCTATGATCTGGTTTGGATCGATGCCGACAAGGCGCGAACCGAGCAATACGTCGAAGAAGCCCTCAAACGGGTTCGGATTGGAGGATGGGTCCTGGTCGATAACGTCTTGTGGTGGGGGAAAGTGTTGGACGACCGGAAAGAAAAAGATCCCATTGCAGCGATGCTCGAACGACTCGCTACCTCACTGGCGAATGATTCACGCGTGCGCACAACACTCCTTCCCCTTCGGGATGGTATTTTGATGATCGAAAAGTTGACTTGAGCGCTGTTCGCTTAGGCCAACACGTCTGCAACTGCATCAGCGGCCTCCTGCAACAGAATTACTGAACGCACTTCCAGCCCAGACTCATCGATGAGTTTCTTCGCTTCCTCGGCATTGGTCCCTTGCAAACGCACAATGATCGGAACATCGATGTTCCCCATGTTGCGATACGCGTCAACCACTCCTTGAGCAACTCGATCACAACGAACAATACCTCCAAAAATATTGACCAAAATGGCCTTGACAGAAGGATCCTTCAAAATGATCCGAAATGCCGTTTCAACACGCGCAGCGTCAGCCGTACCTCCAACATCCAAAAAGTTCGCTGGCTCACCACCACTCAATTTAATGATGTCCATGGTCGCCATAGCCAAACCTGCCCCATTGACCATGCATCCCACATTGCCGTCCAGGTTTACAAAGTTTAAACCAGCCGCATCCGCCTCCACTTCCGTTGCGTCTTCTTCAGAAGTATCCCGCATTTCAGCATAGTCCTTGTGCCGATACAGGGCGTTGGCATCCAGCGATACTTTGGCATCCACAGCAATCACGGTATCGGTCGACGTCTTTAAGACCGGATTGATTTCAAACATGGTCGCGTCGCAACCTACATACGCCTTATACAGTGAGACCACGAACTTGGTCATCTCCTTGAAAGCCTTACCGCTTAAGCCCAAGTTGAAAGCGATACGGCGTGCTTGAAATCCCTGCAACCCAACAGCTGGATCAATGGATTCCTTAAAAATCAACTCAGGAGTCGCCTCTGCAACCGCTTCAATGTCCATCCCGCCTTGCGGGCTGTACATAATAATGTTGCGACCGTTGGCACGATCCAACAACACACTCATGTAAATCTCACTGGGATCGCTATCGCCGGGGCCGTATACATCTTCAGCAATCAAAACCTTACTGACTTGCTTGCCTGTTGCGTTTGTTTGCGCTGTCACCAAATGACCGCCGAGGATTCCTGCTGCCTTGTCCTTGACCTGATCCAATCCTTTGGCCAGCACCACACCATGTGAACCGGTTTCCGTAACCGTTCCCTTACCGCGACCACCAGCATGGATTTGCGCCTTCACGACAAACCAGCTCGTGCCCGTTTCCTCCGCCAGCTTCAAGGCTACTTCATGAGCCGCCTCCGGATTGTCTGCGACATACCCATTTTGGATGGCTACGCCGAAGCTCTTCAAAATGGACTTGCCTTGGTACTCGTGAATGTTCATGGTGCTTTCTTTTGAAACCGATTTGCGGCGCAAAGTTAGGGAACGAGACCCGGGATTGTGCGTAGTTTGCAACCATGAATGACTTGATGATTGAAGCGCGCGGTATTCGCAAACAATTTGGAGACTTGGAAGTCCTCAAAAACATTGATCTGGATATACGATCTCAAGAAATCAC
>CAWVYB010000086.1:0-8780 GCA_963934215.1 uncultured Flavobacteriales bacterium | reverse complement strand
GCGTTTTGGCGGCATTTTGACCCGACCGGCGCCCCCATCACGGATGTAGCGGATGGCAACTGGGAATTGTTGGGCGAGATGCCTTCTTTGAGTCTCAACAATTACGCCTACCAGGCCCCGGCTCTGGGCAACACCAATGCGTTCGGTGATTTCTCGAGCTGCTATTTCGTTGCGGCGCACACCGCCGACGATGACACGTATTGGATTTCCAACGTGGTGTGCGGCGAAGCCGTCGACAACCTCGCTCCGGAAGATCCTGAACTCAACGGCCTCATCCTCGAAACGGGCGAAGCGCAGATCAGTTGGGCTGCACCCACCGAGGAAGACTACGATTACACAGAGATCTTCAACGAGGATGGATTTTCGGCGGAAGTGGGCACCGATACGTTGGTGCTGGACGCTGCGGTTCAAGCGGGCAATTCGTATACCTACACGGCGATCAATTATGACGTCAATGGCAATGCGAGCGATCCGTCCACGATCACCCTCGATATCCCTGCGGGGGTCGATGTGATTGCATTGCAGGCGGGCTGGAATTTGATTTCAACGGATCGCATTCCGACCGACGCATCCGTAGAAGCAGTCTTTGCGACCTTGGAGCCGGGCAATTTGGAGTACATCACCGGCTATGACAATGGTGTTGAGTTTTACGACCCGAGTGGATTCTCCTTCCTCAACTCCTTGAGCGCGCTCACCAACGGCCAAGGCTACTGGGTGCGCGTCACCAACAATGACACCCTCGAAATCAGCGGCGCTTCGCTCCAAGCGAATTACCTCCCGGCCCTCAACGCCGGTTGGAACATCATCGGCTTCCCGAATGCTGCCGATGCATCGCCTGCGGGCTATTTCGCGGACTTCATCGCCGAGGGAACGCTGGATTATGTGACCGGATACAATGAAGGGTCGAGCTACTTCGATCCCAACGGTTTGTCCTTCCTCAACAGCCTCATCGCCCTCGAAAACGGCTTCGGCTACTGGGTCAAGGTCTCGGAAGCGTTCGATCCCAACGGCCTCGCCACGGACGGCATCAACGAGCCGCTCGCAGCGCTCACCGGCGCCCCCTCACAACACGCCAATCCCAACTTCATGCTCGTCAACGGCACGTCAGACTTGACGCATGCCGCGGGCACGCAAGTACAAGTTCGCCGGTCGGACGAAAGTGTGGTCGCAAACCTGTCCGTCCTCGAAGGCGGCTACCTCATGACCAAAGCACTCTTCGGCGACGATCCGGCCACGGACGGCATTGAAGGGTTGCAAGTGGGCGAAGCGTTGCATTTCGAACACCACGGCCAGCGTGCGGACCAGACATTGACCTACTCAGGTCAGATGGATGTGAAGTACATGAATTTGACATTTGGAGCGGCCAAGGAAATGGCTTCGGTCTTCCCGAATCCGTTCTCCGAAACATTGCAAGTGAGTGCGACGCTCGAAACACCGGGGCACGTCTTCTGCGAGTTGACGGATGCCATGGGCAAAGTGGTGGCTCAGCAACCCATGGGTTGGCAGGCCAAAGGCGCATTGAATGGCACATGGGACGTATCAGGCCTAGCGCCGGGAATGTACACGTGCAAAATATTCAAAGGCGATGAGGTCTTACTGACCGCGCCGGTGCTCAAGCGAAATTGACGATTCGCCAACTCCAACGGTCGATCCAAGAATGATCCCAATAGATTGAAGAAATGAAAAATCACACAATGCGTTGCCTCCTCCTGATGCTCTTTGGATTCTTCCAGTTTTCGCTGGCCGCTCAGGTGCAAGTGGAATCGGGACTTGCATTGGAGCAGTATGTGAATGACGTGTTGCTCGGCAGCGGAATTCAAGCGTCTAACATCACATATTCGGGAGGGTCCGAGCAACTTGGAATGTTGACCGGAGCAGAAGATTCCTTTTCGATACCGACGGGGCTTGTGATGAGTTCGGATGCAGCCGAAAATTTAGGGTGTCCGAGTGCTTTTGTGCCATGCACCGGCTGTTTAGGGAGTGGTTACAGTGACCCTGATTTATTGGCAGTTGCCAATTCGGTTCCACCGCTGATTGGTGAATCGTTTTCGGTTAGCTCTGTGAACGATGTGAGCACATTGGAATTTGATTTTACGGCTTCAGGCGATTCGATTCGTTTCAACTACGCTTTTGGATCCGATGAATATGAAAATTATATCAACTCCCAGTACAATGATGTTTTTGCATTTTTCTTGAGTGGTCCTGGAATCACTGGTACGTACGCTAGTCCGCCGGGATTTCCCAATGGAGCTGTGAACATTGCCGTTGTTCCGAATACAGATCCTGCTCTACCGATTACCGTTTCTTCAGTGAATTCGATGTTGAATTCAGAGTATTACATCAACAACCAACCACAGCAAGGCATTTGCATCAATGGGTACACGGCTTCATTCACCGCAGAACACGCTGTTCAATGCGGAGAAACATATCACATCAAGCTGGCCATTGCAGATGGCAGCGACACCGCTGCGGAATCGGTCGTTGTCATTGAGCAGGGGAGTTTCGAATCCAACGCCATTGCTCAAATTGATTTGGGGACTGACATTGGAGGGCCAGACACGAATACGATCTATGAGCAATGCGGACAGGCAAACATAACGATTGAACGTCCATTGGACTCTCCGCTTGAGCAGCCGCAAACCATTCAAATCAGTTACGACAACGGTGAGGCATTGAATGGGGTAGATTATGGTCAGCTTCAACCAGATGGATCGTTGCTTCCATTGCCCGATTCCGTTGTTTTCCAACCTTTTCAGAGTTCCTTGAACATTGAATTTGTTGCGGCCATTGACGACATCGAAGAGGAATTGGAGTTGATAGAATTGCAAATCCAAAATCCACTAGCGTGCGATGGGATGGGGTTAGTCTCAGTATTTAGCTTCTACATTGCGGACAATCCACCGGCGCTCGTGGTCAATGGTTACGACACCCAAATGTGTTTGGGAGGTGCCATTGAGCTAGCACCTATTGTGAGCGGTGGATATGGAGTTTACACTTATGATTGGCTTTGCAACGACCAAGAAGGGGCGCCATTTATGTTTGAGCCAGATTCAGCAGGCCTTTGGAGCTGTGGAGTCATCGTAGGAGATACATGTGGGACAGCGTCACAAGGCGCGATCATTGAGGTCAGTGTGGTGGGAGTTGATCTGCTTGAAGTCAATGTATTGAATGATTCAATTGCCCTTTCATGCAATGAAGTGGTTGATATTCAGGCTATAGCATCCGGGGGAAACTATGACACAGCCCAAGGAGGATACTATCAATATGCGTGGGAAGATCAGGACGGGAATGCGTTGTTTGCATCTTGGCTTGACCCATCAATTCTTAGCCTGAGCGCTTGGCAAAATGTCGAGGAGGTTTTTGTCACCGTGACGGATGCTTGTGGGATGGAAGCATCGGATAGCGTGGCCGTTCTTTACAATGTAGCGCCAATTGAAATTGAAGTTCAGGATACCGTTCTCGCAGAATGCGAATCTGTAATTTCTATCCCAGCAGAAGCTACCGGCAACGGTTTATTGAATTTTGCATGGTACTCCGAGGCAGGATCTTTGGTAGATACAGACGCGACATTAAACGCCGTCATCATTGACGATGCGACATTCGTGTTAGTGGTTCAGGATGAATGCGGTCAATCGGCAACGGTTGAAGTCATGGTCGTTGCCAATTGCGCCCCCCCCGAAGAAGAGCTCTGCGCCTATGTGGATCTTGGAGATGGCGAGCCCATTCCGGATGATCAGACGATGTGTTTTTCATGGGAAACAGAAGTTTCAATCGGAGACCCAAGCGCAATCGTCTCTGAGGTGTCAGGCGTTTCGTTGTTTGTGAACATGGAGCACAGTTATATGGGCGATTTGACCATTACCTACACATGTCCCAATGGCCAAAGCTTGGCGGTCCATCAGCAAGGAGGAGCAAGCACTCAAATCGGCATTCCGGACCAATTAGATGGTACGGGACCAGGCGTTGGGTGGGATTATTCTTGGTCTCCAACAGCCACCAATGGCACTTGGGCTGACAACGCTGGGGGTACACTTCCCGCTGGTATGTATGAATCTGCTCAGCCCTTTTCATTGCTTGAAGGATGTCCGGTTGATGGGGTATGGCAGATTGAGATTTGCGATGCTTGGGGGGCTGATGACGGATATTTGTTTGCCTGGGGAATCGACTTTGGCAACTGTATAGAAGAGTCCGGTTGCACCAATCCAGAAGCCTGCAATTACGACCCCACCGCTGTGTTTGATGACGACTCATGCACCCTGCCGGGCTGCACAGATCAAGGCGCTTGCAACTACGATCCGCTCGCGGGGTGTGACGACCAGAGCTGCCTGTCCTACGATTCTGCAGCGGGCTGCATGGATCAAAACGCATGCAATTTCAATCCCGATGCGCTGTGTGCCGATCAAAGTTGCGTGTATCCATTGTTTGGAAATGATTGCAATATCGGCGCGATCGCCTGTGGCGGTTCGACGGTTTGGGATGCTGCCAATCAGATGTGTGTTTGTGAAGACGGATCAAACAACGCAAATTGCCCAAGCGACCTCAACGGCAATGGGTTGGTTGAGGTGACTGATTTACTGGCTGTTCTTGGTGATTTCGGATTGGAATGTGAAGAGTGAGAAAATCACGTAAATTCATGCCATGAAGGCGTTAACACGGGCCATTGTAGGTTCAATACTCATTTTGGCGTTTGCTCCAACAGCTCTCGCCCAACCCGCCACATGGCAATGGACGCCCACCAACGCTTCAGGCGTCGTGCTCGGTCAAGCGACCATCAACGGCACACCCGCCGCTGCTGCGGACTGGATTGGAGCATTTGACGCGGCTGGGAATTGCGCTGGCGCAGCGCCCGTCATCATCAACGAGGGCTGGGCGTATTTCAATTTGGCGGTGTACGGCGATGATGCCACGACCACCGATCTCGACGAAGGCATCACCGCCGGAGAGCCTTTTACTTTGCGCATTTGGCAGGCACTCACGGGAGGTGAAGCGACGTATCCCAACGACGAGGCGCCGGAGTATTTGGAAGGATGGGCCAACACCAATGGAGCGCCAATCGCCGCCTTCAGCGATCCGTCCGTCGTGTACGATTTTGCGTTGGAAGTCATTCCCTACATCGTTTGCCCAGCGGATGCCTGCATCGATGGATCGGTTCAATCGTTGGAGTGGGGACCTCCCGGCGGCGTCATTTCCGGTCCGGGGGTGAACGGAGTGTACTGGGATCCGGCAGCAGCCGGGATCGGAGTGCATGAAATCACCTACACCATCGGGGAGGAGGCGGTCTCGTGTACCGTGGAAGTGCTGGCCACACCAGACGCGACGATTTTCTGCTCCAGTTCCATGTGCGCCAACGACGGCCCCATGCCACTCACGGCAGCGACGGAAGGGGGTACGTGGTATGGAGAGGGCGTGGTCGGTGCGTTCTTTGATCCCAGTTTGGTCAACCCTCCGGGGGATTTCACCGTGTCGTACGCCGTGAGCAACGAAGGCTGCAGCGATTCCTTATCGGTCAACATCGCTGTATTCTCCAGCCCCTCCACACCCGAAATCTTCATTGATTTTGCCAGCAACGCCTTCTTAGCCAACAACACGGGATCGGGGTCCAACGCCCTCCAATGGTACACCGCCGACGGCCTGCCCGTCGAAGGTGCAACAGGCCTCTTGTTTGCCAATCCCCAAGTCGGTCAGACTTACTACCTCCAGGTCACCAACGCCTATGGCTGCTCCGCTCAGAGCGATTTATTGACATTTGTCGTGACGGCCGTCAGCGAACAATCCCACGACGAGTGGTGTGTGTGGTGGAATCCCGTGACCGCTTCCATCGCTAGCAACCGCCCGTACGAACGCGTGGAGTGGTTCGATACGAGCGGCCGACAATTGACTGAAACTGACGCAATCCGGCAAAGGATTTGCATCGTTCGCGTGTGGCAAGGAGAAAAATGGAAGTTGTTGCGCATCTCGTTGGTACAATAGGCATCATCTCAGCGCTGAACCAATTACCTTTGCGGCCGAGAGCGCGCCCATAGCTCAGTTGGTTAGAGCAGTGGACTCATAATCCATTGGTCGTAGGTTCAAGTCCTACTGGGCGCACTTCTTTCCTTCCTCTTCTCGGCGCTGGCTCCGGAAGCCTTGCGCTCATAAGGCAAGAGGCATGGCCCCGTAGTTCAATGGATAGAATAAGCGTTTCCTAAACGTTTGATCCGAGTTCGATTCTCGGCGGGGCTACCATTTCTTGAGAAGATGTTGCAAGAATGAATTGGGATGGTCTTTGGGATGGAAATGGACTGGTTTGATGTCATTTCAGGCAATCAAGTTCGTGACCCGTTTACACGGTTTTCCCAAATGATTCAACTCAGGAGAAACGGTTCAGTTAGACCAACCTTTGGATCGCCGATAGAATAGATTGTATT
This sequence comes from uncultured Flavobacteriales bacterium, assembly GCA_963934215.1. Taxonomy (GTDB): domain Bacteria; phylum Bacteroidota; class Bacteroidia; order Flavobacteriales_D; family Sanyastnellaceae; genus UA16. The sequence goes on along the minus strand of CAWVYB010000086.1, from coordinate 2,373 downwards.
CCTTCAAGGGCTCCAATCCTCTTCTCGAAGATGACGTCGTTATCGAACTTGATTTTTCGGACCTTTGAACGCATGATTCCTTACAATCCTAAAAGTTGGTTTAGCCTCATTTTTCACGCGTACAACCGCCAAGTGATCCGGAAGTTGGTGCCAGCGATGTTGGGCATCGGGGCCTTTACAGCGGCGGTTTGTTATGTGGAGCTTGAGCTCCTGGAGCATCCAATGGAGGTAAGCAATGCGGTGCACTCGTTGTTGGGGTTTGTACTGTCGTTGTTTTTGGTGTTCCGTACCAATACGGCCTACGATCGCTGGTGGGAAGGCCGGAAACAGTGGGGGTCACTGGTCAATGTTTCGCGGACGCTGGCCATTCGCGTGCGGGAATTCACCACCAACGCTGATGCCCACGAGCATTTTAATGAAGCGATCCCGGGATTTGCCAAATCGCTTCGTGATCACTTGCGTCCCCGTCAAACGGATTTGCCTGTTTTGCCTGAAACAACTGAATTTGCAGGTGGAACGCACGCTCCCAATGCGTGGGCCCAAATGATGGAGCGACGGGCCGCAGAGCTGCTATCCAAGGGCGAAATTACAGCCCAGGAACATTGGCTCATCGCTCAAAACCTGGAGCGTATGATTGATGTCCTTGGCGGGTGTGAGCGGATCCTCAAGACTCCCGTTCCATACAGCTATAGCATGTTTCTGAAAAAATTCATTTTCATTTACGTGGTGACCCTTCCCATTGGGTTTGTAGCCACCTTCGAGTGGTGGAGTATCCCAGTGGTCATGCTTGTTTTGTATATCCTAGTGAGTGTGGAGCTCATCGCTGAGGAAATAGAGGACCCCTTTGGTGTGGACGAAAACGATTTGCCCCTCGATGGGCTATGCGAGACCATCGAAGGCAACGTGGCGGAAATTTTGTCGAGGAGTTAATCCAGCCTTTTTTTTGGCACGGGCGGGTTGTCGTTGTTTGTGATACCGGATGCTATGAGGTCCCTTGCGTTGGTTGATAGAGAGCCTGTGCTGATTCAACCGGTTGATTTTAAATTCGGTAAATTGGCTAAAGCGAAACAGTTTCGCGCTTGACGTGGTTTCAAAATGAATTCCATGCAACGGTTGCTTTTTGTCTTGATTTCCCTGCTTTTTTGCAGTTCTATCTTGGCTCAGCATCGCTGTGTTCATCATGAGCAAAGAGAGAAGATGCAAAAGGAGCATCCTGAGCTCATCCAAGCGGCGTTCTCGTTTTTCCCGGCCATCATTTTGGGCATTTTCCACAAACGGATGAACAAGGAAGGCGCTATTCCGGGTATAGTGGTCGGCATGGTCACCATGATTTTCTATATCCTCAAGTTCAAATTTGGGGTGTTTGATGGGGGCAAGAAAGCCGTGGGCGCATTGAAGGATTCATGGTGGTTTGGCATCTCACCCTAAGGGCTTGGGTCGATCGCGATGCTGATCAATTTCGTCGTGTCCCTGGTCGTGATGCGCTTCACGCCACCACCGCCGACAGACGTGCAAGAGCTGGTCGAGAATATCTGCATCCCAGGGGGTGAGAAGGACATCCCGGTACCGCAGATGCATTGATCGGAAACCAATTGAAGGAAAGTAGACCCGATGGGTTTTCAAACCTTCAGTTCAAGGGAGAGCGACTTTCCAACACCGTCTGTGTTCTTGTTAAAATGATGGCATGAAAGTGCTGTGAATGCCCGTATTTCAGGCTTTCTAATTCATTCACGTTTGTTGCTCTTAAGTCCTTTCGTTTTTTTTAGATTGCTTTTGATTGCAGTCGTCGCTTTGCAAACGAGATAAAGCCCCCTTTGAAGCAACGCTGGAATTGAAATTTTACTTTAGAACACGCCTTCCTGATGAAATCAAAAACCGCCCTCACCATCATCCCTTCCGTCCTCATGTTCGTGGGACTGGTGTTTGCATTCTTCCCGGACTTGATCAACGATAAGCTTTTCGTCGATCTGGATGGCCGTGCCAATGATATTGCCCGATTGCTGCGCCGTGTAATCGGTTCTTCAGCGATTGGCATGGCAATCATCCTCCTATCGTGCCGTGAATTGACGGGTGTAGATGCCAAAAAGGTGTTGTACGGTTTTGTCGGTGCCGCAGCGTGTATCGTGGGGTCCATCATTGCGGTAGCCGTCACAGGAACAGATCCGTTTCCAACACCGCCCGTGGTCATGTTCTTCGTATTGATTGCCATTGCCTTGACCTCGGCTCGAAAAGCGTAATTTAAAAACAGATTTATACATGAAACATTTAATGACAGGGAGTGTAACAGGAGCCGTTGTGGTCGCGTTGATTGCGACTACAGGCTGCCAGCCAGACAACAACGTTGCTGCGACGTTTGACGCGAACGCTGCGACC
>CAWVYB010000085.1:0-9038 GCA_963934215.1 uncultured Flavobacteriales bacterium | reverse complement strand
ATGCGCCTTGGTTGGTTTTTGTTCATGGAGCGGGAGGAAGCATCAGTACGTGGAAGTTTCAGGTTGAAGCTCTGGCTCCGCATTACCGATTGCTTTTAGTGGATTTGCGAGATCATGGAGAAAGCAAAGGCATCATGCCTGAGTTTCCGGCCTATGACTTCGATATCGTTGCCACGGATATTCTGGCCGTAATCGACTTCTTGGGCATCCAAAAAGCCCATTTTATCTCCTTGAGTATTGGCAGTGTGATTTTGCAAAAAATCGACATTGAGCGGCCCGAACTGGTTGATCGCATGGTGATGGCCGGTGCCATCTTTGACGGGAGTGCTTTGATGCACTGGTTTGTGCACAGTGCGAAATTGCTGGCCTATGTGTTACCCTATCGAGCCATGTATTGGCTGTTTAGCTTCATTGTTCTACCGCGGCGGAATCACCGGTTGAGTCGGTATATTTTCAGACGTCAAAGTTTGAGGTTAACAGCCGGAGAATATCTGAAATGGCTCGAACTGTACAAACCATTTTTCAAGCTCGTAAGTGAGTACCTGAACAGACCCGTAAAGAAGAAAGGTTTGGTTGTTATGGGCAGCCAGGATCATATATTCATCAAAGCGGCACAGCGGTTTGCTAAGCTTCAAAAAAACATGAGGCTTACCATCATCGAAAATTGCGGCCACGTTTGCAGCATTGAGGCCCCAGACATCTTCAATGAATTGGTCATCAAATTTTTGAGCAATCAAGATGTGCCTCATTCAATAGAAGCGACTCCGGTTCCGAAGAGTTGGAGCGAATTGCGTGCTTTACAAAATGGGTAAGACCGATTGAGAACAATCAGCCTGCTGGAGTCCAGTTGGCTGGACAGCCTTCGCCGTGTGTTTGTAGGTGATGCAAAGCAGATGCCATGCGCAGAGCCTCATCAACGCTCCGTCCCAAGGCATAGAAGTTGATGAGCTGATGCTGCACCATTCCTGTCTTATCAATTAGAAACAGGCCGCGCAAAGCGACCATGTCTGAATCGGCGGATAGAAGTCCGTCGTCTCCATAGTCATAATCACCACTGAGTACATCGTAGTTCGTGGAGATGGTTTTATTCGCATCGGAAACCAATGGATACTGAATACCTGCGATGCCGCCTTCAGATTGCGGCACATTCATAAACGCTTTGTGCACGTCAGAGGTGTCTGTGGAACAACCGACCACGACCGTGTCCACGGCTTTAAAAGCATCGATGCAGGCATCGAAGGCCTGCAATTCGGATTGGCACAGCGATGTGAAGCTTTTCGGATAAAAGAAAAACAGTACGTTGCTTTTTCCGATAAACTGATTCAATGAGAAGCCCTTCGTGAAGGATCCATTGACAATTGCTGAACTTGAAAAATGCGGGGCTTTCCTTCCGACCAAATGCGCCATGATTGTGTGTTGTTAAGTTTGAAACTCGTTGCGAAGTTAATTCGACAGGGCCCGCGGATTGACCTTGCGGCAATATCTTTACCGCGTGAGCATTAAAAGGAACGGATCAGATTGGTTTATCAATCGCGAACTCAGTTGGTTGGCATTCAATCACCGCGTACTGCAGGAGGCTTCGCATCCTTCAAACCCCGTAATTGAGAGAATTCGGTTTTTGGGAATCTTCTCGAACAATTTGGATGAGTTTTTTCGGGTCCGTGTGGCGAACCTGCAAAGGGTGGATTTGGTCGGCAACAAGGCGACAACCACATTGGGGTTTGATGTGAAGGAGACCCTTGCAAAGGTTTCAGATCGTGTCATTGCGTTGCAAACTGAATACAATCACGCATTTGAAATCGCCGTTTCAGACTTGGCTAAGGACAACATTCGGTTTGTAAATGAAACGGAATTGAACGAGGAGCAGCAGGCCTTTGCTGGAAATTATTTCAGAAGAAAAATCCGGACACACTTGGTGCCAATTATGATTGGAAAGGATGTTGCTTTTCCTGATTTGTTGGATGGCTCGTTGTATTTGTCGGTTGGGCTGTTATTGAGTCAAAAGAAGGGTTCCAAGATGCAGTACGCCATCATTGAAGTGCCGCGTCACGTTCCGCGTTTCTTGGTTTTGCCTTCAGACGGTTCCGAGCAGATCGTGGCATTTATAGAAGACATTATTCGGTTAGAATTGCCGCGAATATTTGGGTTGTTCCAGCCGGAAGCAGTGGTCGCGCATGCTATCAAGGTGACTCGCGATGCGGAGATTGATATGGACGATGATTTGTCTCGTTCCTTGATGGATAAAATGAGACGCGGCGTGGCACGAAGGCGTCAGGGAGATTTTGTGCGGTTTTTGTATGATCGAGAAATGCCCTCGGCCATGTTGCAAATGCTTCACGATAACTTGAGTTTATCCGAATCTGAAAATGTGATTCCAGGGAGCCGCTACCACAACAAAAAGGACTTGATGGACTTCCCGAATTTGGGGCGTGTCGATTTGATGTACAAGCGGTTGGAAACGTTGGGGCATCCACATTTGGTCCGAAAAAGCAGCTTGCTTGATCAAATCAGTAAACGCGACATCTTGATGCACTATCCGTACCATGAATTTGGGCAAGTCGTCGATATTCTTCGTGAGGCAGCGATTGATCCTTCGGTCCAATCCATCAAAATCAATCTGTACCGATTGGCGAGAAATTCACAGGTAATCAATGCTCTGATGAATGCTTCGCGCAATGGGAAAGCGGTTCAAGTGGTCATTGAGTTGTCGGCGCGTTTTGATGAAAAGCACAACATTGAGGTGTCCAATCATTTGCAACAGGCGGGTGCAACGGTTGAGTTTGGAGTGAGTGGATTGAAAGTTCATTCGAAATTATTTCTGATCACCCGGCAGCGTAACAGAAAGATTGAACGGATTGCTCACATCGGTACCGGTAATTTTCATGAAGAAAAGGCAAGGGTTTTTTGTGACTTTGCCTTTTTGACCTCCGACCCTCAGATCACAGGAGAGGTGGATCGGTTGTTTGACTTTTTCTCCAACAATTATGAGCGTCCGGTATTTCGCAATTTGATTGTGAGTCCATACAGTACAAGACGGAAGTTCTCGCAGTTGATTCAACGCGAAATGGATCATGCCAAAGCGGGACGTCCGGCTCGCATTATTTTGAAGTTGAACAACTTGGTCGATGCGGACATGATTCGAAAGTTGTACGCAGCCAGCAATGCGGGCGTTCGTATCAACCTGATTATTCGCGGGATATGTTCGTTGGTGCCGGGTGTCAAGGACATGAGTGAAAACATTCAAGTGCGCAGTGTGATTGGACGCTACCTGGACCATGCACGGATTCTGGTTTTCGCCAATGATGGAAATCCAGATTACTATTTAAGTTCGGCAGACTGGATGACTCGGAACTTGGATCGCCGGGTTGAGGTCAGCGTGCCGATATGGGACCCGCTGTTGCAAAGTGACATAGCGACCTACTTGGATATGCAGTTACAGGATACGGTGAAAGCCCGTCGTGTGGACAAGCGCATGACCAATGGATTCATTCAAAGTAAGGGAGGGAAGGAGCCGTTAAACTCGCAAGAAGCCATGCACGCATTCCACGCTGCTCGGCTCTTATCGTGATGGTAATTTTGATCAATGATTCTTCTGCAGATTCGATGTAATCATCGTTTTGTGTCTTAAATTGGTTCATGCGTTTTGGAGCTATTGATATCGGATCCAATGCAGCCAGGCTGCTCGTTAAGGATATCCGTCAAAAAGACGGTGCAATCATTGAACAGAAGATTTCGTTCATTCGGGTGCCTATTCGTTTGGGAGATGATGTCTTCGAAACGGGGGTTATTTCGGAAGCCAAAGAAGAGAGTTTACTCAAGACCCTCAAAGGGTTTCGTTACCTCTTGGAAGCGCAAGGTATCGAGTGGTTTCGAGCGTGTGCAACCAGTTCCATTCGAGAGGCGGAAAATGGAAAGTCGATTGTTCAGCGGATTGAGCAGAATGCGGGCATCCGATTGGAATGCATCTCAGGTCAAGAAGAAGCTGATATCATCTTTCAAAATTTTAGGGGTTCCCTCTTCAAGGAAATGGAAGATGCCCTTTATATAGATGTGGGGGGGGGAAGTACCGAGTTGACTTTAATTCGCGAGGGCAAGAAAGTCCGTTCAAAGAGTTTTCAAATCGGAACCGTTCGGGCGATGAAAGGTGGTATCCCCGATGGCGAATGGGATGCGGTCCAATCTTTTGTGGAACATATTCGAACCCCCAAGTCTCCGACGATTGCAGTGGGAACAGGGGGCAATATCAACCGGTATTATCGTTTGAGTCGTGTAGATCGCAATGATCCTATATCGCTTGATGCACTTCGTGACTGGCACCAGTTGATCGAAGCGTGTCCATTGCCCAGTCGCATGCGCACATTTGGCCTCAAGCCAGACCGCGCCGACGTCATTGTGCCAGCAGGAGAAATCTACATACGCGTCATGGAAATGGCGGGTTGTGCCGAAATGATAGTCCCCAGAGTGGGGCTGTCAGACGGAATGATCCTGGGTCTCTGGGAAGCGTATCTCGCAGACAAGGAAGCTAGAAAAGTCAGCCTAGCTGAGTGAACAGTGGTCGTTAGAGATTCGCGCTGAGGAATTTCTCAACCTCGAAATGGCGCTTCGGTTTCAACACAATGGTTCCGTCCTTGTCAAGTAAGAAATAGGTCGGAGTTGCGGTGACTTTGTAGTCAGCAACAACCGGGCTGTCCCACGCTTTCAGTTGGCTAACATTGGGCCATGTCATGCCATTTGTTTCAATGGCCTTTCCCCAGGTTGAACGCTGCTGGTCCAAACTCACACCAACCACTTCAAATCCTTTGAAATTGTATGTAGCATACAAGGGCCCAATGTGAGGGATTTCTTGCTCGCATTTGTGGCACCAAGAGGCCCAAAACATGACAAGAGTGTACTCATTTTGCTTGCAGGTGGCCATCAAGTCCAACGTTCCTCCGTCGAATTTTGGAATGTCAAAGTTGGGAGGTGTTTTTCCGACTTGTAAATTGATGATGCCTTGCGCTCTAATTCGAATGGCATCACTTAAATCGGCACCACAATCTTCATCAAAGATGTAGTTGTCAAGGATGTATTGACAAATCGTCTCTTTGCCGGTATTGTAAAAACCATCGAGCATGGTATACAGCACACTTTCAAGTGCTTTCGGGTTGGGCTCGAAATGGGCTTTCACCAAGTCAATGCACGCAAGGAAACCGCTGTCTGAACCTCCGCTATGGGAGCGCATCATGGTTTGGATGCGATCACTCAATGCCATTGAACGTATGGCACTGTTGTCTAGTGGGTCAATGTCAGAGAAATACTGCCCTTTCGACCCAGGATATTGTGGGTTTTTCCACGACAACCATTTGGCCAGATATGTCCCGGGGTTTTCAGCAATCAATTCATGCTGGCGGGTGATGAGTTCCTGCTCCTTCTCTTTAATTTGTGCTTCAATCCGAGAGCGGAATGCGCCGGCATCCTTAATGGATTTGCGCAAGTTTTGAATGGCTCGGTTGCTGTTGAATTCTTCGCTGCTATATGCAAACCATCCCGTGTTTTCGGGGGAGTCATTTGCTGTTCGATTAGCGCTCAGTCGATTGGCATTGAATTTGATGAACAAATCGGGTTCGTCTGGATTCAAGATGATGTTCGTGACGTTTGTCTCGCCGTTCAAACTCAACTGATAAAATCCTCGACTCACCTCGAGATTTCCAAAATCAAATGCTTGGTTGTCCAAACGTGTTGTTGCGATTTCGAACGTGTTTTTGCCCTCAGTTTCATACAAGGTGACATCGCCTCCTCCGGGGAAGTTGATGGTTCCATGCAAGTGCACGGTTCCCGTCTTGTCCCCTTTGTTTTGATCATTTGTGCCATTCATGTATGACGCAGACGCAGAAATTTTTTGCTCTCCTTGCGTGGAAGCAGCTGGAGCCTGTTCCTTGGAGGTGGTTGCTGATGGTTTTGAAGAAGGAGCCTCTCCGCTGTTGCAAGCGGTCATTAAAAGACACATCCAAAAAGAGACGAGCGTCATCATTTTCATCGATTTCTATTTAGCTTCAAATTTAACAATGAAAGTCCATTGAACGAAGACCAATCAATCTGTTGGCTTATCTTCACTTTTTAGAACGTAGAATACCATGGATAAAGGAACGGCGTTGACACTGCTCGGATTGGACGGAGATGCCTCACAAGAAGATGTGATGGAGCGATTGGATGCGGAAACATTTGCTGTCCGTGATCACTTCATGCGCCAACCCATTGTGCCGTCCCTGTTCCGTTCGCGTGTCAATCGATTGGTTCAATTAAGCGATGTCGCACAGTCGTTGGTGATTGCCCCACTTGGAGCTCCTGTTGACCTTCCAGAGCTGCTACCCACCGGAGGCAACCTCCTGTTGTTGGTGCGGAATCACATTGAAAATATTCGTCGATTGCGGACTGAAATGGCCGCTACACTGGATCCTGATGTGCTCGCCCATTTTGGCAATGCGATGACGAATCTGCAATTGCGATACATGGAAGGATTCCTTGCGGAAACAGCGGAGTGGAATGAAGATGATTCGTGGCCGGATGGAATTCCTGCGAGAGAAGAATCCGACTGGCAGAAGGTATTGAAAGCCATCAATGACGGTCCCAGTACAGGGGATGCAATCGCTTACGAGCGATGCCGTATTGAGTTGATGGTGTCCCGGGAGTTGTCTTAATTCTACCGAATTCACTCCCTTCCGAGAGCGACGATGGGGTCCAATAGAGCGGCCTTTCGTGCAGGATAGTATCCACTCGCTAAGCTTGTAAGAAAACTCAGAAGAATGCCGAGCCCCATCCATCCCCAAGGGATGACGAATGGCGTTTCCATGAAGGATGCGATCAGGTTTCCAACAAGCACGCCTAGGAAAATACCGGTGAATCCTCCCATCTGACCGATTATGATGACTTCGACTAAGAATTGGGTGCGAATGGCTTTTGGAGAGGCCCCCAATGCCTTACGTGTTCCAATTTCACGCGTTCTTTCAGATACACTGACCAACATGATATTCATCAGTCCGATGCCTGCACCGAACAAGGTGATGATCCCGATGAATGAGGCGGCAAGCGTAATGCCTTGGGTAGCTTCCTTCAACGTGGAGACCAAACCGCTGCTCATCGCAATGCGGAAGGAAGAATCATCGCCTGGACGATCTCCACGAATCACCCTCAATATTCCCGTAGAGGTTTCTGCAAGTGGAATTAAATTTTCGGCTTTTTCCACTTGGCACGATAGCGAATAACTGCGCCCTTCATCTGAAAACTGCTGACGCAAGCATGGGATTGGAATGTAACATTGGTTGTCTTGAGACATGCCAAAGGCAAGGCCCTTTGCAGCTAGCACACCAGCGATGGAGTATGGTTGAGATCCGATGGTGATTTCTTCGCCTATAGGGTCTTCCCAAGATTCAAAAAGGTCGTCAGCAATGTCTGCTCCGATGAGTGCCAAATGGTGCGCTGAATTGGCATCAATGGTATTGAAATTCCGGCCTTTGTCAATTTCATAGCCACTTACGCTCAAGTAATTGGCGTCAATGCCGAGGATGGCAATATTTGGATTTGTTTGTTCACTGCTTCTGCTTACTGTGGCCTGTCGCGAGCCGAAAACCGAATACGAAACCTGCACTCCGTTAGGAGCGAGTTCGGCGAATTTTCGCGCTTCTCGATACGAGATCGGAGCGCCTAACTCAATGCGCCGGCCTCGGTTGAGTCCTCCCTCAGACTTGCGGCTGATACTGAAAACATTGGTACCTAAAGAGGAAAATTGCTTTTCCACGTTGGCCTCCAATGATGACGTTGCAGTCGTCATGCTAATGAGTGCTGTGATTCCCAGTCCAATCACAGCAATGGTAAGTGCTGTGCGCAACAAGTTGCTGCGGATTGACCGCAATGCAATGAATATCATTTCACGAAGGAGAGTGTTCTTCATGTCGGTGCGAAGGTACTGCTTACATTTGCAGCCAATTGTGAATCCTTGAGACAATGACTTTTGATTTGGAGATGATCCGTTCGGTGTATGCACGTTTTCCTGAACGTGTGGAAGCAGCCCGCAACGCAACAGGTAAGCCACTCACGTTGGCAGAGAAAATATTGTACACCCACTTGTGGCAAGGCACTCCTAAGGGAAAGCTCGCGCGAGGGGTTGATTACGTGGACTTTGCTCCCGATCGGGTCGCAATGCAAGATGCCACAGCGCAAATGGCATTGCTTCAGTTCATGCAAGCAGGAAAGCCACAAGCAGCTGTTCCATCTACGGTGCATTGTGATCATTTAATTCAAGCGAAAGCAGAAGCGGGCGCCGATTTGCAAGAGGCCATCAATAAGAACAATGAAGTCTATAATTTCCTGGAATCTGTGTCTGATAAATTCGGCATTGGTTTTTGGAAGCCAGGAGCCGGAATCATTCACCAAGTTGTTCTTGAGAATTACGCTTTCCCAGGAGGGATGATGATTGGGACTGATTCCCACACGGTCAATGCCGGAGGACTGGGCATGGTTGCGGTGGGTGTTGGAGGCGCGGATGCCGTAGATGTCATGGCTGGAATGGCTTGGGAATTGAAGTTCCCGAAGCTGATCGGAATCAAGTTGACGGGTAAATTGAGTGGATGGGCATCCGCAAAAGATGTCATCTTAAAGGTGGCTGGAATTCTGACTGTGAAAGGAGGAACCGGATGCATCGTGGAATATTTTGGCGATGGAGCGAAGTCATTGAGTTGTACCGGAAAAGGCACGATCAGCAACATGGGGGCTGAAATTGGCGCAACGACATCAACTTTCGGGTACGACGAGAGCATGGAGCGTTACTTGCGTTCAACTGGACGCGCAGATGTTGCGGATTTGGCCAATGGTATCCAGGAGCACCTGACCGGTGATCCTGAAGTGTATGCCAACCCTGAGGCGTATTTTGATCAGGTCATCGAAATCAATCTGGATGAACTCGAACCGCACATCAACGGACCATTCACACCCGATTTGGCAACTCCGATCAGTCAAATGAAGGAAGCTGCTGCGGCCAATGGATGGCCCACAAAAATTGAATA
>CAWVYB010000084.1:0-9044 GCA_963934215.1 uncultured Flavobacteriales bacterium | reverse complement strand
CTCCTTTCTTCGTTTTGATGCGCACCGTATTCTCTTTCGCACCGGTTTCTACGCCTAAAACTTCAGAAGAGGTCATCACTTTAATACCGGCCTTTTTAAAGCTTTTCTCAAGTTGCTTGCTCACGTCGGCATCCTCAACAGGGACTATACGGTCTTGGTATTCCACTACGGTGACTTCTGTTCCAATTGCATTGTAGAAGTATGCAAATTCAGCACCAATGGCACCAGAGCCCACAACGACCAAGCGCTTTGGTTGCGTTTTCAAGGTCATGGCTTCACGGTAGCCTACAATGTTCTTGCCGTCCTGCGGAAGCGAAGGCAGGTGACGACTTCGCGCTCCGGTTGCAATGATGATGTGGTCTCCAGCAACGGTTTGCTTGGTGCCGTCTGCTGCGGTCACTTCGACCTTCTTGCCTGCAAGCAATCGACCGTCACCCATGATCACGTCGATTTTGTTCTTTTTCATCAAGAACTGCACGCCTTTAGACATGCCGTCGGCCACTCCGCGGCTGCGATTGACCATCCCCGTGAAGTCTGCTTTTGGGGCATTCACTTGGATGCCATAGTCTTCAGCATGGTTGATGTATTCAAAAACATTGGCGCTTTTGAGCAGGGCCTTGGTGGGAATGCATCCCCAGTTTAGGCAGATACCGCCTAAAGCTTCCCGTTCAATAACAGCAGTTTTCAACCCCAATTGGCTAGCGCGAATAGCGGTTACGTAGCCTCCAGGGCCACTTCCAAGTACAATAACGTCGTATTTCATCTTACTTCAAATGTCAAAAAAATAGGAGGGGCCAAAAGCACCCGAGAATTTGAATACTCGGGGCGAAGTTACGGCATCACTCCGGAGTGAAAAGCGGATTTTTATTGTGGGAAAAGGTCGTCCGTCTCTGCGCTACCTTTGGGCCTTTGATTTCAAGATCCATTCCGCTTCATTGGCATGCTAACGGGTGTCGAAGCGATTATAAAGACTGAATCCGATGCTGAACATCGTATTATTTGGCCCCCCGGGCGCTGGTAAGGGAACGCAGAGTTCATTTTTGGTTGAATCCTATGGACTGGTGCATCTGAGCACTGGCGATATATTTAGGACGAACATCAAGGGTGGAACCGAGTTGGGTAAAATGGCACAATCCTTTATGGATCAGGGCCAATTGGTGCCCGATGACGTAACGATTCGCATGCTGGAGTCTGAAGTGAATCAGCATTCCGATGCAGGCGGTTTCATCTTTGACGGTTTTCCACGCACAACGGCTCAGGCTGAAGCCTTGGATGTGTTTTTGAATGAACGTGGAACGCCGATTTCATGCATGCTTTCATTGGATGTTGAGGAAGATGAATTGAAGGCTCGACTTTTGAATCGTGCGAAGACGAGCGGACGCCCTGATGACGCGAATCCAGCGGTCATCCAAAAGCGCATTGAAGTTTATAAAGCAGAAACAGCGCCTGTGGCGAGTCATTATGCGACCCAAGGAAAATTCACAGGTGTGGATGGAATGGGTTCGGTTGAAGAAATTACAGATCGGTTGCGCATGGCCATTCCGGCCTGATTGAAATCCCCTTTCCATGGCCAGTGAAAATTTTGTCGACTACGTAAAGATCTGCTGCCGTTCCGGAAAAGGTGGCGCAGGCTCTGCACACTTCATGCGAAACCGTGTGACGGCAAAGGGAGGTCCCGATGGCGGAGACGGAGGTAGAGGTGGTCACGTCATAGCTCGAGGTAACAGCCAGTTTTGGACGCTGCTTCACTTGAAATACAGCCGCCACGTTTTTGCAAAACCGGGAGAACCTGGTCGTGGTCAGCACAAACACGGTGGCGATGGCGAAGACCGCTATATCGATGTGCCTCTGGGAACACTCATCAAGGACGCCGATACTGAAGAGGTTCTTGTTGAAATCATAGAGGATGGCCAAGAGGTCATCATCACGGCGGGTGGACGAGGAGGATTGGGCAACGATCACTTTAAAAGCCCAACCCGACAAACTCCGCGTTTTGCCCAGCCAGGGGAGGATGCCGTGGAGGAGTGGAAAATTCTTGAGTTGAAACTGTTGGCGGATGTTGGTTTGGTGGGATTCCCCAATGCTGGAAAATCCACGCTGCTATCAGTCATCAGTGCTGCGAAACCTGAGATTGCAGATTATCCATTTACCACGTTAAAGCCCAATTTAGGGATGGTGGCATACCGTGATGACCGGTCCTTTGTAATGGCTGATATACCGGGCATTATCGAAGGTGCGAGTGAAGGGAAAGGGCTGGGGCTTCGTTTTTTGCGTCACATCGAACGAAATCCGGTGTTGCTTTTCCTCGTGCCTGCTGACAGTGATGATATCGAAAAAGAGTACAATACGTTGCTCAATGAATTGGAGAAGTACAATCCAGACTTACTGAAGAAGAAGCGCGTTTTAGGCATTTCAAAAAGTGATTTGCTGGATGACGAGTTGAGGAAGGGAATCAGTGCGGAATTGGGCAATTTGGAACATCTCTATTTTTCGAGTGTAGCCCAAATGGGCATTGTAGAACTCAAAGACGCTGTTTGGCAAGCCATGGACTCTGCTACAGTATGGTAAATGAACGTTTGAACATATCGGAAGAGGTTCAGGAAGCGTTGGCTTCGGGTCGGCCTGTTGTTGCGTTGGAATCCACAATCGTGGCTCATGGCATGCCCTACCCTCAAAATTTGGAAACAGCCAAGCATTTGGAGTCCATCATTCGTGAGGGTGGAGCGGTGCCTGCGACCATTGCCGTGATGAACGGTTGCATCCAAGTTGGGTGCGATGAAGACATGTTACACCGACTGGCCACAGAAAAGGGTGTCATCAAAGTATCTCGACGTGACCTGCCCATGGTATTGGCCTCGGGGAAATTGGGAGCCACAACAGTTTCGGGCACCCTAATCGGTGCTGATCTGGCGGGGATTCGCGTTTTTGTTACTGGTGGAATAGGAGGCGTTCACAGAGGCGTGGCAGATTCTTGGGATGTTTCAGCCGATTTGCCTGAACTCGCCCGAGCTCGTGTTGCGGTTGTTAGCGCTGGAGCAAAATCCATTTTGGATCTTCCAAAAACATTGGAGTCGTTGGAAACAAAAGGGGTCACCGTTCTCGGGTACAAGACGGATTTTTTCCCCGCTTTTTTTGTACCATCAAGCGGTTTGCCCTTGGTCCATCGTGCGGACGATCCCATGACCATTGCATGTGCGATGGAGGCGAAGTGGACGTTGGGTTTGGAGGGAGCTATTCTCGTTGCGAATCCTGTTCCTGTCGAGCACGCTGCAGATTCCAAGGTCATTCAACAGGCCACGGATGCAGCCCTGATTTTGGCGGAAAAACAAGGCGTACAGGGCAAAGATGTTACACCATTTTTGCTGCAGCAAGTGGCCAAGGCGACGGGGGGAGAAAGTTTGGACGCCAACCGTGCGCTGGTTGCCAACAATGCCCGATTGGGTGCGGCGATAGCGGTCGCTTATGCCGAGCAGATCGGCGCCTGATTTAGTTTCAAAGAGGCCAACGGTCCAAGGCGTTGTAAATTCGCGCCATGAATAGCCCGGACTCACCCACTTCAATGGCAGATATCAAGGTTACAGCCGCTGACTTTCGGCAGCAATTGCTAGCGGATTATCGTTTGGCGTGCATGAGTCGAGAAGCTTCGCTACTAGGGAGAAAGGAGGTGCTTGGAGGTAAGGCGAAGTTTGGAATATTCGGTGATGGCAAAGAGTTGGCGCAGATAGCCTTGTCGAAAGTATTGAAGCCAGGAGATTGGCGTTCCGGATATTACCGTGATCAGACCTTGATGATGGCGCAGGGGTTACTGACCGTCAAGCAGTTTTTCGCGGCGCTCTATGCAGACACTGATCCAGTGCATGAGCCTTCATCCGCTGGACGTCAAATGGGAGGCCATTTTGCTACCCGGTTCTTGAATGATGATGGATCGTGGATGGATCAAACAACACAGTTCAACAGCTCTGCTGACATCAGTCCAACGGCTGGGCAAATGCCTCGGTTACTCGGTCTGGCGCAGGCTTCAAAATTATACCGCTCCTTACCCGAAGTCACGAAGTTGAAGTCCAATTTCACCGAAGGAGGCAATGAAATAGCCGTTGGGACAATCGGTGATGCCAGTACTTCGGAAGGTCCGTTTTGGGAAACCATGAATGCGGCGTGTGTCTTGCAGGTTCCGATGCTGATGAATGTTTGGGATGATGGTTATGGCATCAGTGTGCCCAAAGAATTCCAAACGACGAAAGCGTCCATTTCGGAAGCGTTGCGTGGCATGGAGATTGAATCGGGGACCAACGGTATGGTGATTTACAAAGTCAATGGATGGGACTATCCTGCTTTGGTCGCCACGTATGAAGCGGCAGAACAACAGTGTCGTGCGGATCATGTCCCTGTTCTTGTCCATGTCGAAGAAGTGACGCAGCCTCAGGGGCACAGTACCTCGGGTTCGCATGAGCGCTACAAGTCGGCAGAACGCATGGCTTGGGCGAAGGAATATGATTGCATCGAACAGTTTGGATTGTTTTTGATCCTGGAAGGAGCCGCAACGGCCGACCAGTTGGATGACATTCGAAAAGAAACGAAAAAGGAGGTTCGCCAAGTTCAAAAAGAAGCGTGGGCTGAATTTCGTCTGCCCATCGACGCTGAAATGGAAGATCTCATGCAGCTTGTCGCGGCCGTTGAAGGACCTGAGGGTCCAACAGTCCCTAGCTTGAAAGAAATCATCCATCCCGGGCGAGCAGCGCTGCATACCGCGGCCCGCCAATTGCTGTATCGAACCATTGGTCAAAAAACGCAGGAAAGAGCCGCTCTTGAGCGCTGGTCATCTGCTTATGCAGAGGTCAATCTCAACCGTTACAGCAATCATTTGATGAGCGATGGCGAGGATTCAGCGTTGGCAGTTGCACCTGTAGCCGTTGAAATTGATGCCCATGCAGAATGGGTGGACGGCCGTCAGGTCTTGCAGCAAAACTTTGAAGTCTTGTTTGCACGCAAACCTGAATTGATCACATTTGGTGAAGATACCGGGAAGATTGGAGGGGTGAATCAAGTGATGGAGGGCATGCAAGAGAAATTCGGGGCACATCGTGTTTCGGATACAGGAATTCGAGAATGCACCATCGCAGGCCAAGGGATTGGTTTGTCCATGCGAGGCTTCCGCCCCATCGCTGAAATCCAATACTTGGATTACATTTATTATGCGCTGCAAATTTTGCGAGACGATGCAGCGACTGTGCGATACCGATCGGCCGGTGGGCAAAAAGCTCCGGTCATCATCCGAACTCGGGGTCATCGCCTGGAGGGGATTTGGCACAGCGGTTCTCCGATGGGAGCGATCATCAATTCGCTCCGAGGTATGCACATTTGCGTTCCTAGAAACATGACAGAGGCTGCGGGGATGTACAATACCCTGCTCGAGGCTGAAGAGCCGGCCTTGGTGATTGAATGCCTCAATGGGTATCGCAGCAAGGAGCCCCTGCCAAAGAACCTGGGCGATTTCCGAATCCCATTGGGAATTGCTGAAGTGGTTCGTCCTGGAACGGATGTAACGGTGGTCTCTTATGGGTCAACGTTTCATGTGGCCTCTTCGGCATCTGAGACGCTTTCTAGTTTGGGCATTGAAATAGAACTGGTTGACGCTCGCACACTGCTTCCGTTTGATTTGACAGGAGTATGCAGTGCCTCAGTGGCCAAGACGAATCGTTTGGTGATTGTGGACGAAGATGTTCCGGGTGGAGCATCGGCCTATTTATTGGACCAGATTCTTCATCAACAAAATGCATGGCAGCTCTTGGACGGTTCTCCGACCACCATCTCGGCACAGCCGCATTTACCCCCATACGGATCGGATGGTGATTATTATGCCAAGCCCAATCAAGAAGACATTGTTGAAGCGGTCTATGCCCTCATGCACGAATCCGACCCAGCACGTTATCCTTCATTGAATTCGTTGTCATGACCGATTGGAAGGAAGAGTCGTTCACCTTGACAACCCCGTATATCGACTTGCTTCAATTGTTGAAGGCTACAGGCAATGCGGTTACCGGAGGGGATGCGAAGGCACATGTCGTTCAAGGGTTGATTCGCGTCAACGGTGAACTTGAATTTCGCAAGCGACGAAAACTACGGCCAGGTGATGTCGTGGAGTTTCACGGCCGCATCCGAATCGCGGTTTTAGGCAAAGCCCAGGACACGGCTTCTGAATAATATCGCCTTTCGCTCTAAGGTTTTGGCGTTTAATTGCTTTATTTCGGAGTGGCTAAAAAAAAACATACCATGAGATTCATTGTCATAAGCTTTCTTTTAATGTGTTCTGTTGCTGCGATGGCACAGACAACCGTGAGAGGAAGGGTCGTTGATGGAGAGTCGGGAGAGCCAGTTTTTTCAGCAAATGTGATTTTGGAAGGAACAACCAATGGGGTCACTACCGATTTTGATGGGCAGTTTTTATTGCCAATAGCCGGTTATCCTGCGGTTCTACAAGTGAGTTTTATCGGCTATGCTGTTGAGCGAGTCAGCGTGCAAGGTCCTTCTGATGTGATCACGGTGCGCTTGCAACCCGATCAAGTCTTGATCGAAGCGGCGGAGGTCATCGGTGAACGCATCAGTGAAAAACAGAAGCAGGCGCCGCTGACCGTTGAGTCAATGGATGTCCTTGCCATCAAGGAAGCGCCATCGGGGTCCTTTTATGAAGGTCTAGGAAACTTAAAAGGAGTTGATGTGACTTCAGCAAGTTTGGGCTTCAAGATTATCAATACGCGGGGGTTCAATTCGACCTCTCCTGTCAGATCGTTGCAACTCATTGACGGCATCGATAACCAAAGTCCTGGGTTGAACTTCTCGTTGGGGAACTTCCTTGGAGCATCGGATTTGGATGTCAAAAGCGTGGACATCGTTGCGGGAGCGAGTTCAGCCTTTTATGGGCCAGGAGCGTTCAACGGGGTGGTATCCATGGAAACGAAGTCTCCCTTTCAATTTCCAGGAGTCAACGCGTCCTTTAAAATTGGTGAGCGCAATCTCAATGAAATCGCCTTCCGCTATGCGGACTACACGACGAACGCAGACGGAGATCCCGTCTTGGGGATTAAGGTGAATGCTTTTCGATTTTCAGCCTATGATTGGGAAGCCACGAATTACGACCCGGTAGATGGTTCTCAAGCAGACGCCTCCAATCCTGGACGCTTTGACGCGGTCAATATCTATGGAGATGAATACAAGCCTGTTTACGATTACTCAGGCGACGGAAGCAGCAATGCGCGCGGTTTGGGGAATTTCTTCCGAACGGGCTACCGAGAGAAAGACTTGGTGGATTACAATACAGAAAACCTAAAAGTGAGCACGGCTGCGCATTGGCGGTTGCGTCCAGAACAAACGTATGAGAGTCCAGAATTGATTTACGGGTTCAATTCTGGCTTTGGCACCACAGTGTACCAAGGAGACAACCGCTTCAGCTTGAGGGACATTGAATTTTACCAGCACAAGTTGGAATTTCGTAAAACAGGCAAGTGGTTTGTTCGAGCATATCGCACGAGCGAGGATGCGGGAAATTCATATGATCCGTATGCCACGGCATTGAAACTTCAAGAAACGACTCGTGACGATTATCAGTATTCGAAAGTGTACTATAAGTACTGGGTCGATAGCATTGCTCCAGGAATCGCAGCGAGCTACCCTGACGGGGTTTTGGAATGGGTGGATGGCGTACCAACGTACACCTGGGATCAAGATGAAATTACAGCTTGGTACAATAGCAACTCAGGTAATTTATCGGAATGGCATAGCCAGGTTGAGCAATGGACGAACGCAGGCTACGCTGGCTTGAATGATGTTTCTGAGAACCCAGTGGGCTATCTGCAACCCGGTTCTGCCGCATTTGATGCCGCTTTCAATCAGCTCGTGTCTGCAAAAAACAATGAAGGAGAGGGGGGGACTCGCTTCTTTGATCAATCGAGCTTAAGTCACGCTCATGGGGAATACATCTTTAAGCCGCGAGGCTTGGAGGAGATTCGAGTGGGAGGCAATTTCCGACGGTACACCCCTTACAGTGATGGAACCATTTTCAGCGACACAACAGAAAAGATTGTGAACCAGGAGATGGGCTTCTACTCGGGTGTCAAGAAGCGTTTCTTGGAAGACCGGATGATCGTGACGGGCACGGTGCGCGCTGACAAGAACCAAAATTTTAAGTGGGTCGTATCGCCTGCCGCTTCATTGGTGTTCTCACCGCGAGAAAAGGACTATCTGCGTATGAGCTTTAGTTCCGCTTTACGAAATCCAACATTGGCAGATCAATACCTGTTTTTGGATGTAGGGCCGGCAACGCTTGTAGGCAACTTGAATGGGGCTGATAGCTTGATTACGATTGGAAGTTTTATTGATTTCCGAAACAGTGCGGATGCCTCAGCAGGGCAGTATGGATTGAACCGGGACACGTTGGTCTATTTTGACATCGCTCCAATCCGTCCTGAGCAGGTCCGTACGTTTGAAGTGGGATACCGGACCACTCTGGGAGAAAAAGTGTACGTCGATGGGAGTTACTATTTTAGCATCTATGAGCACTTTATTGGCTATAACATCGGGCTAGACGCTTTATTTATTGGCAATGAACAATCTCCTCGTGCCGTCGATGTCTACCGGTATGCGGCCAACTCAATAAGCGAAGTACAAACGCAAGGAGCTGCAATCGGGATCAATTACTACATCGACAATAACTTCATGGTTGCGGGCAACTACAGTTGGAATGAGTTGGTGAAAACGGATGAAGACGACCCGATTATTCCGGCATTCAATACCCCCAAGCACAAGTACAATCTCAGTATCAGTGCGCGCGACTTGAAACTAAGTGGCGACAAGACATGGGGCTTTAGTGCGAACTACAAATGGGTTGAAGGCTTCATCTTCGAGGGTTCTCCGCAGTTTACAGGCGTTGTTCCGACGTTTAACCTGCTGGATGCACAGGTCAATGCGGTAATCCCTTCACTGAACACGACCATCAAGATTGGGGGGTCTAATGTGTTGAACAACTTGCACATAGAGGCGTATGGAGGTCC
>CAWVYB010000083.1:0-9249 GCA_963934215.1 uncultured Flavobacteriales bacterium | reverse complement strand
GAAGAGAAAAAGAAATTGAAAGTGATGGTCAAAATCTTCGGGCGTAAAACGCCAGTGGAGTTAGGCTATTTACAGGTCGAGAAAGAAGTATAAACCCGGAACAGACAGCCGAAACTATCGCGATGCCCCTACGAATGCTTCCCATTTGCGCGTGTTAAGGACTGTTCAATATAAATGACCAATGGCTAAAGAAGTAGCTGGACTGATTAAGCTGCAAATTAGAGGTGGCGCTGCCAACCCTTCACCTCCCGTCGGACCGGCTCTCGGTGCGAAGGGTGTGAATATCATGGAGTTCTGTAAGCAATTCAACGGCAGAACTCAAGATAAGGCTGGCAAAGTTTGCCCTGTTGCGATCACGGTCTATAGTGACAAGTCTTTTGACTTTGTCATTAAGACACCCCCTGCTGCCGTGCAGCTCATGGAGGCCGCCAAATTAAAAGGCGGTTCACCAGAGCCCAATCGGATTAAGAAGGGTAAGGTGTCTTGGGACCAGGTTCGTCTAATTGCAGAAGACAAGATGCCTGATTTGAACTGTTTCTCAGTGGAGTCTGCCATGAAAATGGTAGCGGGAACAGCGAGAAGTATGGGGCTTCGAGTCGAAGGAACATCACCCTTCTAACGTCAATAATTGCGCAAAATGGGACAGTTATCAAAGAACCAAAAGGCATACGCTGAAAAGGTCGATCCTGACAAAGTGTACTCTCTATCCGAAGCAACTGCTTTGGTGAAGGCGTGCTCTAACTTCAAGTTCGATGCATCAGTTGATATTGCCGTGCGTCTCGGCGTAGATCCTCGTAAAGCAAACCAAATGGTGCGTGGAACGGTTTCCCTTCCTCACGGAACAGGAAAAACAGTTCGCGTTCTCGTCATTTGCAATCCTGACAAAGAGCAGGAAGCAAAGGATGCAGGAGCGGATTTTGTAGGGCTCGACGAGTACATTGACAAGATCAAGGGCGGTTGGACCGACGTTGATGTTATTATTACCACGCCCCAAGTGATGGGCAAGGTGGGTGCATTGGGCCGAGTACTCGGACCTCGTGGACTTATGCCTAACCCGAAATCGGGAACCGTCACGATGGACGTTGGCAAGGCTGTACAGGATGTAAAAGCTGGAAAAATTGATTTCAAGGTTGACAAGTACGGTATCGTGCATGCCTCCGTTGGAAAGGTTTCCTTCGATGTAGAAAAGTTGAATGAGAATGTATCAGAAGTGCTTGGCACATTGATGCGTTTGAAGCCAGCATCTGCGAAAGGAGCTTACATGATGAGTGTTTGTTTGAACTCCACCATGGGACCTGGAATCAAAGTTGACCAAAAATCGGCATTGGCCTAATCTGAGAAACTATGACTCGTATAGAAAAAAATCAATTGATTGACGAGCTTTCTCAGATGCTTTTAGAGAGGAATGTTGTGTATCTAACGGATGCTTCCGGACTAGATGCTGAGCAGACTACTCTATTGCGCCGAGAAAGTTCAAAAAAGGACATCACCGTTCGGGTGGTGAAAAACACGTTGTTGCGGAAAGCGATGGAGCGCGTTGAGGGCAAAGATTACAGTGAGTTGTATGACACACTGGTTGGCCAAACTGCGCTTATGATGAGTGATGTAGGTAATGCACCTGCACGACTGATCAAAGATTTTGCGAAGAAGCACGATAAACCTGTTTTGAAAGCGGCCTATGTTGAGGAAGCTTGTTACGTTGGAGCGAACCAATTGGATTTTCTGGTGTCGATTAAGTCGAAGGAAGAAGTCCTTGGAGAGATTGTTGGCTTGTTGCAATCACCTGTCAAGAATGTTCTTGGCGCGTTGCAATCAGGTGGCAATACCATTTCTGGTTTGGTCAAAGCCCTGGAAGAACGGGGTGCTTGACACTGAATTTAATTAATAGAATCAAATAATTCAATCATCAATCATGGCTGATTTGAAATCAATGGCAGAAGAGTTGGTAAACCTCACTGTAAAGGAGGTAAATGAACTCGCCACAATCTTGAAGGACGAATATGGCATCGAGCCAGCAGCAGCAGCAGTAGCAGTAGCAGCACCCGGAGCGGGTGGTGGTGATGCGGACGCAGCTGAAGCACAAACGGAATTCGATGTAATCCTCAAAGCCGCTGGAGCTGCAAAGCTTGCAGTTGTAAAGGCAGTAAAAGAACTCACCGGTCTTGGCTTGAAAGAGGCGAAAGAAATCGTTGACGGAGCTCCTGGTGCTGTAAAGACAGGCGTTTCGAAAGACGAAGCTGAAGCTCTCAAGACTCAACTCGAGGAAGCTGGTGCAGAAGTTGAGCTTAAGTAAGCCCAATATCTAACCGTTTTCAGGTCCAGGTGGGGAAGCAGGTTCCCCGCCTGGACCTTTATTGCCTTGTTTTAACCTGTCACCGCCATTGCCTGTTTCCTCTTAAGATCAATATCCACCATGACTTTGGTGAAACAAACTACCGCCGAGCGCATCAGCTTTTCATCTGTTGAAATGCCGTTGTCACGTCCAGATTTTCTGGATATTCAACTCCGCTCTTTCCAGGAATTCTTCCAATTGGAGACGAATCCTGAAAACCGTGAATCGGAAGGTCTATTCAAGGTTTTTAGTGAGAATTTTCCCATTACGGATACACGAAATCAATTCGTGCTCGAATTCCTCGACTATTTCGTCGATCCCCCGCGTTATTCTATCAATGAATGCATTGAACGCGGCTTAACTTACAGTGTGCCTTTAAAGGCAAAGTTGAAGCTGTATTGTACGGATCCGGAACACGAGGATTTTGAGACTATCGTCCAGGATGTTTACCTGGGTACGATACCTTACATGACGCCGCAAGGCTCTTTTGTAATCAACGGTGCAGAACGTGTAATTGTCAATCAATTGCACCGTTCTCCAGGTGTATTCTTCGGGCAAAGCCGCCATGCGAATGGAACAAAGCTTTACAGCGCAAGAATTATACCTTTTAAGGGCTCTTGGATTGAGTTTGCTACTGACATCAACAGTGTCATGTATGCTTACATCGATCGGAAAAAGAAGTTACCTGTAACAACGTTGTTGCGGGCAATTGGCTTTGAGACCGACCGAGATATTTTAGATATTTTCAACCTTGCTGATGAAGTTAAAGTCAGTAAAGCAGGTTTAAAGCGTGCCATAGGCCGTCGTCTCGCTGCACGTGTTTTGAAAACGTGGGTTGAGGATTTCGTGGATGAGGATACAGGTGAAGTCGTTTCTATTGAACGAAATGAGGTGGTTCTTGATCGCGAAACGATTGTTGAGAAAGACCACATTGATTTGATTGTTGATTCTGGAAGCAAGTCTATTATCCTCCACAAAGAGGATATTAATCAGGCTGACTATGCGATTATCTACAATACACTTCAGAAGGATAGTTCCAATTCTGAAAAAGAAGCAGTAGAGTATATCTACCGTCAATTGCGGAATGCTGAGCCACCAGATTTGGATACAGCACGTGGTGTAATTGACAAGTTGTTCTTCTCTGAACAGCGGTATGACCTGGGTGAAGTTGGACGTTTCCGAATTAACCGAAAGTTGAACATCAAAGATGATGTTCAAAATCGCACGTTAACTAAGGATGACATCCTTCTCATTATCAAGTATTTGCTGGACTTGGTGAATTCAAATGCAGATGTCGATGACATTGACCACTTATCGAATCGTAGGATCCGAACAGTAGGAGAGCAGTTGTATAGCCAGTTTGGAGTTGGTTTGGCTAGGATGGCTCGAACCATACGAGAGCGTATGAATGTGAGGGACAATGAGGTCTTTACTCCAACGGATTTGATCAATGCCAAGACGCTGAGCTCGGTGATCAATAGTTTCTTTGGAACGAACCAGCTGTCTCAGTTTATGGACCAGACGAATCCGCTGAGTGAGGTAACGCACAAGCGGCGTATCTCGGCACTCGGACCGGGTGGACTTTCTCGTGAACGAGCTGGTTTTGAGGTTCGTGATGTACACTACACACACTATGGTCGTCTATGCACAATTGAAACGCCTGAAGGACCGAACATTGGTTTGATCAGTTCATTGTGTGTTTTCGCAAAAGTGAACCGATTAGGATTCATTGAAACACCTTACCGCCGCGTGAAGGATGGAAAGGTTTCAAACAAGCCGGAGGATGTTATATATCTCTCAGCTGAAGATGAAGACTCAAGTTTGATTGCACAAGCCAATGCTCCTATCACAAAAGATGGAACATTTAAGAATGATATTGTGAAGGCGCGAATGGAAGGAGATTTTCCTCAAGTGGCTCCGGACCAATTGAATTATATGGACGTAGCTCCTAACCAGATCGCCTCGATTGCAGCATCATTGATTCCATTTTTGGAGCATGATGACGCCAACCGTGCATTGATGGGGTCCAACATGATGCGTCAGGCAGTGCCGTTGATGCGTCCAGTGGCTCCAATTGTAGGAACAGGTTTGGAGAAATCAGTTGCTGAAGATTCTAGAATCTTAATGCGAGCTGAAGCAGATGGTGTTGTAGAGTTTGTTGATTCAGATTTCATCCATATCAAATATGCGATGGACGAAAAGGATCAATTGGTCACATTTGAAGAAGATGTGAAGATCTATGATATTCCGAAGTTCAAGCGAACAAACCAAGGGACTTGTATGAACTTGAAGCCCATTGTTGAGCGGGGTGCACATGTGAAGGCAGGACAGATTTTGGTTGAAGGGTACTCAACGGATAACGGTGAGCTCGCTTTGGGCCAAAACATGAAGGTTGCCTTCATGCCTTGGAAGGGTTACAACTTCGAGGATGCTATTGTAATCAATGAGCGCGTGGTTCGTGAAGATGTCTTCACCTCCCTGCATGTTGATGAATATGTATTGGAAGTTCGTGATACGAAGCGTGGTGTTGAAGAATTGACAAGTGATATTCCAAACGTTAGCGAAGAAGCTACGAGTGATTTGGATGAAAATGGTCTGATCCGCGTAGGAGCAGAGGTCAAGGAAGGCGACATCCTCATTGGAAAAATCACTCCTAAAGGAGAGTCAGATCCGAGTCCTGAAGAGAAATTGCTTCGTGCAATCTTTGGAGATAAGGCTGGAGATGTGAAAGATGCCTCATTGAAAATGCCGCCCTCTGGACAAGGGGTCGTCATCGACAAGAAGTTATTTAGCCGTGCGATTAAAGACCGTAAATCTAAAGCTGCTGACAAGGCTGTCTTGGAAACGATCGATAAGCAATTCGATGTCGAAGCCGCGGACTTGAAAAAAGTCTTGGTGGAGAAGTTGATGAAGCTAGTTGGCGGTAAAGTGTGTCAGGGAGTTAACAACTACTACAAAGAGGAGCAAGTCAAGAAGGGAGTGAAGTTCACTCAGAAGATCTTGACAAGCTTGGATTATCTAACTATCAATAGTGATGGTTGGGTGCGCGACGAAGACAACAATTTGTTAGTCCGTCGAGTCATCCACAACTACCATTTGAAGTACAACGATGTCTTGGGAGCGTACAAACGCAAAAAATTCCAAGTAACAGTTGGTGATGAGCTTCCAACAGGCATTGTCAAATTGGCAAAAGTTTATGTTGCGAAGAAGCGCAAGCTGAAGGTGGGAGATAAGATGGCGGGACGTCACGGAAACAAGGGTATTGTTGCCAAAATCGTCCGTGCAGAGGATATGCCGTTCCTAGAGGATGGAACGCCAGTGGACATTGTATTGAATCCACTAGGTGTACCGTCTCGTATGAACTTGGGGCAGATCTATGAGACTGTGTTAGGATGGGCCGGCCAAAAACTTGGAAGGACGTATTCAACACCAATTTTTGATGGTGCCTCATTGGATCAGATTACTGCCATTACGAACGAAGCGGGTGTGCCGGAATGCGGTGTAACCTACTTGTATGATGGCGGGACGGGTGAGCGATTTGACCAACCAGCGACAGTCGGCGTAATCTATATGATTAAGTTGAGTCACATGGTTGACGATAAGATGCACGCACGTTCAATTGGTCCTTACTCGCTCATCACGCAGCAGCCGCTTGGTGGTAAAGCTCAGTTCGGTGGTCAACGTTTTGGTGAGATGGAGGTTTGGGCACTCGAGGCATTCGGTGCAGCCAATATCCTACAGGAAATATTGACTGTGAAGTCTGATGACGTCACTGGAAGAGCTCGTGCTTATGAAGCCATCGTTAAAGGGGACAACATGCCAGCTCCAGGCATCCCTGAGTCATTCAATGTCTTGCTCCACGAATTGCGTGGATTGGGCTTGACCATTTCACTTGATTGATTAATCGCTTAGAACCGTATTTCTATGTTTCAGCAAAAACAACCTAAACAGCTTTCTAGCGATTTCAATAAAATCACAATTTCTCTGGCTTCTCCAGAGATGATTTTAGAGCAGTCGCATGGTGAAGTATTGAAGCCAGAAACCATCAATTATCGGACGTACAAGCCCGAAAGAGACGGTTTATTCTGTGAGAGAATTTTCGGCCCAGTGAAAGACTTTGAGTGCCATTGCGGTAAGTATAAGCGTATCCGATACAAAGGAATCGTTTGTGACCGTTGTGGAGTAGAGGTCACTGAGAAGAAGGTTCGTCGTGAACGAATGGGACACATCCAATTGGTCGTTCCTGTTGCACACATCTGGTATTTCAAGAGCTTGCCAAATAAAATTGGTTACCTCTTAGGGCTTCCTTCAAAGAAGCTTGACCAGATCATTTATTACGAACGTTATGTCGTCATCCAGCCGGGTATTGCCAAAGGTGCAGAGGATGCTGAGTTAACGGTCAATGATTTCCTAACGGAAGATGAGTACCTGGATATTTTGGATTCGCTTCCAAAGGAGAATCAGTACTTGGACGAAAAGGATCCGAACAAATTTGTAGCGAAGATGGGTGCAGAGGCACTTCATGACATGCTTGCGAATTTGGAGTTGGATGAATTGGCAGCTTCGTTGCGTCACGCAGCGGGAACGGAGACTTCGCAACAGCGAAAGAGCGAGGCTCTGAAGCGATTGCAAGTTGTTGAATCATTGCGCGATGCGAATTCTCGGATTGTCAATAAGCCGGAATGGATGATCGTAAAGGTTGTTCCTGTCATTCCACCAGAATTGCGCCCATTGGTGCCGCTTGATGGTGGTCGATTTGCAACGTCTGATTTGAATGATTTGTATCGACGTGTGATCATTCGGAACAACCGTTTGAAGCGTTTGGTAGAGATCAAAGCACCGGAGGTCATCTTGCGGAATGAGAAGCGAATGCTTCAGGAAGCGGTTGACAGTTTGTTTGACAACAGCCGCAAATCAAGCGCGGTTAAAACGGAGAGCAACCGTCCGCTAAAGTCTCTTTCAGATAGTTTGAAAGGAAAGCAAGGTCGTTTCCGTCAGAATTTGTTGGGAAAGCGTGTTGATTATTCCGCACGTTCGGTCATTGTCGTTGGACCTGACTTGAAGTTGCATGAGTGCGGCTTGCCAAAGAACATGGCTGCTGAATTGTACAAGCCATTTATCATCCGCAAGATGATTGAGCGTGGTATTGTCAAAACAGTGAAGTCTGCGAAGAAGATTGTTGACGCCAAAGAGCCCGTAGTATGGGATATTTTGGAAAACGTGATGAAGGGCCACCCGGTACTTTTGAATCGTGCACCAACCCTTCACCGATTGGGTATTCAGGCATTCCAACCGAAACTCATTGAAGGAAAAGCAATTCAATTGCATCCTTTAGCCTGTACAGCATTCAATGCTGACTTTGACGGTGACCAAATGGCGGTTCACTTGCCTTTGGGCAGTGCTGCTGTTTTGGAAGCACAGTTGTTGATGTTGGCTTCGCACAATATCCTGAATCCAGCGAATGGAGCTCCGATTGCAGTCCCATCGCAAGACATGGTCTTGGGATTGTATTACATCACCAAGGTCCGCAAGGGAACACCGGATCATCCTGTGAAGGGTGAGGGAATGGTGTGTTATTCTCCTGAAGAAGTTCGGATTGCTTACCAGGAAGGTAAGCTCGAGCTTCATGCTGAAATCAAGATGCGATTTGTTGACATCGATGGTGTAATACACCTGATTGATACAACTTGTGGACGTGTTCTTTTCAATGAGCATGTACCAAAAGAAGCAGGTTATGTCAATGAATTATTGACGAAGAAATCGTTGCGTGGCATTATTAGTCACGTATTGAATAGCACCAATGTGCCGCGTACAGCGCAGTTCTTGGATGAAATTAAAAACCTTGGTTTCTACATGGCCTTCAAGGGTGGTCTATCGTTCAACTTGAACGACGTTATCATCCCTGAAGAGAAAGTGAAGTTGGTTGAAGGGGCGAAAGCTCAGGTCGCTGAGGTGATGGAGAACTATAACATGGGTCTCATCACGAACAATGAGCGGTATAACCAAATCATTGACATCTGGACACACACGAATTCACGTTTGACCAACATCTTGATGGATCGCATTGAGGCGGACAAGCAAGGATTTAACTCCATTTATATGATGATGCACTCAGGTGCACGTGGATCAAAGGAGCAAATTCGCCAGCTTTCTGGTATGCGTGGATTGATGGCCAAGCCACAAAAATCTTCAGCAACGGGTGGTCAGGATATCATTGAGAATCCAATTTTGTCCAACTTTAAAGAAGGACTTTCGATTCTTGAGTACTTTATCTCGACTCACGGTGCACGGAAAGGTTTGGCTGATACGGCCTTGAAAACAGCTGACGCGGGTTATTTGACTCGTCGATTGGTTGACGTCGCCCAAGACGTGATCATCACGGAAGAAGATTGTTTGACATTGCGCGGAGTCGTAGCGACACCGTTGCGTAAGAACGATGAGATCGCAGAAGGGATTTCTGAACGAATTCAAGGACGTACAACCGTCAATGATATCCTGCACCCAACCACCGGTGAGGTGATGTTGGAAGCAGGTACGGAAATTACGGTTCCAATGGCAAATGCTATTGAAGAAGCGGGCATTGATGAAGTTGAAGTACGTTCGGTTTTGACTTGCGAGTCAATGTCCGGAGTTTGCGTCAAGTGCTACGGAAAGAACTTGGCTACAGCACGCACTGTTCAGGTGGGTGAAGCGGTCGGAGTCATTGCAGCACAGTCCATTGGTGAGCCTGGAACACAGTTGACACTTCGTACGTTCCACGTGGGTGGTACGGCATCCAAAATCTCTGACGACAGTGAGATGTCGGTGAAGTTTGACGGGGTGGTTGAAATCGATGATTTGCGTGAAGTTTCTCGAGTCAACGCGGATGGCGAAAAGGAAAGGGTTGTCGTTTCTCGTTCATCAGAGTTCAAGGTGGT
>CAWVYB010000082.1:0-9358 GCA_963934215.1 uncultured Flavobacteriales bacterium | reverse complement strand
GACCCAAGAGCCGATTGCTTGGCTGTTGGAAACGATTCCTTGTAGCTCTATTTCAACCCAATGGTTGGTGTTGACTGTGACGTTCTCCCACAAACGAATTTTGTGGTTTCCTAGATTGTGCACGGCAAAATCGATGCGCCCATCTCGGTTCCAGTCGGCTGATGCCACGGTGTGGGCGTTGGTAAAATCTTCTGGGAAGATATCCGTTGAAGGAATGAAGAAAGCGAATCCGTTGTCTGTACCTCCATTTTCAAAGAAATGATTCAGCTGGTAAGGCTGTGCTGGGAAGTGTTCGGCTACATACGCATCCAAGTCTGTGTCGTTGTCATAATCTATAAAGCGTGCACCCCAAGTCCAGGATTCGGCCAAGAGCGATCCGAAAGTTGCATTCATGATGTTTTCGAACTGAGCTGACTCGGGATTGTAGGTCAACAACACGTCCGGTCCCTGGGGTGTGTTGGTGATGAGGAAGTCCCGCCAGCCATCTTGGTTGATGTCGCCTTCTGTCAAAGTCATAGCGTCCAGAACCAAATCAAAGCCACTTGCAACGGAGAGATCCTCAAAAGATCCATCGCCATTATTATGATAATAGGCATTGGGGTTCCACTTGTCGTTGGCTACGAGCAAATCGGGCCAGCCGTCGAGATCTACGTCGTGGAAGAGTGTGGCAAGGGTCAATTGAATGCCATTGTCTAGCCCCGTCTCATCGGTCACATCTGTGAAGAGAAATCCGCCTTCGTTTCGAAACATTTTATTGGTGACAGCGGGCCATGCTTCCGAAACTCCAGTGTTCCAAACATCCCACAACGTCGAATCTTGGGGGAGTCCCAATTCGTTCAGTTCGTCCACGTGATAGGCTCCTAAATACACATCCAGATCACCATCACGGTCGTAGTCCGACCAACTAGCACACGAAGCAAGGGGCATGAAAAGGGGCAGGTTGCTCTCGCTGCTTCGGTCGTTCCAAAGCCCTTCATCGGTTTGTTCCAATAAGATCAACGGGGCGGCTTCTTGGGTGATGAAAAGATCCAAGTCACCATCATCATCGATATCCACCCATTGAATGCTTTTGCCCTCACCAGCGCAGACGGGAGCCAATTCGCTCTGAAGAAATTGTCCTTCTGATTGCGTGTAGACGATGGTTGGCCCGTTTTCTCGGCATGCAGTCACATCGGGCCAGCCGTCCTGATTCCAATCAGCCAATGACAGTCCTGATCCCCACTGACCGAATGGATTGGTGTAGACCATATTTTGTTCAGTTGCAATGTTGACGAATCCTTGAGAGAGCAAAGCCGCTGAGGGAGCAAGAAACATCCATCCCATGGCGATAAACGCAATGGACTGCCTGCGCAACCTCGATATGGATTGCGGTTTAATCGATACGAAAACGCGACTAAGAGATGGACTCACACTGATGTTGTTTTCACGCTGCCAGCATGTTAGCGGACAGAGAATCCAAGATAACGCAATTCGTGCAGAGTGCAATACACCTGACGAATACTCGGGTATTAGGCTTCGATTTCAGCCGTTAAGTCGGCACTCAGCAATTTGCTGCACTTGGGCTCAAGATCATCATAGGCACCGGACATCACGGTGCACTTCCCCTTGAAGTGAACCAAGAGAGCGCATTGTTCAGCTTGTGCTGCCTCGTGCCCGCATACTGAGACGAGCATTTCAATGACATGATCAAATGAGTTGTGCTCGTCATTGTAAAGCACCAATTGCCAACCATCTGCGGTAGCCTCGTCCAACAGGGTTTCTTCAGCAACTTCTGTCTCTACGACACACGTCAAGGATGCAGGTGTTGAATCAACACTTGGGCTGGAGTTGATCATGTAAAAGACGGCATCTGAGTTATTCACAACGCAAAAATAGAAAATATAAAAGCATCCGCGAGCGCTACAACAGAACATTTCGCCTTTCTGTGGGTTTTTTTGTTATGGACAAATCAAAAGTTCTTCTAATGCAGCAACCATCTACGCATGGTTTGGCGCCATTTTTGGAGCGTGCTGGATACGCTGTACATTCAGCTGAAAAGCCAGAAGACGCTGCTATTTCACTCTTAGAGCACGAACCTGAAGTGGTCATTTGGGATGTCAATCTAAACAGAATGACGGAATGGAATCGTCTGCACGCAATGCTCAAAAGCAGAACTCCTTTGGTATCTGTGAACCAATTGCAAAGTTGGGGCGATCTCGAAGATGGTCTGGGAACGGGTAGCGCTTTGTCCGAGAGCATCGGGGAGTCCCATGCCACGGGTCCAAATTTGAGCGAAGCATTGGAAGCATCTTCGCAAATGGAAGGTGCCATTGACAACCTGGACGCACTGCTAGGGAAGTTGTCACAGCTCTTATCGAAGCCAAATGGTGCTATTCGACATTTTTACACAAAAGTGGGCAACAAGCTGCGTCGTATTGAATTGTCCGACATCCGATTTATCCAAGTGGAAGGGAAGTACAGTACGATTCATTTAGAAAATAGAAATTACCACATCAAAAGTTCCCTGAACGATATGTTGCACCTGCTTTCTTCAGATGAATTCGTGCGGGTGTCTCGGAACAATGTTGTGAATTTGGAATTCATTGAGCACATTGATGTCTTCCAAAGTACCGTGCGCATCGGGAATGACGATGTTCCAATCAGTCGGACGTACAAAGAGAACCTGATGCGCTTTGTTCAACTGATGTGATGTAGGGAGTGTCTTGAATATCTGACGATGGGCCACCGAATCTGAATCTTGCCGATTAACTTTGTGGCATGTCAAATCAGGATGCTGTGGAAGGGG
The DNA here is from genome assembly GCA_963934215.1 of uncultured Flavobacteriales bacterium. Taxonomy (GTDB): domain Bacteria; phylum Bacteroidota; class Bacteroidia; order Flavobacteriales_D; family Sanyastnellaceae; genus UA16. The sequence continues at coordinate 6,573 of CAWVYB010000082.1, read as the reverse complement.
ACGAGTCGAAAAAGCCGTTGAACTTCATTGAGCAAAAAATTGAAGCCGATATCGCCAGTGGTAAAAACGGGGGGAGAATTCTGACTCGGTTTCCACCAGAGCCCAATGGCTATTTGCACATTGGACATGCAAAAGCCATCTGTGTAAGTTTTGGTCTTGCCGCGAAATACGGCGGAATAACAAATCTTCGCTTCGATGATACCAATCCTGAAAAAGAAAGTGTCGAGTACGTAGATGCCATTCGCCGGGATGTTACTTGGCTTGGTTTCGATTGGAAAGGAGGAGAATACTATACGAGCGATTACTTCGGAAAACTTTATGAATTTGCGCTTCAACTGATTGACCAAGGCCAAGCATACGTGGACAGTCAGTCAGCGGAAGAAATGGCGAGTCAAAAGGGCGCTCCTGGAACACCGGGTACTCCAAGCCCACACCGTGACCGTGGCATCGAAGAGAATCGTCAGTTGTTTGAAGAGATGAAAGCGGGAAAGCATGCTGAAGGGAGCTATGTTTTGCGCGCGCGCATCGACATGGCCCACGACAACATGTTGTTAAGGGACCCCGTGATTTACCGCATTAAATTCATCGACCACCACCGTACGGGAAAGGATTGGGTGATTTACCCAATGTATGATTTTGCGCATGGACAATCCGATTCAATCGAAGGCATTACGCATAGCTTGTGCTCTTTGGAGTTTGAGAATCACCGACCCTTGTACAATTGGTTCATAGAGTCGTTGGGGATTTTTCCGAGCGAACAAACTGAATTTGCTCGATTGAACTTGAATTACACCATCATGTCCAAGCGGAAATTGCTTCGCTTGGTTGAAGATGATGCGGTAGATGGATGGGATGATCCGCGGATGCCGACTATTAGCGGGTTGCGTCGTCGGGGTTACACCCCAGAGGCGATCCGTGAATTCGCGGACCGGGTGGGCGTAGCCAAACGAAACAACACCATAGACGTCAGTTTATTGGAATGGGCGTTGCGCGATGATTTGAATCGACGTGCTCCTCGAGCGATGGCGGTGCTAAATCCCATCAAACTGGTTGTCTTGAATGTTCCAGCTGAAGAGGTAGAATGGCTTCAAACGGACAACAATCCGGAGGACCCAGAAGCGGGCTCGCGGACCTTGCCTTTTGGACGGGAGCTGTGGATGGAAGCGGATGATTTCAAAGTGGATGTCAACAAGAAGTGGTTTAGACTTGCCCCAGGACGCACGGTCCGTCTGAAGTCTGCTTACATCGTCGAGTATGTGCACCACATTGAAGACGAACAGGGTCAGGTTGTTGAGGTTCATGTGAACCGTGTGGCCAATAGCAAAAGTGGCGAAGACACGTCAGGCGTCAAAGCCAAAGGAACACTGCATTGGGTGGCTGCATCGCATGCCGTCACATCAGAAGTACGGCTTTACGACCGGCTGTTTATGAGTGCTGATCCAGAGGGTGGTGAAGACGCGAACTTCATGAACAACTTGAACCCGGACAGCCTGCAGATCTTGTCAGGGTGCCAGTTGGAGCCGAGTTTAGGAGACGCGGCAGTAGGAACGGTTTATCAGTTTACCCGATTGGGTTACTTCACAGTGGATTCGAAATATTCGAAACCTGATAAGCTCGTCTTCAACAGGGCTGTGACACTCAAAGACGGCTGGAAAGGCTAATCTGCTTTCACTGTCACCAGTCCCATGTCAGCCGCAATCCGGTGCATGAGTTTTCGAGCAGCTTCAATCTCGTTGGGAATGTCACCCTCTAGGATGGCTTCCTTGATGGCGTTCTTGATGGTGCCGATGGGCTTGCTAGGAGGAATACCGAACGTCTCCATAATTTCTTCTCCGGTCACAGGTGGCTGGAAATTTCGCAGTTGGTCGTTTTCCTCGACATCTTTCAATTGCAAGATCACCACCTCATAGTTGGCGAGGTAACGTTTGACCCGAGCCTCATTCTTTGACGTGATATCGGCCTTGCACAAAATCATCAGTTGGTCGATGTCGTCACCGGCATCGAAAAGTAGCCTTCGAATGGCGCTATCTGTGATTTGATTTTTGGTGAGTGCAATGGGTCTCAAATGAAGCAGTACCATTTTCTGGACAAACTTCATTTTACCATCCAATGGCAATTTGAGCCGTTTGAAAATCTTGGGCACCATACGAGCTCCCCGATCTTCATGTCCATGAAAGGTCCATCCGTGTCCTTTTTGGAATCGTTTTGTGGCTGGTTTGGCGATGTCATGCAAGATTGCCGCCCAACGCAACCAGAGGCTATCAGACTGACAGGCAACATTATCAAGCACCTCCAACGTGTGGTAGAAATTGTCCTTATGCCCAACGTTGTCTCGCCATTCAACCCCTTTCAACGCCGTCATCTCTGGAAAAAACCGTTCAAGTAAACCGCACTGATCCAAAAGCTTGAATCCAACGGAAGGTTGGTCGCTTTGAATAATTTTATGCAGTTCCGTATGGATGCGTTCGTTTGAGATGATATCCAATCGGGATGCATTGCGCTTGATTGAGGAGAGGTTTTCGGGTGTGATTTGAAATCCGAGTTGGGTGGCAAACCGAACAGCTCGCAGCATACGCAATGGGTCGTCGCTATAGGTGATGTCCGGATCCAATGGAGTTTGAATGCGCTTGGCATGCAGGTCTCCAATGCCATTGAACGGATCAATGAGTTCCCCAAACGTGTTGTGATTCAGACTCAGGGCCAATGCGTTAATACTGAAGTCACGGCGCTTCTGATCATCTTCAATGCTGCCGTCTTCTACAATGGGCTTGCGACTGCCGCGCTCATAAGATTCTTTACGCGCTCCTACAAACTCTACCTCCAAGTCTCCCAAGCGGAACATCGCTGTTCCAAAGTTTTTAAAGACCGTTACTTTTCCAGCGCGCATTGCCTTTGCGGCTTCATTGGCCAATTCAATTCCACTCCCTTCGACCACGATGTCGATGTCTTTGGATGGTCGGTTCAATAAGAGGTCGCGCACATACCCTCCAATGGCAAAAACTTGCTGGCCATTTTTGTCGGCTATTGCTCCGATGGTACGGAACAAAGGGTGGTAGAGGTCGTCAGAATAATTCATGCGTCAGCAGTCCAAGGAATCAAAGGTAGTTGGGAGGGGACAATCACCGTGTCATGATTAGGATCGAATGACACGAAATCGATTGTTTTCATCAAATTCGACTAACATGGAAGGTGCCTGGCTCGTTTTATTGTCCTGCCCATGCACTCCTACATAGTCAACCTCCGCTTGAATCTCTTTCCCTACCTGTGAGAATAGCGCAGGACTTGCCTCTCCAGATTTGTTCGCACTCGTAGAGACGAGTGGTCTTCCGAGGCCTTCAATGATAAACTGACAATAGGGGTCTTGTGTCAGTCTGACGGCGCATGCTCCTTGGTCATTGACAAGGGCAGGATGCAAGGCATACCGACAAGGGTCAGAAAAAGGAGCAAGGACTGTAAGAGGGCGATCACAAACCTCCATCAACTCCCAAGCTTCTTCAGGCAAATGAGGTTGGATCACTTCCACCATGCGGGAGTTTGACGCCAACATCAGCATGGGCTGGTTCATTGGACGCGCTTTGATTTCGAAAATGCGATCTACGGCTGCAAGATTTGTTGCGTCAGCTGCAAGCCCCCAAACGGTATCCGTCGCGTGGAGGATTACGCCTCCATTTTTCAAACAAGCGATGGCTTTCAGGGCGTCCTCTTGCCAAGGAGCGCGGGCTTTTTTACGGCTCATGAGTTGTTAGAAATCCAATGTTCCACGGCATGGTTTACATCTGCAACAGGGTCATCGGATGTGTCACCTTCGAAGGCCATTCCGGTGACTTTTTCATACAGCGCGATGTAGCGTTGGCTCACCGTTTGAACAAAGTCATCCGTGAGGTTTGGCATCGTCTGATTCTCCAATCCCATGAAACCGTGTTCCATGAGCCATTCTCGAACAAACTCTTTACTGAGTTGCTGCTGCTGTAAGCGTTCATCTTGTCTTGTCTCATAGCCATTAGCTATAAAATAGCGCGAGCTATCGGGCGTATGGATCTCATCAATCAACATCAGCTCACCCTTGTACAGTCCGAATTCATATTTGGTGTCCACCAAGATTAACCCGCGTTCCGCAGCCATTTCTGTGCCGCGTTGAAAAAGAGCGCGTGTTGTGCTTTCCAGTTGTGTGTAAAGCGCTTCAGAAACAATGCCGCGTTTCAAGATGTCTTCTTTGCTGATATCTTCATCGTGTCCTTCCTCTGCTTTGGTCGCGGGGGTGATGATGGGTTCGGGAAATGGATCGTGTTCACGCAATCCTTCCGGCATGCTTACACCGCACAAGACGCGTTTCCCAGAAGCATAGGTTCGATGCGCATGTCCCGTGAGATAGCCTCGGATGACCATTTCGAGTCGAATGGGTTCACAGGCATGGCCAATGGTAATGTTCGGATGAGGAGTGTCCAATTTCCACGTAGGAATGATGTCCGAAACCGCATCAAGGAAATAGCTCGCTATGCCATTGAGGACTTGACCTTTGTGTGGAATTCCTTTGGGGAGAATGACATCAAATGCGCTGATTCGATCTGATACCACGGCAACCATGAGGTTAGAGCCGATGGCATACATGTCCCGGACTTTGCCATGATAGGCCGTAGTTTGACCCGGGAAGTTAAATTGAGAATGTTCGAGAGTTGAACGCATGGTACAAGTAAAATAGACCGTCTGTCAGGATTTTGTTCGAGGTGAATTGTGTTGGGCAGCATCGGCTACCTCAAAGGCGTGAATGACGGCTCTAACCAACCGGTGTCGAACAACGTCTTCTCCAGTGAGTTGGACCATGCCAATGCCTTCAATGTCCTTGAGGTTTTTTTGAGCGTAGAGAAGGCCAGACATTTGTTGTCGTGGCAAATCCACTTGAGAAACGTCTCCGGTAATTGCGAATTTGGCATCGCGTCCCATCCGGGTTAAGAACATTTTCATTTGAGCAACGGTGGTGTTTTGTGCCTCATCAAGAATAACGAAAGCCTTGTCCAACGTTCGCCCGCGCATGAATGCGAGCGGCGCAATTTCAATGACTCCTTTTTCTATATGGTCTGCGACCTTTTCGAAAGGAAGCATATCGGTGAGTGCGTCGTACAACGGTTGTAAATACGGATCGAGCTTCTCTTTCAAGTCGCCGGGTAAAAAACCGAGATTCTCACCGGCTTCAACCGCAGGTCGTGTGAGGACGATTTTACGGACACGCTTATCCTTCAGAGCTGATACGGCCATCGCGACAGCAGTGTACGTTTTTCCTGTACCTGCGGGACCCACAGCAAATGTCATGTCGTTGGCACGAATAGTATCCACAAGGACCTGCTGGTTTGCTGTTCGAGCAGCGATCCGATGTCCTCCCGGGCCAAAGACCAAGGTGTCATCCTTCTTTGATTGACGCAAAACCTCCGATTCGTCAGCATTGAGAAGACTGTAGATGTCGTCGTCGCTCAATTTCTGATAGCGCTCGACATGCCACAAGAGCATCCGCATGACTTCGTCAAACCGGCCTAAATCTTCCAAGGACCCCTTGGCGATAATGGTGTCACCACGCGCAATGAGCTTCAGTGCTGGAAGCTGCTTTTGGATTAGGCGCCACTTTTCGTTGTCGTTGCCCAAGAGGATCAACGGATCAACACTTTGGATGGATATCTCTTTCTGTTGCATATGCGATGACAAAAATAGGTTTCTCACCTTTGCAAAGTGTCAATTGCAACCATCACTTCTGACTTTGGCGAAGGGAGTCACTACACGGCCATTCTGAAAGGCGCGCTTTTTCAGCGTGTTCCGGATATTCAGATCGTGGATGTAGGACACACAATTCGCAAATTTGATGCCGTAGAGGCCGCCTTTATGCTGCGCTCGGTCTACCGGGAATTTCCCAAAGGCACAGTTCATCTAATTTGTGTGAGAAGCGCGGAAACTCCAGAAACACCTCACCGCGTGATGCTCTTACACGGTCAGTATTTCATCGGAGCGGATACCGGTGTGTTCCGATTGATTGCTGACCAGGAGCCTGAAGGGGTGTATGACTTGTCCGGCCTTCGGTATGATGTGGATGCGCCAACGTTTCCTGAACGGGAGGTTTTTGTCGCTGCTGCGGCGCATTTGGCGCGCGGGGGCTCTCCAGATTTGATCGGTCGAAGAGTGGGCGAATTGCGACCAGCATCTCCAAAGCGATTAGCATATGAGGGACACACGTTAATTGGTCATGTTCAATTCATTGATTATTTCGGTAATGTCATTACGAACATCAGCCGAAAGGAATTCAAGGAATTTGGAAAGGGTCGGAAATTCGAAGTCGAGATGCGGACACCGCGGATGGGCATTCGTAAAATTCACGACCACTATCAAGATGTGCCTGCGGGCGAGCGTGTGGCAGTTTTCAATCATGCAGGCTTTTTGGAGATTGCGATTAACAATCACAGTGCTCCGGGTGGTCGCGGGGGGGCTGATGCGCTTCTTGGGCTCAGTAGAGACCATCTGATTCGGATTCGATTCGAAGATGAAAACACGATTTAACATGGGGATTCTTCGCATAGTACGGATGGAGTTTGA
>CAWVYB010000081.1:0-9367 GCA_963934215.1 uncultured Flavobacteriales bacterium | reverse complement strand
TTGACTTGACCACGTGCACAGGTTGCAGTGGTTGTGTAACGGCCTGTCACATTGAGAACAATGTTCCCGTAGTCGGAAAGGATGAGGTACGTCGTCACCGTGACATGCACTGGATGCGTATTGACCGATTCTTTGCTTCAGACTACAGTTTGAAGAAGGGGGAAGAGGAAGGCACCGGCGTGATTGAGTCTTACCGTCGTATGGAGGATCCGGCGTTGAACCCCCAAACGGTTCACATGCCGATGATGTGCCAACACTGCAACCACGCTCCATGCGAGACGGTTTGTCCAGTAGCAGCTACAACTCACTCGAACGAAGGTCTAAACCAGATGACATACAACCGGTGCATCGGAACCCGGTACTGCGCAAACAACTGCCCATACAAGGTTCGACGTTTCAACTGGTTCAACTATCCTGGCTACAAGAAATTCGGCAACTTCAACCCGGCTCAAGACAGCTTGATGCGGATGGTGTTGAATCCAGATGTCACGGTCAGAAGCCGTGGTGTTATGGAGAAGTGTAGCATGTGCGTTCAGCGCATCCAATCGGGGAAACTCGAAGCGAAAAAAGACGGTACACCTGTTGCAGACGGAAGTATCGTTACGGCATGTGCTGAGGCTTGCCCAACGAATGCCATTTCATTTGGAGATTTGAATGACAAGGCCTCCAACGTCCAGTCCATTTCTCAGAACAATCGAGCGTACCACGCGTTGGAGGAAATCGGGGTGAAACCCAACATTTTCTACATGACGAAGGTGCGTAACGTAGAACCAACCCAAGCCTGATCGGAAGATGCAAAGAGAAGCAGCCATTCGGGAGCCCTTAATCTTAGGGGACAAGTCTTACAAAGACATCACCGACGACGTGGTCGGACCGATTCAAGGTCCCGCACCTATTGGATGGAAAATCATGATTACCATCTCCAGCATCATCGCCGTATACGGTGTTGGTTGCATCCTGTACCTGATAGGCACGGGGATTGGAGTGTGGGGATTGAATAAAACCGTCGGATGGGCCTGGGACATCACCAACTTCGTTTGGTGGGTCGGTATTGGTCACGCTGGAACGTTGATTTCTGCGGTACTGCTGTTGTTCCGCCAGAAATGGCGAATGGCGATCAACCGTTCAGCAGAGGCGATGACCATATTTGCAGTCATCATGGCCGCGATTTTCCCCGGGATCCACATGGGTCGGATTTGGGTGAGCTATTGGGTATTGCCATTGCCGAACCAATTTGGCTCGCTTTGGGTCAACTTCAACTCTCCGCTGCTTTGGGACGTTTTCGCCATTTCGACATACTTCTCTGTGTCGTTGGTGTTTTGGTATATCGGACTGATTCCAGACTTTGCTACCATCCGGGACCGCATGACGAAGCCATTCGCCAAGAAGGTTTATGGCTTGTTGAGCTTTGGTTGGAGCGGAAGAGCTAAGCACTGGACACGGTTTGAGGAGGTTTCACTAGTGTTAGCAGGGATTGCAACTCCGTTGGTTTTCTCGGTACACTCGATTGTATCCATGGACTTTGCAACGTCCATTGTTCCCGGATGGCACACTACGATTTTCCCCCCGTATTTTGTTTCGGGAGCGGTTTTCTCTGGATTCGCGATGGTACAGACCTTGCTTCTCGTTTTGCGCAAAGGCATGAAGTTGGAGAGTTACATCCACGTGAAGCACGTGGAGTACATGAACATCGTGATCATCGTAACCGGTTCGATTGTCGGAGTGGCCTATTTGACGGAGTTGTTTATTTCGTGGTACTCTGGTGTTGAATATGAGAGCTATGCCTTTATCAACCGTTTCAGTGGCCCATATAGCTGGGCGTATTGGATCATGATGACGTGCAATGTCATTAGCCCACAGTTATTCTGGTTCAAGAAGATTCGTCGAAGTCTTACCGCTACTTTTGCCTTATCGATTGTGGTGAACATTGGGATGTGGTTTGAGCGCTATGTGATCATTGTGACATCCATTCACCGAGATTATGATCCTTCGAGTTGGGGTGAATTTTATCCTACGAGTATTGACATCGGTGTTTTCGTTGGAACCATGGGGATTTTCCTCACCTTGTTTTTAGGCTTTGCTCGGTTCTTCCCAGTATTGGCCTTGAATGAGTTGAAGACCATCCTCAAGTCAAGCGGCGAGAACTATAAGAAAATTCAAGACAAGCATTGACCCCTGTAGCCATGAACAAGGTATTCCATGTGATGTATGACGACGACGATACGCTGAAAACAGCGGCGTCGGAACTGGTTGCCAAGGGCATCCGGGTCAAGGAGGTATTCTCGCCGTTTCCCATTCACGGCATCGATCCTATAATCGGGGTGAAGCGCACGCGATTGGGCATTGTGGCATTCATGTTTGCTTCTACGGGAACGGCACTCGCTCTTCTCGGAATGTGGTACTTCATGATTTCTGATTGGCCAATGAACATTGGAGGTAAGCCGAATTTTTCGTTGATCGAAAATCTTCCCGCTTTCATCCCGGTAACATTTGAGTTTTCGGTTTTGTGTGGAGCGCATGGTATGGCGATTACATACTTACTTCGAAACGGAACGCTGCCAGGGATGCCAGCGACTAATCCCGACCCGCGAACGACGGACAATATGTTCGTGATGGAAATCACGACAGAGCAAAACAGTCTTGCAGCGGAAGCGTTGGAGTCTGCAATTAAGGAAACACAGCTCTTCGAGTTGAGCATCAAAGATTACAAATGATGAACATCCGCAGGAAAGACCTATTGCCCATGGTGGCAATGACGTTAATCGCTCTTACGGGATGCGTCAACAATCCGGATAGCCCCGGACTGGAATACATGCCTGACATGTACCGATCACCTGCTGTCGAAGCCTATGTCGACTATGGTCAGGACCCATACCAAGTCGGGGAGGAAACGGCTGCAGCACAGCGCATGGTGCAATCAGCGCGGAAGCCTGTGGCTGGAACCATCGCCTTCGCTCCGGATCAAATGGCGTTTGCCATGCCCTACGCATACCCAAACACGGTAGCAGGCTACGAAGCTGCCGGTTTAGGTCTCAATTCACCATTGGCTACCATTGGTCAAACAGAATTAGAAGCAGGTCAAAAGATTTACACTATGATGTGCACGCAATGCCACGGGGAGTTAGGTAAAGGTGACGGAGCGTTGAGTCGGAATGGTCACATCTTGGGCATACCCAGTTATAGCGATAAGCTGAAGGATTTGCCGGAAGGGAAAATGTACCACACCTTGACTTACGGGAAAGGGCTGATGGGGTCTCATGCCTCCCAGCTGTCCCAAAAGGACCGTTGGTTGGTTATTGAATACATCAAAGTACTCCAGAACGGAGGGGATATGCCGGAGTTTGATGAGAACGGCAACGTGAAACCGGCGTCTTCTGAGACTGAAGATGCCATGGCAATGAACAGTTGATCATGGAATTCAAATTCGAAGGACGCGCCAAAATCGTTTCTCAGGTGCTTATGGGCATCGGAATCATTGCATTAATCGCCGGTTTTCTAACCGATGGATCGGACCATCATCAGCGCTGGTGGGCAAATTTGCTCGTCAATGGTTTTTTCTGGTTCTCTATTTCGTTAGCGGCGCTTTTCTTTTACGCGTTGAACTATGCTGTAGAGGCGGCATGGTCTGCAGTATTCAAACGGATGTTTGAGGCCATGTGGCACTTCTTGCCCATTGGTGCAGGAGTAATCGTCGTGGTCCTCGTCGCAGGGAATTTCTTTCATGCGCATCATCTGTATCATTGGATGGACCATACACTGTATCATGAGTATGTGATTGGTGAGGGTGATCAAGCGAAGTATGTGGACGTGATGGAGGAGGGCGCTGTTGCCAACCCCAATTACGATCACATCATCGCACACAAAGGAGCGTATTTCGCTAGCTGGTTTTTCTGGTTGCGCACAATCGTGTACATCGGGACCTTTATGCTCTTCGCTCACCTTTTTCGAAAGTGGTCGTTGCTTGAGGATGAAAAGCCGAGTCTGGACTTGCACTACAAGCAATTCAAGCGCAGTGCTGTCTTCTTGGTTTTCTTCGCCGTATTTAGTTCCATGTTGGCGTGGGATTGGATTATGTCAATTGACGTCCACTGGTTCTCGACTCTCTTTGGTTGGTACTTGTTTGCAGGGATGTGGGTCGGATTCATGATTTTCTTGAATTTGGCTTTGATCTGGTTGCGAAGCAAAGGGTACTATCAAGAAGTCACGGAGAGCCATATGCACGATATTTCGAAGTGGATGTTTGCCATTTCCATGCTGTGGAGCTACCTGTGGGTCAGCCAATTCTTATTGATTTGGTATGCCAATATTCCTGAGGAAGTAACGTACTACACACAGCGATTCTTCACGGATTATCAAGTGCCATTTATGGTCATGTTCTTTGTGAATTTTGCTGTGCCGTTTTACTCGCTTTTGCCTAGAGATACCAAAAGAAATCCAAACGTGATCATTCCTGTCGGCTTGCTCATCTTCGTTGGTCACTTTGCGGATGTCTATTTGCTAGTCATACCGGGAACGATGTTTGACCACAATGAATTCGGTATTTTTGAAATCGGGTTGTTCTTAGGCTTCCTCGGATTGTATTTGAATCGCACGTTGAGTGCGTTAAGCAAAGCGCCTTTGATTCCTGTCAATCACCCGATGTTGCAAGAGTCGAAGGATCTTCATTATTGATTTGATAGATACATTTTTGAGATCATGAAATTGCTCATTCTACTGGTTGTTGTTTTAGGTTTGGTTGCTGCGGTGCAGTTGTCCAAAATTTACCAGCTTTCCATTTCATTGCGTGGAAAGCGAGAAGAAGAGATTTCTGAAGCGGACAATCGCATGAACGGAGGGCTCTGGCTCGTGTTCATGGTATTGTTCTACGCTTCATTTATCGTTCTGTTGATTCGTTATGGAGACTATTTGCCTCCATCTGCGTCGGTTCACGGTCTTGCTGTGGATCAGCTGATGAATTTTAACATGGCCATCATCTTCGCCGTGTTCTTTTTGGTGAATACGCTGCTCTTTTGGTTTTCAGCCAAATACTATTACCGGGCTGATCGCAAGGCGACGTTTTACTCACACGACAATAAGTTGGAGCTTATTTGGACGGTGATTCCTTCGATTGTTTTAGCTGTGATCATTGCGTTTGGTTTGCGCACTTGGAATGAAATGACTGGCGAGGCGGCTGACGATGCCATCCGAGTTGAGATGTATTCGAAGCAATTTGATTGGACCGCTCGCTATCCTGGAAACGACGGAGAGTTTGGGATGGCGAATTACAACTTGATTACCCCGTTGAATGCCTTGGGCATTGTGACAGAAGAAGGGGTCGAGTCTGCTTTAGAAGAGATTGAGGTTAAGATTGCCAAGCTTGAGGATGAGATCGCTTACGAGAAGGGACATTTGTTGGATGAGCGTGAGGAACTGATGGAACGTCTGCACGAAGACGATCATGGCCATGGACACGCGCACACAGAACACGAGCACAGCGGGGACGATAGCCACATGGACCACGACGGTCATGATGACCACGCCGACCACGCTGACCATGGTGACGCGTCGCACAATGGCCTGAAGGCGTTGTTGGAATCGCGTATATCAGAGATTGATCACATGCTCGAATCGGACAAGGTCATTATCTTGACTGAAGCGGCTTATGAAGCGAAGGAAGATAAATTGTACCGATTGAAGCGGCATCGTACGCGGATCATGGAAATTGGTGAGTTCAATTTTGATGGTGAGTTGAGTGCCTGGGATGCGGGTCGAGATGATCGAATCGTAAAAGGGGAATTTCACTTGCCGATAGGGCGTGAAGTTGAATTCGTTTTCCGTTCACGGGATGTCATCCACTCAGCATATATGCCTCATTTCAGAACGCAAATGAATTCTGTTCCGGGTGTCCCAACTCGGTTTAAGATGACACCGATTATTTCGACTGATTCGATGCGGATGATCATGGATAATCCGGACTTCGATTATGTTTTGCTTTGCAACAAGGTTTGTGGAGCGGCGCACTTCAACATGCAAATGAAGATTGTCATTGAGTCCCAAGAGGCGTATGACGCTTGGTTGAATGAACAAGATCCGTTCTTGGTCAAGGAAGGAGAAGAAGAGTCTGAAACAGAGAAAGTAACCGCTGAGGTTGCTAGTGAAAACATAACGGCATCCCTTTAATTATGGGCGATCAAGCACACCACCACGAAGAGAGCTTCGTCTCGAAGTACGTTTTCTCGCAAGATCACAAGATGATCTCCAAACAATTCTTGGTCACAGCTATTGTGATGGGAGTTGTAGCGGTTATGCTATCTGTTTTCTTTCGATTGCAATTGGGTTGGCCAGGTGAGAGCTTTGCCATTTTGGAGACGTTTTTAGGCAAGTGGGCTCCTGATGGAGTATTGGACCGGAATGCATACTTAGCGCTTGTTACGATTCACGGAACCATTATGGTCTTCTTTGTATTGACTGGCGGTCTGTCGGGAACCTTTTCCAATTTGCTGATTCCATTGCAAATTGGAGCGCGCGATATGGCATCGGGTTTCTTGAACATGTTGAGCTATTGGTTCTTCTTATTCTCTAGCGTCATTATGATCTTCTCGCTCTTTGTTGAGGGAGGAGCCGCTTCAGGAGGATGGACGGTCTATCCCCCATTGAGCGCGTTACCGCAGGCTATGCCGGGTTCTGGAATGGGCATGACCCTGTGGTTGATTTCCATGGTTCTGTTTGTTGTGAGCTCGCTTTTAGGCGGACTAAACTATGTAGTGACCATTATCAATCTGCGAACGAAGGGCATGTCCATGACACGGCTTCCGTTGACGATTTGGGCCTTCATGGTTACTGCGATTCTCGGTGTTTTGAGTTTCCCCGTTTTGGTATCAGCGGTTGTGTTGTTATTGATGGACCGGACCATGGGAACGGCGTTCTACTTGTCTGACATTTTCATTGGAGGAGAGGCGTTGGATGTGACAGGCGGAAGCCCAATCCTATATCAGCACCTGTTCTGGTTCTTGGGCCACCCTGAGGTTTACATCGTTTTGTTGCCTGCATTGGGCATTAGCTCTGAAGTCATTGCGACAAATGCACGCAAACCAATTTTTGGATACAAGGCGATGGTAGGCTCCCTGTTGGGCATTGGCTTCCTCAGTTTTATCGTTTGGGGACACCACATGTTCGTCACAGGCATGAATCCATTCATCGGGTCTGTCTTTGTCTTTACTACGCTGCTGATTGCCATTCCTTCAGCGGTCAAGGCATTCAACTACATTACCACGTTGTGGAAAGGAAACATCCGTTTCTCTCCTGCGATGCTCTTTAGCATTGGCTTGGTGAGCACGTTTGTTACGGGTGGTTTGACGGGTATCATTTTGGCGGATTCGGCGTTGGACGTGAACGTTCACGACACCTATTTTGTTGTGGCTCACTTCCACATCGTGATGGGCATGTCTGCCATCTTTGGAATGCTTGCAGGTGTTTACCACTGGTTCCCGAAGATGTTTGGACGGATGATGAACAACAAGTTGGGCTTTGTGCACTTCTGGATCACCATCGTCGCCGGTTACGGCGTGTTCTTCCCGATGCACTTTGTCGGCATCGCAGGTGCGCCTCGGAGATACTACGAGTATTCGAATTTTGACTTCTTGAATGGGGTAATGGATCTTCAGCCCATCATCTCGACGTTTGCTATTGTTGGAGCGATCGGTCAACTGTTCTTCTTGTTCAACTTCTTTTATAGCATTCGCTATGGCCAAAGGGCGGTACAGAATCCATGGAAATCCAATACATTGGAGTGGACTACACCTGTAAAGCATTTGCACGGAAACTGGGATGGACCACTTCCAATCGTTCACCGTTGGGCATACGATTACTCGAACCCAGTGCACGAGGAAGACTTTGTAGTGCAGACGACGCCACCTCTGGATGGTGAAGTGATGCATTGAACACAATTTGAATTGTGAGAAAAGCCCTGATTGGAACACCCAATCAGGGCTTTTTTGTGCTCAGACCGAATTACCTTGCGACCATGACCGAGGATTTTGATTTGCGTGATGAAGCTGAGCAGCCGTCGGATGGTGATTTAGATCGCGTCCTGAGGCCGGCGCGCTTTGATGACTTTACAGGTCAGAAGGCGGCAATGGAAAATTTGGAGGTATTTGTTCAAGCGGCCGTGAAGAGAGGAGAGGCTTTGGACCACATGCTGTTGCATGGACCTCCGGGATTGGGAAAAACGACTCTAGCCAACATCGTCGCCAATGAATTGAATGTGGCAATTCGAACGACCTCGGGTCCCGTGCTGGATAAGCCGGGTGACTTGGCCGGATTGCTGACCAACTTGGAGCCGAACGATGTCCTATTCATTGATGAGATTCATCGATTATCGCCTGTCGTTGAAGAGTACCTCTACAGCGCCATGGAGGATTATCGAATCGATTTGGTCATCGATTCAGGGCCCAATGCACGGACTGTACAAATCGAACTCCATCCTTTCACCCTTATTGGTGCTACGACGCGCTCGGGATTGCTAACGGCACCATTGCGCGCGCGTTTCGGGATCAACTTGCGGCTTCAGTACTATGATTCCAAAACGCTGACGGATATCGTGCAGCGGAGCTCAGGCATTCTCAACATACCCATAGAACATTCGGCAGCCTATGAAATTGCATCGCGCAGTCGGGGAACACCGAGAATAGCGAATGCGCTTCTTCGAAGAGTGCGTGACTTTGCGGAAATCAAAGGGGATGGCGTCATAGACCAGAAAATTACGGAGTACGCGCTGGATGCCTTGCACGTGGATCGCAAAGGCTTGGACGAAATGGACAACCGCATATTGTTGGCCATCATCGACAAGTTCAAGGGAGGTCCTGTCGGAGCGACTACGATTGCGACGGCCATTGGAGAAAACCCAGGCACGTTGGAGGAAGTGTACGAGCCGTTTTTAATTCAAGAAGGACTTTTGGTGCGCACTCCCCGCGGCCGGCAGGCTACGGCCGCGGCCTATGAACATTTGGGCCGACGAGCGCAATCCGGATCGGGTTCGTTGTTTGTAGATTAGCCATGAGCAGAGCCGATCATGTTGCTTCGACTAGGAAACAGTGGTTGGTTCAAGAAGCCCAGTCTCTGGGATTTGCACAAGTCGGTGTTTCGCGCGCGGCATTCTTGGATGAAGAAGCTGATCGGCTTGAAACATGGCTGAAACGCGGTTATGCGGGTGAAATGGCCTATTTGGAGCGAAATATGGATTTGCGGTTGGATCCGCGAAAGCTGGTTCCAGGCGCGAAAACAGTGGTGAGTTTGCTTTTCAACTACCACAACCCAGATCGATCAGAAACATCGGATGTCCCTCGAATCGCCAGCTATGCGCTCGGGGAGGATTACCATTTTGTGTTGA
>CAWVYB010000080.1:0-9411 GCA_963934215.1 uncultured Flavobacteriales bacterium | reverse complement strand
CAAGGGCCCGTGGAGTCCTGAAATCGCCCCCCTCGGTTAAGTATCGATCCTCCATGTCGGAGATCGCGCAAATTCATGTGGCAGTGACTACACAAACTAAAAGTTAGCTACACCATTGGTTTAAAGATGGTTAAAATCACAATACACTCCTCAGGAATTCGCAATTCACAAGTTTCCAACAAAGGCCGTGCACTCGTTAACAATTCGTTCATATTTCATTTAACATTTGTAGCCCGGAAGTCGAAACCGTCGGGTACTTTGCACACACGACGATTAACTATCACCCTACAAGCTTTTCAGATGGATAAATACGATTTTATGGTTTTGGACATTGTCCATACATACAAGCAAGAGCAGCAAGCCCACATCCGATTGGCCGTTCTCGAACGCAATTTTTGGAAGCGCATTGAAGCCGACACCGACCTCAGCGTTGGCCAAGCTCGAATTGGTGAGCGCATTACAAATTTATATCTCGATGGAATGGTTCAAAACAAGAATGGCTATGCCTTAACGAAGAAAGGACGCGAGCAACTTGCTTTTGCACCATGGAAAAAGGAGGAAGTTGCCTAACCAAAACAGAAGGCACCAAAAAAGCCGGCCCATACAGGCCGGCTTTTTTATGCGGAATAGTCTAGCAAACCAGTTGCTACAGTACGCTTTCGTTATTCTTCAATAATTTCCAACAAAGGATACTTCTCTTTCCAAAACGCCAATTTATCGTGGTCACGCACAGTGATCACCGTTCGTCGGTCAAGACGAACTTTAATATTGGGTTGCAATTCTTTCTCTCGCTTTTTTCGAGCCATAACAATCTATATTCTCCGTGAATCGAGGATTCGACCCAGTTGCTTCGGCTAAAGAACACCAAAACAGTTTAATTTGTTGACTAAGTGCAAAAAGAATTTCCTTTTCTTAAGGAAATTTGTGCACATCGGCTCAAAATTCAGTCTCGTGCGACGCGCATGGCGTAATACTGGATGTAGAAATAGCATAAAACGGGTAAAATCAAAGCCAGCGAAAAGCCAAATTGATCAGCCAAACCACCTACCGCTGGAGGAATTATGGCGCCCCCGACAATTGCTGTGCACAGAACCCCACTTCCCAGCGGCTTCAAATCTCCCAATTCACTAATTCCCAGCGTGAAAATGGTCGGAAACATAATGCTGTTGAATAACCCTACACTCAGAAGTGCGAGCAAGGCTGTTACCCCCGTGCTTGAAACACTTAGAATGGTCATCGCTGCTGCACACAGGGCGAAAAACCCAAGCAGCCTTTGTGGCGCCATTCGGTTCATGACCGCTGAACCTATGAATCGACCAATCATGGCTCCTCCCCAATAGAAAGTTAACAAAGCTCCAATGAGCCCCTTCGTGTCCATTCCTGCCAAAGAATTCCCTCCAATACTCGCCGCAAGTGATGCCATGGATGACAATACGGCACTGTCACGGATGATTTGATCCACTCCAAGCTCCAAACCATAATTGACCATGTACGAACCGATAGCGACCTCAGCTCCCACATAAACGAAGATGCCAATCGCTCCATATACCAAGCGCTTGTTTTGCAAAACCTTTCCATATCCCCCTCGGGAAGAACCTCCGAGAATACGGGGCAGTTTACTCATTCCCATCAGCAATGCCAGCACCCCAAAAGCGACTGCTAAAGCCACGAATGGACCTTGCACAGCAGAAGCCTCAGCAGCACGGTAAGCGTCCAAGGCTGACTCCGTTAGCGCACTCTGCTCGTCTGAATTCAGGATCTTGTCACTCAACAAGAAACTCGCTGCTACAATCGGAGCGATGGTGGTACCCAACGAATTGAATGCCTGCGCTAAATTCAACCGACTTGACGCCTTTTCAGGGGAGCCCAATACAGAGATGTACGGATTGGCGGCAACTTGTAATATGGTAATCCCTCCGGCGACTACGAACAACGCCAACAGGAACAAAGGATACATTCGCGTAGCAGCGGCGGGGTAAAAAAGCAAACAGCCCAGAGAAGCAAGCCCCAAACCAGTTAAAATTCCGCGTTTGTAGCCAATGCGTTCGATGAGGTTTCCTCCTGGAATGCTAATAAGGCCATAGGCTGCAAACCATGCAAATTGAACCATTCCTGCTTGCAGAAATGTCAGTTCAAAAACATCTTTTAATCTGGGAATCAATGCATCCACCATGACCGTGATGAATCCCCACATAAAAAATAAACTGGTTACAATAATAAACGGAGCCCTTAAGGAAATACCTCCCGATTCTTTGGTCTGTGCATTCATGTGTGCAAAATACACTTAAGAACGCTTCAATCGCCACGCAAGCGCTGTCAAATTCCTCTCAATCGACTTTGGTTTCCGCTCACAAACTGCAAAAAAGGTTTCAGCTCAACGCATCAATTGCAATGTGCCAGAAAATTCTTCAGCGTCGGTATTGAATCCTTTGAGACGAATGACCCAATTGTAGATTCCATTTTCTGCAAAATGTGTACCTCCCTGCATATCACCCAACCACACCTCATCCAATGATTCACTATGAAAAACCATTTCCCCCCATCGGTTCATGATCCATATCTCGTAATTCATGATTTGACTGCCGATCACCTGAAAGGCATCATTGATTCCATCGTTATTCGGTGTGAAAGCAGTCGGAACATAGAGCAATACTGGACCGCGAACAACCGTAAAGGATTCGTCCACACATCCTGCAAAACTCATGATTTCCAATGAAACGGTATAATCGCTTAACCCGTCAAAAGTGTGCTCCGTAATCGCTTCATCAGAATGCACTCCATCTCCGAAATCCCAGTCATAGGCATAGGCACCTTCATACGGCTCAGCCGGGCTTGGTGTTGCTCGGAATTGGTATGCATTCTCATCAGTTTCTAAGGCACTGACGACGAAATCACTGAACAAGTACTGGACCTCAATCGTTGAATACGTATCGATCACATCTCCGCAAATATCTGTAGCAACCACAGGATATGTAGCCGACTGAGCGGGCGTGATGTACTGGGTTGAACCGTAAGAATCCAACGTTGGCCAGTAATAAACAAAACCATCCTCTCCTCCCATAGCCAATGCCTCCAACGAGATTCCATCTCCCGCACAAATGATGGTAGAAGGTGTCACCTCAATGTCCAAAGGAATGTCCGGAATGTGGTACGTGAGTGAATCGGAGGCACTACCGCCACAACCGTCTTCTACATTGACGAATACAGGTACAGTGCCGAACGATTGCAACACGATATTTGAACCCAAGTCATAAGGTTCTCCGCTCACAAACCAAGCATAATCATATGCTCCTGCTCCGCTGATTATCTCGATAGGAATGTTGGTGTTGTCGATGCAACTGGCATACAGATCCACTCCCAATTCAATGATCAAAGGAGGGTTGTCAATCACCACAACCGTACTCGCCGATGCACTTTGCCCACACCCATCATTGACGGTCAGTGAAATGGTGGTTGTGTCGAATGATTGCACATCAATGGTGCTTCCATTATCCGACAAAGCCACGCCATCTTGACTCCAATTGTAGACATAGCCTCCTGAACCGCTGGTTACATCTGAATCGATATCAAACACCGCTGTACACGGACCAATGAGTCCTTGGGGTAATGTGAATTCTACATCAGGCGACTCTACTATGACAGCGATTTCAACATCTTCAATTTGTCCGCAGCCGTCAGACACTTCCAACGTGAGATTCAAATCATTGCTGGTCGTCCAATTCAACGTCTGCCCCCAATTCAACCATGTATTTCCGTTCAGCCAATTGTAATTGAACGGACCGCTTCCCGTTGCAGAAGCCGTTATCGAGAACGGGTCGTTGCACAACACATCAAGAGTCGAAGGGACATCCACTACAATCTCCGGAATGTTGTACTCCACCTCTACACTATCGGTCGCTTCGAATCCACATCCGTCGGTCACTGTAAGAAAGACTTCCTCAGCCCCTGCCCAAGTGCTTAAACTTAAAATGCTCGGATCAAACCACGAAGGGAACAAGTTGTTGCCGTTTTCATTTTCCCATTCATACGTATAGAACGAGTCTCCCCCTTCCACAGAACTTGTGACATCCTCCGTGTCATTGCATTCTAGGGTAATGAGATCTTGGTCAATCGACGCAATCAAGGGAGGGAAGTCCAACACCGTCACGTCGATCACAACACTTTGGAAGGGCATTCCACACGTATCACCAACAATGATTTCACAACTGTAATCTTCCGTTGGAGAGATGGTCAATGGCGAATACGTTTCTCCACTGCACCATTGGTACGTGTAGTTACCATAACCCCCTTCTACAATCGGATCAATCTCTAAGAAATCCCCAATACACATTTCAGTTTCATACCCTTCCACTATGAACGGCGGTGGATTTTCAGCCACATAAAAGGAGAAATACGTGGTCAAGCCACCCCCATTGCACGCCGCTACATTTTCAATCTGCATTTCCACCAACTCTGGACCTTCATCGATCATGTCAATGTCAGCTGTCAAGATGAAGGAGACAATACTCACGAAAGGTTCAAAAACGACAGAATCCGGCAATGGCAGGAGCGAACCATCCAATTGAGGCTGGCCGTAGTCAACTCCATTGGTCGCCTCGCTGTTACCATAGTTGATGTAAACCATCTCTTGCATTTCCAAGATCGTTTCAACAGGACGCTCAAAAGTCAAAACCGCCTGACCACAATCCTCATAAATGGTATTGGCATCCGGACCGCCCACATCGATGGACAAATCAATCTGCACGACTGCGTTGGATTGGAAGGATCCCTCTTCAAGCACAACCACAGACTCCAAGGCCGTATCGCTTCCATCGGCAATCGCCAATTTGATGTGATACGTCTCACCACATTCAACGACGTGCGTGGCTGTGAAGGGCACTGTGTACCCATTGATACACACATCTTCGCCTCCTTGATTGTCAATGTAATATTCCGCATTTGTTCCAGAATTCACCGAGGAAATGGTAATCGGCAAAATGGGGTCTGTATCCGGGACCCCCGCTATATTCACTGAGCCGTCCGGAAAACCTGCAGGGCTATCGTAAGGGCCTGCAATACCAGGACCACTCAAGAAAAACGCAAACACATCGTTGTACTGGGTATTGATCCACGTTTCGTATTCATCGGAGCCAAACACGTAGTCAAAACTTACGGTGTCCCCGGCAGCAATGAAGTCGAACTCCAATACACATCCGTCATTCACTGACGAAACACTGAAGTTTTCTCCAATCATTCCCGGGACGGAGTTGGCAATGTCGAGCAAATCAGGATCGTTGAATCCATTCCCCAAGCAACCGTCACATGCTACAAAGTCTTCAGGACATCCCAGGTTGTCAGAAACATCACTGCTAAGGACAAGACCAGAGTTGATGGAAAATGAATCTTCACCATTTGTAAGATAACCGAGTTGATTTGCCCCCCCTGTGTAAGTGATGTTAAACGCTTGTATACCATTGCCTAGCAAGATGTCATTGACATACTGCTCAAGTGTCAAACCTGACTCTACCTGTAGCTGAGCACTTGCTCCGAACGAAAGAATCACAACTGACAACAGCAACAGAAATGAACGACCAAAAAATGGAGTCATGAAAATGAGCATTAAAGAGGACCTGCAGTATGCGATAATAACACAATTCTACAACATCCTCACCCTCCAAAGGGTTGCATTCTTCTCCTGCTGCTTGATGTTAGTCTCTAAATTCCGAAAGTTGTGCGCCTAACTTTTTACGTGCATGGAAGATTCGACTCTTCACAGTGCCCATCGGAATACCCAACTCCTTCGCAATCTCATCATAATGGTAGCCTTCCACAAACATATTGAAAGGGACACGGAATTCATCTTTAAGACCGTCAATTGAATCACGAATGTCTTGCTCGTTGATGACAGTTGTCACAGTATCCGCCTGCATTTGTGTGCTCGAATTGATGAAGAATTGATTGTCGGTCGTATCAACAATGGTATTCTGAAATTTCTTGCGCTTGTAGTTGTTGATGAAGATGTTGCGCATGATGGTGTACAACCAGCCTTTGATGTTGGTGCCCTCCTTGAAGTTGTTTTTGTAACGCAATGCCTTCACCATGGTATCCTGAATCAGATCTTCAGCATCTTGCATGTCACGCGTAAACCCAAGTGCAAAACCTTTCAGGAAGTCTCGATTTCCTACTAAAAGCGAGTTAAATTCGATTGAGCTCATGACGTTTTGTTTAGCGTTATGAGGCAAAGATTAAACAAAATATCCCTGCAACCAAGAATTTGTTCAACTTTTTGACAAAATGATTAAACATTTATGCCAATCTCGCTCCAGGCGAGGAGTTCAAGAGAAAAGCAATCCGACCAACGAGCCACCGTCTTTAGCTAGTTTCACGTTGGTTGTGGATTTTATGCCATCAAACATTCTGCCTCCTAAGTAAAACTCGTTCGACGAGCCTACAAATTGCCGCTCCACTTTTTGCACATAATCCTGGGCATTCGACGGAGAAGGATGTGTCGTACAATAGCTGACAAATTTGGCTTTTGGAAATTGAGCCGCTACGTTGAGCAAATCTTCAAACGGCACATTCGTA
This sequence comes from uncultured Flavobacteriales bacterium, assembly GCA_963934215.1. Classification (GTDB taxonomy): domain Bacteria; phylum Bacteroidota; class Bacteroidia; order Flavobacteriales_D; family Sanyastnellaceae; genus UA16. The sequence continues at coordinate 2,847 of CAWVYB010000080.1, read as the reverse complement.
CCAAGAAAAATCGATTGGTACCCGTTCAATACGCACAGGTAATGAACGAACAGTAGAGAAATATCATGGGTTTCTCGCTCAGGCAAAAACAAAACAACAACGGCTTGATCTTCGTCAGATTGAACGGACAATCGATCCACCCCAGCTTGCAGCGATTGCCGCATTAAGTTACTAATGAAGTGTTCCTGGGCCGGACAAATGGAATTGGTCAACCACAACACGCCTATTTGTGCTAAAAATGGAAGGAAAACATCCAAAACGGTACGGTCCAAACCATGCTCCTTCGTGTATGCATCTACGACAGAACGATACAAGGCTTCATCGTAATGAAGCATGCTCAACTTCAGCGAATGAAAAATAGATGATCGCAGCCCCTGATTCTCTTGTGTTCGATCCACTTCACTGATCAAGTCAGCTGCCTTCATCTCAGCTATCTTGGATATTTTGAACCCATTTTCCATCAAAAACCTCACATTCAATAACTTTTTCAAGTCCTCGCCAGAGTAGTGTCGGATGTTGGTGGACGTTCGTTTCGGATCGAGCAGCTCATACCGCTGTTCCCACATCCTTATCGTATGGGCTTTCACTCCCGTGAAGTGCTCCAAATCTTTAATGGAAAATTGTTGGGCCGCACCTCCGTTCATCATGCGTTCGCAATTGTGGGTTCTTCAGTCAAATCAACATTCTTTTGCTTCATACTTTTGATGCATGATGCAATGTACCTTTTTCTCAGACAAGCATTGGAACCAATTGTACCCTTTCACATTTCCTCATCAACAAGGACATTTGCGATGGGGAGCTTTCACACTTGCACAACTGTGGAAAGAAATCGATTTGAGCGCTTCGTCCTTAATGGAACACGCGAACGCTCAATATGTTCAACAAATAGTGGCACATGGAGCGGTCAACGATCGCTGGGTGCCGGACATGGCTGCATGGACCGCTTTGTCCAAATTGAAATCTGGCCAATCGCTCACCTGCGGCGAAGTTCTGCTTTTCCAGCCACTTGAACCCGATGGCCGAATGGATTCAATGGAGTTTAGCGAGGCACATTTGATTGCCCGTCCTACTGACTTTTTCATTGACTGCGGAAAGACCTTGAAGTCCCAGGCATCCTTGATTCAAACGCATTGGAAGACGGAATCTTGGAATGCCGCTTTGCACGGGACACACACAACCGTTATTGGCGATACCGCGCAGATATTTATGGCACCTGGGGCACGGGTTGTCGCGAGCACTTTGAATACGGAAGACGGCCCCATTTTCATCGGCCCAAATGCAGAAATCCAAGAAGGCTCGCATATTCGGGGCCCATTTCTTCTCGATGAGAAGAGCGTTATTAAAATGGGAAGCCGGGTTTATGGTCCTACTGCAATTGGCCCGCATTGTCGGATCGGAGGTGAAGTGTCAAACAGTGTTCTTTTGGGCTTCAGCAACAAAGGGCACGATGGGTTTCTGGGGAATTCTGTTATCGGACATTGGTGCAATTTGGGCGCCGACTCCAACACCAGTAATCTTAAAAACAACTACAGTGATGTGCGTCTTTGGGATGCCGCGAGCTCATCCATGCAGCCGACCGGCCTTCAGTTTTGCGGTTTGATCATGGGTGATCACAGCAAGTGCGCCATCAACACCATGTTCAACACGGGAACCATCGTGGGCAATGCGTGCGTTCTTGTCGGTCATTCGTTCGTCCCAAAACATGTGCCTTCTTTCTCATGGGGTGGAGATGAAGGCTGGTCGGAACATCAATTTGAACGATTCGTTGAGACAGCGACCAGGGTCATGGAGCGCCGACAACATGCGTGGAAAGATGAGGATACAAAACGCTGGCTGCTCGAATTTCAAAATTCCAGTTTTTTGCGAAAGGAGCTCAAATGACACGATTGCCTGACACATTGTCTGAAATGCGAGTGGCACGGGGTTTGACTGAACGGGAGTACTGAAACGATTAGAAGATGTTTGAAGAAGCGCAAGAAGATGAGACCTGGATGTTGTCAGAATCCCCAGACCACGAATTCATACCCCTGATTTCACCAGAAGATGAAGAAGCCATGCAAAAGGAGGAAGTGCCTGAGGCCTTGCCTCTACTTTCCCTGCGCAACACTGTTCTTTTTCCGGGAGTTGTCATTCCCATCACCGTAGGTAGAGACCGGTCAATTCGCCTCATTAAGGAGGCGCATAAAAACGAGCAGCGCATTGGTGTTGTCAGTCAAAAGAACGACGACATTGAAATCCCTGTGGGAACAGACCTCAATGAAGTCGGCACTGTCGCCAAAGTGATCAAGATGCTTCGCATGCCCGACGGTTCAAATACGGTGATTCTTCAAGGTCAAAAACGATTTAAATGGACGGAAATCGTTCAAGAAGAGCCCTACATGAAGGCGCGAGTCGTTGAATACGACGCCGAAAATCTCCCGCCAAAAGACGACCAGCACAAGGCCCTTATGGACAGCCTGAAAGAGCTTGCGTTAGAAATCATTCAACTCAGCCCCAACATTCCCTCTGAAGCAGGGTTTGCCATCAAAAGCATCGAGAGCCTGACATTTTTGGTCAACTTCATCGGATCAAACATGAACGCGCCTGTAGAGGAAAAACAAGCGCTTTTAGAGGTTGCCGGCATTAAAGCGCGCGCAAGTCGGGTACTGGAATTGCTGCATAAAGAAAAGCAAATGCTTTCCTTGAAGCGGGACATTCAAACCAAGGTCAAAGGCGAATTGGACCAACAGCAACGCGAATACTTCTTGAACCAGCAACTGAAGCAAATTCAAGAAGAATTAGGCAACAACCCGCAGGCACAAGAAGTTGCCGAACGGAAGTTGCGCGCTGAAAGCATGCAATGGCCTG
>CAWVYB010000079.1:0-9476 GCA_963934215.1 uncultured Flavobacteriales bacterium | reverse complement strand
GGACGTGGCGCGGGTGATGCCCAAGGTGTTCAAGATCAAATTGACGTGTATTTCGGAACGTTTGCAAAAGCCATGGCTACCATCGGTGCCTTTGTAGCGGGTGATGAGGACGTGATTGATTACTTGCGTTATAACATGCGCTCCCAGACGTTCGCGAAATCACTTCCTATGCCGATTGTGATTGGTGCACAGAAGCGATTGGATATGTTGCGGACACAACCGGAGCACAAAGAGCGTCTATGGACCATTGCCAATGCGCTCCAAGCGGGATTGCGAGCCAATGGGTTCAATATTGGGGTAACCAATTCATGTGTGACTCCTGTATTCTTGGCAGGGGGATTGGGCGAAGCGACCAATTTGACATTGGATTTGCGCGAGAACTATGGAATCTTCTGTTCAATCGTGGTGTATCCGGTCGTCCCGAAAGACACGATCATGCTTCGATTGATCCCAACAGCGGTCCATACGCTTGAGGATGTAGAATACACGGTCGAAACCTTTACGAAGGTCAAGGACAAGTTATTTGCGGGAGAATACAAGAGTGAACGCATCGCGTCTTGGGCTTGATTTGATTCTATCGCTAGCGTTACGTCATGCGACTTTTCATTGAGCTGTCTTACGACGGATCCCCTTTTCATGGGTGGCAACGACAACCGGAGTCCATTTCAGTTCAGCAGGAGATTGAAACTCAACTGACTCAGTTTCTTGGTGTGCGCGTTCCCGTTATGGGTTGTGGCCGAACCGATACGGGTGTTCATGCTTCCTATTTTGTGGCCCATTGCGATTGGCCCACAGACACGGAGCGAGCTAAACGGTATAGCGATTGGGAGGAGGCTGCTTGGAAGTTGAATGGCATGCTGCCACCTGAAATAGCCATTCATCGGATGGTTCCTGTTCATCCCAAAGCGCATGCTCGGTTTGACGCGATTGAACGGGGATACATTTACAGAATGCATCAGCGAAAAGATCCGTTTCTATTGAGTCAATCCGCACGTATTTATCGAAAAACAGATTTCGACCGCATGCAAGCTGCATGCACATATTTGATTCGAAAGGGTGACTTTGCATCATTTTGCAAGCTCGGTTCGGATCAAGGGACAACGATTTGTGATGTCCGCGAGGCGAGGATGACGAAGATCAATGAGTACGAATGGCAATTTGAAATTCGTGCCGATCGATTTTTGCGGAACATGGTACGTGCCATTGTTGGAACCTTGTTGGATGTGGGGCAAGGAAGAAGGGAGCCTGAAGAGATGAAAGCGATATTAGCCAGTGGATTACGCTCTGAAGCTGGAAAGTCGGCACCTGCCAATGGTTTGTTCTTGAGTCAAGTGACCTATCCGGAATCAATCTGGTCAAGCGCTGAACCATCCGTGAAGGGTTCGAACTAACTTCGTCGTCAGATTCGATTCCATGTCCCAAGCAACCCATTCTAGTAAAATATTTGACCGCCGTGTTTTGGGGCAGATTCTGGCCCAAGCACGTCCGTATAAATCAAGGTTCATTCGCACAGGAGCCATGGTGGTTCTGCTGTCTGGTTTGGTTTGGATTAGGCCTGCGTTGATTAGGCAGGCGGTAGATGTGGCGATGCCGACAGGGGACCTCAATGGGCTATTGAATATTTTTCTAGCCGTAGTGGCTTTACTGATTGTTGAGGCAGTGCTGCAATACCGGGTGACCTACCTCGCCAATTGGGTGGCTCAGTCTGTGAGCTTAGATCTCAGAGCAAAGTTGTTTTCTCACATTGCGCGTTTTCGATTGCGGTATTTTGATAAGACTCCAGTTGGAACACTGGTTACTCGCCATGTGAGTGATGTAGACGGCATAGCCAATGTTTTTTCAAACGGTATTTTAAATGCTATTGGTGACCTGTTGGCGCTTTTTGTGGTGATTGGAACGATGTTCTACATCGATTGGAAATTGACGTTGTTTGCCTTGGCACCGATACCTGTGTTACTGGTTGCCACTCGAATTTTTCAGAAAGTCATCAAAAAGGCATTCGTCGATGTGCGGAACCAGGTTTCTCGGATGAATGAATTCGTCCAAGAGCATGTTACTGGAATGCACATTGTCCAGGTTTTCAATCGCGAGAAACGAGAAGCTGAAAAATTCAGCGAAATCAATGCCGAGCATCGCGAGGCCAACATTCGATCAATTTGGGCGTTCAGTGTCTTTTTCCCTTTGGTTGAAATGCTTTCGGCAACCAGTGTAGCATTGCTTCTGTGGTGGGGGCTAAGCGATGCGATGGAAGAGCGATTGACCTTGGGCATTCTGCTTCAATTCATTCTGTATGTTTTCATGCTCTATAGGCCCATCAGGCAATTGGCTGACCGATTCAATGTTCTTCAGATGGGCATTGTCAATTCAGATCGAGTCTTCAAGCTGCTTGCTCAAGATGAGCGAATTCCTGACGAAGGGAAGGCCAAGGAATGGAAATTGAAGGGTGAAATCCGATTCGATTCTGTTTGGTTTGCATACGAAGAGGAACAATGGGTCTTAGAGGATGTAAGCTTTCATATTCCAGCGGGAGAAATGGTTGCATTCGTTGGTGCTACGGGTGCCGGAAAGTCAACGATTGTCAATTTACTTACGCGTTTCTACACCCATCAAAAAGGGACCATTACCATTGATGGGGTGGATATCTGCGACATTCCGTTGTCCAACTTGAGAATGCATATTGGCGTTGTTTTGCAAGATGTTTTTCTTTTCTCAGACAACTTAGTCAACAATGTGACCTTGCATGACAAGAAGTTTACTCAAGCTGAATTGGATGAGGCAGCAGAGGTCGTCGGGGCTCAAGATTTCATTGCTCAACTTCCGGAGGGCTGGAATCAAAATGTTCGAGAGCGCGGAGCTATGATGTCTGTGGGCCAGCGCCAATTGATCGCGTTCATGCGAGCTTACATCGTGGCTCCCGAAATTCTAATTCTCGACGAAGCCACATCGAGCATTGACTCGGAGAGTGAATTGCTCATCCAACGTGCCACTGAGCGGGTTACAAAGGGAAGAACGTCGTTGATTGTTGCGCATCGATTGAGCACCATCAGAGAAGCAGACCGGATTATCGTGCTGGATGCAGGGCGTGTCATTGAGCAAGGAACCCATACCGAATTACTGAAGCTAGAGGGGCCATACAGTGCTTTAAACCGTCTTCAGCACGATGTTGTACGTCAGGGTTAAATGAACCCGCTGTCGTTGTCAATCCCTTACACCTTTTGAAAGGAAACTTGGGCAAGCAACGAGAGGAGCTTAAAAGCAGATGCTTGATTGAATTCTTGAAATTCATCTCTTAGCGCGGAATTGCGGTTCCAACGTAACATCGAACGCTTGATTTTTTTGATCCGAGAAATGGTCACATAAATTTCCGGGAGCAGCTCGCTATCCAACGCATTGAGCTCTTGGCTGTGGTATTCGGTAAACTTGATCAATGGGCGAGTTCGCACAAAGCACAAGAAATACAATCTCGCTTTCATCGGAGAGTCCGAGAGTAAATGAAATGATGTGTTGCGGTAATGCAAGTTCTTTCGCACGCAACGGTGATACAGGGAAGATGCGGCCAGTTTGAAATGGGGATGCACTCCTAGGTGGATCCATCTTAGCAACACATGAGACGTGTTGGCCAACCAGTGTGACTTAGGGGCTGGAATGGTGATGTTCCAGGGGGCTCCGATACTCAGTAAACGCATATTGCCATTTACGAGGCTAGCATGTTCAAGGTTTCAAAAAATTAGATGCACTTAAAGTGATCGAATGGCTCACGGCAGGCATTGCATTTGAAGTGTGCCTTGCACGCTGTAGACCCGAAAGCACTAACTAAATGGGTGTCAGTGCTTTTGCATCGAGGACATGGTGTGATACGTCCTTTTCCGAGCAAAAAAGCCTTGTCAGCGCTTTGACCATTGGGCGGTGCAATGCCATGTTTTTCCATTTTGAGGCGCGCCTCTTCTCCGATCCAATCGGTGGTCCAAGCTGGAGTACGAACAATTTCGGTGCGGCTGTTAGGATAGATGACTTTCGCAGCGGCGAGGACATCGTCGGCAATGACATCAGTCGCAGGACAACCAGAATACGTAGGTGTAATGCGAATCACAATGAAATCTCCATCTTGAACAACCTCACGTACCATGCCCATTTCCATCACATTGAGAAAGGGGATCTCGGGGTCCATAACATCGTAAAGACACCGCGTGACTTCTGCGACTGGATCGGTTACCATTTGGCGTCAGGGTGCAAGCGCGGAACGGCTTGCATTTCGGCAAGTAAATAACTCAGGTGTTCGGTGTGCAGGCCGTTTCTTCCTCCAACTTGCTTCCAATCATCAGTGGGTAGGATCAAATTGGCCTCCGCTAGGACTGCCGAAACACTTTCTTTCCAGGTGAGCTCGATGCTTTTGCACTCGGGCATGGCTCCTGATGTGATGGCGGCATCTAGAATGGGGTGTGCTTCAAAACATTCCCCGATGTACGGCCAAAGTCGGTCTACACTCTCTTGAATTCGGGTTTTACTCAGGTCTGTACCGTCGCCCAATCGAATCATCCAATCTGCTGAATGTGCGGCATGGTAACGCACTTCTTTCAGAGCTTTTGTTGCAATCGCTGCAATCTCCAAGTCAAAGGTTTGTTGAGCAAGATGGCCATATCGAATCATGGCAAACTGATCAAAGAAAAACTGGCGGGCTATGGTGTCTCCAAAGTGACCGTTCGGGAGCTCAACGAGTAATAAATTTCTGTACTCACGATCAGACCTGAAAAAAGCCAAGCGGTCCTCGTCGCGTCCTTCGCCCTCCAAAAGTCCGGCATGCGTTAAAATTGCTCGGGATTGACCAATTAAATCCAAGGCGACATTGGACAATGCAATGTCTTCTTCAAGTGCTGGAGCATGGCCGCACCATTCACTGAGGCGTTGTCCAAGGATTAGCGCGTCATCAGCCAAGCTGAGTAGCCACTCAAAGTGTTGTGCTTTTGTCACGAATTACATGTTTTTCACCTCGTCGGGTAAAGTGTAGAAAGTCGGATGCCGGTAAACTTTGTCGTTTGCGGGATCAAACAGAATGTCTTTGTCAGCAGGGGAGGAAGCCGAGATGGCTTCTGCTGGAAGAACCCAAATGCTCACGCCCTCTTGACGTCTCGTATAGACATCACGTGCATTGGCGATGGCCATAGTGGCATCGGATGCGTGCAGACTGCCTACATGTTTATGGCTCAATCCTTGACGGCTTCGAACAAAGACCTCCCAAAGAGGCCATTTGGATGATTCACTGCTCATGCGGCATTTGTTTGATTCGGCGTCACCTTCGTTCTCATCTTCTCAGCATAGGCAGAGGCAGCTTGCCGCACCCATTCACCGTCGCTGTGCGCTTTTTTTCTTGCGGCAATGCGCTCTTTGTTGCAAGGTCCATTGCCCGCAATGACATTGAAGAATTCTTGCCAGTCAATGGCTCCCATTTCATAATGTCCAGTTGATTGATTCCACTTTAAGTCCTTGTCAGGAACCGTCAATCCAAGAAGTTCGATTTGAGGGATGGTCATGTCAACAAAACGTTGGCGTAATTCATCGTTGCTGAAGCGTTTGATTTTCCAACGCATGGACTGTTCGTTGTGCGTTGAAGACTCATCATTGGGCCCAAACATCATGAGAGAAGGCCACCACCAGCGGTTCAGCGAGTCTTGCGCCATTTCACGCTGTTCATCTGTGCCTTCACACAGGTTGAGCATGATTTGAAATCCCTGGCGCTGGTGAAAACTCTCTTCCTTGCACACGCGAACCATCGCACGCGCATATGGCCCATAACTGCACTTGCAAAGGGGGACTTGATTCATAATCGCAGCTCCGTCAACCAGCCATCCAATGGCACCCATATCCGCCCAAGTCAAAGTGGGGTAATTGAAGATGCTAGAATATTTCGCACGTCCTTCAATCAACGCGTCCATCAAGTCATCACGCTGGGCTCCGAGTGTTTCAGCAGCGGAATATAAATAGAGGCCATGTCCTGCCTCATCCTGTACCTTAGCCAATAGAATGGCCTTCCTTTGCAGGCTGGGGGCTCGCGTAATCCAGTTTCCTTCGGGCAACATGCCAATAATTTCGCTGTGGGCATGTTGACTGATTTGCCGGATGAGCGTCTTCCGGTAGTCATCTGGCATCCAGTCTTTCGCTTCGATTTTTTGATCGGCGGCGATGTAGTCTTCAAATCGTTGGTTCAGGTCCATTGCATGAATTGATTCACTGCAAATATACGGCTCCGCGCCCCGTTGGTTCTTCTCGTGTTTTTTCAAGGTATATTCATTCTGAAGCCGCTCTATTCTCCTACTTTTGCACCATGAATGCGTTTTACTCATTGGAGGTTGTTGAAGTTCGGCGGGAAACAGAAGATTGTGTTTCCATTGCGTTAAAACCGCAGGCCTCAGATGTTGAGAAATTTCAGTTTAAAGCAGGCCAATATCTGACGTTGAATGCAACGATCGGTGGAGAAGAAGTGCGCAGAAGCTATTCTATCTGCAGTTCGCCCGCAGACGGTGAATTGCGGGTTGCGGTGAAGCGCGTGGAGAACGGTGTATTCAGCAATTGGGCCAATAGTTCCTTGGGAGTGGGCGATTCGTTGGAATCCATGACACCGCGTGGAAACTTTGTGCTGGAGACGTCGCCAGACGCAACCAATCAGTATGCTGCTTTTGCCGCGGGTTCAGGCATTACGCCGGTCCTCAGTCAAATTCGGTCGGTCTTGATGAGTGAAAAGGGAAGTCAGTTCACTCTATTCTATGTCAACAAAGACACGGCAAGCATCATTTTTAGAGAGCAATTGCAGGAGCTTAAGGATCAATTTATGGATCGATTGAGCGTGTTTCATTTGTTGACAAGGGAGCCACTCGAAGCAGAATTATTTCATGGCCGCTTGGATGAAGACCGGTGCTCCCGCATCTTATCGAGCAACTTAATCGACATTCAACAATGTCACGGGGTGTACTTGTGTGGGCCTGAAGAGATGATCTGGGCGTGTAAATCGGCCTTAGAAGCTGCCGGTGTAACCGAGAATTCCATTCATTTTGAACTGTTCACATCGTCTGTAAAAGCCGAGCGGACAGAGCAAAAGGCCGTTCCGGTGCCATCAGGGGGGGATTCCAAATCACTTGCTATTGTACTTGATGGAGTCACCACCATGGTGGAAATAAAGGGTAACAAAACCATCATGGATGCCGCTTTGGACATCGGTTTAGACGCACCGTACAGCTGTCTTGGTGGAGTGTGTTGTACCTGCCGTGCGAAGATGACGAAAGGCAAAGTCCGAATGGACGTGAACTATGCACTAGAAGCCTCTGAAACGGAAGCTGGATTTGTGTTGACATGTCAATCCCATCTGGAGGGAGAAGGCCCCTTCGAAGTGGATTTTGATCAGCAGTAAATCAATTGGGATCTTTTTCGGAAAGCTCTAACCAGCGCATTTCGGCTGCGTCAAGCGATTCAGCCACTTCGCCCAATTGAGAGCTGATGAGGCTCAGGGCCTCATGGTCGCTTGCGTTAGCCAGAGCTTGTTCCAATTCTGACTTTTCTGAGCCCAACGTTTTGATGCGCTCTTCGAGTTGTTCGAATTCGAATTTCTCTTTGTATGTGCGGCGATTGGAGTAGTCGTTTCGTGTTTCCTTTTCACGATGCTTTTTGGCCGTTTCCTTTTCAATGCGCTCTTGCGAGATCTGTTCTTCTCGAGCAATCCGATACTGTGTATAGTTGCCCGGATAGTCCCGAACCTCAGTCATTCCAGCTTCTCCTAAGACCCAGATGTGTTCCACCAGGCGGTCCATGAAGTACCGGTCGTGTGAGACTACAATCAAGCATCCGGGGAAGTCAAGAAGGAATTCCTCCAGCACCTGCAACGTGAAAATGTCCAGATCATTGGTCGGCTCATCGAGAATAAGGAAGTTGGGATTCCGCATAATGACTTGCAGCAAATGCAAGCGTTTCTTTTCCCCTCCACTCAGCAACGAAATGTGTAAGTGGTGCGTGGAACGGGGAAACAAGAAGCGTTCTAATAACTGAGCGGCGGTCAGTTTTTGACCTCCTTTCAATGGCATGAACTCAGCAATCTCTCGCACGGCTTCAATGACGCGTAGTCCGTCTGGAAAGGAAGCTCCATGCTGGCTGAAATGCCCAAATACAATGGTTTCACCCACGACGACCTTACCTGTTTTCGGCTCCGCAGCTTGGACAATCAAATCGAGTAGAGATGATTTCCCCGAGCCGTTTGCCCCAACAATGCCGATCCGCTCTTGCCGCTTGAAATAGTGTGTCAGTCCATCAAATAACACGCGATCACCAAATGACTGGCTGACTTTGATGAGTTCTATAATCTTACCGCCGAGACGGTGTGGATTCAAAGCAATATGAAACGGGTCATTTTCCAGCGATACCTTGGCTTTCGACTTGATTTCATAAAATCGATCGATTCGGGATTTGGATTTTCCGGTCCGCGCTGAGGGGGTCGAACGCATCCAATCAAGTTCTCGTTTGAATGTGCGACGTGCCTTGTCGCGAACCGCCAAGGCGTTGTCATGCCGTTCGGATTTTTTTTCTAAGAAGTAACTAAAATTACCTTTGTATCGGTACAATTCACCGTCGTCAAGTTCGATGATGTTGTCGCACACATTTTCAAGGAAGTACCGGTCGTGAGTCACCATGAGCAAGGTCATCTTAGCTTGAGCAAGATGCTTTTCAAGCCAATGAATCATTTCCAAGTCCAAGTGGTTGGTCGGCTCGTCAAGGAAAAGTAAGTCAGGCTCTTCGATAAGGACTTTTGCCAAAGCAATCCGACGTTGCTCTCCTCCGCTCAATGTGCCAACCTGGCGACTCAAATCGTGCAAATTCAGCTTGCCAAGAACCTCTTTTGCCCGTGCTTCAAAATCCCAGCCGCCAGATTGATCCATGGCGTCATACGCTGTCTGTAGGGCGTCGCCTGTGGCGCCGTTCTCGATAGCCGCAGCGTAGTTATGAACGGCCTTGACAGCTTGGTTGTCGCCTTCGAACAGGGTGTCCAATATGGTGGAAGATTGATCAAATCCATGGTCTTGATGCAAATAGGCCCAATGCACTCCTGCAGCAAAGCTCACGCGGCCGCTATCTGCTGGGCTGAGGTTGCAGATAGCCTTCATGAGGGTGCTTTTCCCAGCTCCATTTCGTGCAACCAGAGCTGTTTTTTGTCCCGCTCCAAGTCCAAACGTGATGTCTTCAAAAAGCAACCGTTCTCCGAATCTTTTGGTCAAGTTTTCGACCGATAAAACATTGCTCTGTGACATGGACGCGAAAGTACACCTTCACGGAGGGCATCACACGCAAAAGCCATTGTAAATTGCTCCGTGAAATGGTTTGAAACTTCCTGGGAGCATTTGACTCCAAATCAGGTGCATGCGATGCTTCGACTGCGCTTGGATGTGTTTGTCGTAGAACAAGATTGTGTCTACGCCGATTTGGACGGTAAAGACTTGGAC
>CAWVYB010000078.1:0-9552 GCA_963934215.1 uncultured Flavobacteriales bacterium | reverse complement strand
TGGGGAATAGCCATTGGGCTATTTGGCACCTTCATTGGCTTTCTTATACTGGCTTCCTGGTGGAGCTCTGCAAACGGAACAAGCCTAGCGTATTTTTATGAAACTGTTTTTCAAAACAGTCAGCTGTATAAAGATTCCATTCTTACGGTCAGTGTTCTCTTTAATGTGGGCCTTTTTTGGCTTGCGCTCCGAACGGGATTTGAGCGCTTAGCTCGCGGAATCATGGTCATTATATTGCTGTCGGTACCGGCCATTATTTGGATTCAATCTCAATCCTTTTGAGGACATGAGTCTTGAACGGACACCCCGAAGACGCAAGTTGTTCCTGGTCGCAGGAGAAGCTTCAGGCGATCTCTATGGCGGACAATTGGTGGAGGCACTGTTACAACTCGACCCTCATCTTGAAATCAGAGGTTGGGGAGGTGAGGCCATGGAAGCCTCGGGGGTCAAAATTTCGACCCATTATAGAGAACTCGCTTTCATGGGGTTTTGGGAGGTCCTCAAAAACCTCAAAACGATTCGACGAAACCTGAAGCGATGCACGGAAGAAATCCTTTCTTTCCAGCCCGATGCCTTTGTGGGTATCGATTTTCCAGGATTCAATTTACGGGTTGCTGCCAATGTAGGAAAAGCAGGTGTTTTTACCCACCATTACATCTCTCCTTCGATTTGGGCTTGGAATGCGCGGCGAATCCACCGCATCAAACGCACCGTTCAGCGCATGCATGTGACCATGCCTTTTGAACTCGCACCATATGAGGCGGCACACATGGATGTTCGTTTTGTCGGGCACCCTTTGATCTCGTTATTGGATCAACTTTCAGACCAAAATCTCGACGTAAAGACCTCCCTTCCCATCTTAGCATTGCTCCCTGGATCGCGAACACAAGAGCTGAATCACATGCTTCCATTGTTGGTGCAAACAGCGCAATTACTGCCACAATTTCAGCCAGTTATTGCCGGTGCTCCTGGACAACCCCCTTCAGCATATCACGAAGCTACTGCCCTGGGCATCCCCGTTGTTTTCAATCAAACGCGCTTGTTGATGAAGACTGCTGCGGTGGGATTGATCACCTCCGGCACTGCGACCCTTGAAGCCAGCTTACTTGGACTCCCTCAGATTATTTGCTATCGAACAAGCCGTTTAACCTATGCCATTGCAAAAAGGTTGGCGCAGGTTCAATGGATTGGATTGCCCAACATCATTCTAAACGAATCCGCCGTACCGGAGAGAATACAAGGTGAATGTCGTGTAAATACGCTGAGACAAGACGTTGAATTACTGCACGATGGAACAGATTGGACCGCTATTGGTCAGAAACAGAAAGAATTGGCCACTTCTTTGAGAGAAATTCTGGGTTCCGAAGCTGCTGCAGCGAACACCGCAGCTTCAATCATGGAAACGCTTTGATGCGATTATTCTTCTGTTTACTGGTGTGTCTTACGGTTGCAATCCAGACGGGTCGAAGCCAGGACATCGTCCGCATTGGACTCGTGGATTTTTCGAAGACCAAGACCCTTAAAATCCGATCTGTTTCAGGTGGCTATCATTGGCTCAATGCCACGGGCCAAGTTCTCGACACCCTAACCGAATCAACGCAATTATCCATACAAGACAAGCAATGGAAGGGGAACAACCTCCCCCTTGAAAACCATTTGATCTTACAACCCATCCTGCCTGGAAGTGTATTAAGCATTCGGTCAGTCCACACCGGATACAGACAGGTCAGCGGGGTCCTGCATTTGTTCGCCGATTCGCAAATCCGATGTATCTTGGAAACCCCATTAGAAGCGTACCTGCCTGGTGTTTTGGTCGCAGAAGCGGGCAAAGGCCATTTCCCAAATTTTTACGAGGCACAGGCCATAGTCAGTCGCACGTATACGGTTCAATCTATGGGACGCCATCGGCTCGAAGGCTTTGACCTTTGCAACAGCGTTCATTGCCAGGTATTCCAAGGCATTAGCACAGTTAATGACACCATTTTGTCTGCGGTTATGTCCACGCGTGACCTGATTTTGATCGATGAAAAAACGCGTCCCATTACGGCGGCTTTTCACTCCAACTGTGGTGGACATACACAGGGCTCTGAGGCTGTTTGGCAACATGCTCTTCCCTACTTAAAAGGAGTTCAAGATTCCTTCTGCTTAACCTATCCTCACAGCCACTGGGAAGAGCTCATCGATGCGAAGGCTTGGCAAAATTGGCTCCATTCCAAAAGCGGTGATTCACTTCCGCCTGGTCAATGGCTGCCCACAGAAAGAGAATCCTTCTTGATGAATCGAGAAGATGCCATTCGAACTTCCCAAGCACGGAAAGCGTTTGGATTGCGTTCAGGGTTTTTTATCACATTGAATGAAGGGGACTCCATTCGCGTCATAGGCCGGGGATTCGGTCACGGTGTCGGCATGTGCCAAGAAGGTGCCATGGGACGTGCCAAGGCCAATCACGACGCATGGGACATCTTGTCCCATTACTACCACAAGGTCAGCCTGACGCCATGGCAGAACGCCCAACTAGAGTAAGCGTGACGCGTTAAAGTCCTTGAATCGAGAACTTTTTGGGGTACTCCACCTTGTAGGAAAAAGACAGGGTTTTCTGGGCACCTGGGGATAAGGTCATCTCCCATGTAATCCACCCTGTAACCGGATCAAGTTCGCCTCCATCCAAACTTTCGACAAAGACTTCAATGTCAGAACTTCTTGACACGGGTATCCGATCTATAATCCGAACTTTCACAGAACGACTGTGCTGATTCACCACGTCCACTTGAAATGCCTGAACCGTTCGTTTTGTGCCCCCCAAAGCCGAACTGGAGCATAATTCCATCAGACGTTTCCGACTAGATCGTACACGACCATCTTGTCCCAATGGAATTTCCAACGTATCCCCTGGAGCCGGAAGTGCCATTTCAAACACTCCACGGTACGCTCCACCTGCAACAACCTGCACGTCTCCTGCCATCAACTGTGCTTCGCTCCAATCCGCACTAGCTGCCAGCTGAAAGGATTCATCGGAATACTCAGGCATGACCAAATAGGTCAAGTCGCTGTTCAAGCGCAGCGTTTCCAAAGGGATGCGTTCCGGCGTTCCATTTCCAGAAATCCGAACGGGCAATTGGGGTGTGAAGGCAAGCCGTTGAATCGCAGATCCTGAGGCATTCGTCAGTGGCTGTAAATCCGTCGTTGCTAACGTCTCGAGTCCGGGACCTTCGCTGCGTTGTATGGACTTGCTTGAAGCCCAGTCATAACCATTTTGAGACGCTGATGACCGAACCAACGAAAGCTCTAGTGGCAATAAATTTGGAGGTGAAAGGGACTCAAGAGGGTTTCCTGCCAAAAATTGAATGGGCAGACCATTCCATTCTGCCCCCGTCTTTTGAACCACATGAGCAAACCGTTTCAACTTCACAGCTCCGTCATCGGAAACTTCAGCATCATAAACTGTTCGCCAAAAGGCATCTTGCGCCAAATAGGCAACCTCCACCTTTCCGTTTACCCCCTTGGGTCCAACAATGCGCATGACGATCTGCCCCTCCTCTTCATTCTGCAACTTCAAAATTTCTTGGCGTTCCTCTGCCAAATCGCTCAACTCATCCTTTAAGTCGCTCAACTCCATCCTCAACTCCAACATCAAATACTCCAGCTCTTTGACTCGACTTCGCCAAAAATCAGCCAATTCAATCAAGTCTTCGACAAGAAGTGATTCACTTCCTCCCACTTTCCGATTTGCCTGAATCATGGCCAGCTCCTCAGAATAAACTGCCAACAGCGCATTTCTCATCGCCACCGTTCGCTCCGACGATGCAAGCACATCATCAATGCGTTGCAACGCATTCAACGACTCCTCAATACGAGAGGGGTTTTTCGCAATTTGAAAAGAATGGCCTGACAATCCCCATCCTTCAGGAAGGACTGTTTGAATGCTCCCAGCATCGATACTTTTGGCTAGCCCGCCAATTTTAATCACAGCCCTACCATTTGCATCCAACGATACGCGGGAGCCACGTTGAATCAATGCACCAGACTCGTAAACCGCAACTTCATCAATCTCCCACTCATTGTACTGAACGTTTTCAGTCGCTATCTGGGCCTGCGCATGCCAAGCAATGCAACTCAAGAAGAAAGACACGACAAGGACCTTACTCAATGGATGGTTCATATGAATTGATTTTATCAATCTATTGCAGGCAAATTACGGTATCCTGCCAAATGCCATAACCGGCCCAAAGACCAATTCCTCCATCGATGTTGGATTCCATGTTGGCAGGAAGAGAGAACGGACTTCCTTGACTTAAGATGAGGTTTTCATAACTGGCAATGGCATCATACACACGGGCGTCAATCGCACACAACCTCACCGCCACGGTATCGTTCGACTTAAAATAGCCAGATTCCCCGCTGGAGAAATCATCATCCCAAGCTGTACTTCCTGAGGCACTGCCTCGAAACGTTCCAAACTCAAAAGACAGGCCATTGAAAAATGAATCTTCAAAGACACTTCCAAGCGGCGCTACAAAATCAGCGTCTTTAATTTCCCCTGCCAACGGGTCCCACGTTGGACGCACATTGATTCGTTTTGCGTACCACCGGTAAGCATTGCCCGTCGAGTCCGGATCTGTAAAAGAAGCATAAAGCAAACCGAGGGTGTCATTGCTTCCTGGAGCAGCCCAACGGATACTATCCAAAGGGATGGCCGGAAGAATCTCTGTTTCGGCATGCAACTCCTTCTCACCAATCAACACGTCCAGTTCATAGGTTTTGCCCGATTGACCGATCAATGCTTCATCGAAAGAGGTGTACACACAAAGATTCAATGCACCCAACACCTCGGCAGGAAAACCGAGCAATTGCGCGGCTTGTTCCAAAGCCTCTGGAGGCAAATCGCCCGTGCACAACTCATCCAAGGCAATCGATTGACCTTGGTTCGAAATCTGAACATCAGCTCCTGACAAGAAGGACTGCCCGACGCTACTTGCATCAACGGGGTCAAAATACCCTTGAGCCAAACCGACAAAAACAATGGGCACAGCTCCACTTTCGATCTTCCCTTCGATAACATAAACCGTTTCAGTTTCTGGCAACTCCACTTCGATTTGCTGTTCGCAGCCAATTATCCAAAGTGAAGCAACAAACGCACACAAAAAACGAAACGAAGGAGTTGGCAAAGCCATGACGGCGAAACGATTAATCAGCATGACACAAAAATACACGGGATGTTGGCTTGAAATGGTTGAAAATTTGAAGATAAATCGCCAAATGATTACAAAACATACGGGTGAATTAGAGCAAGGAGGAAGTAGATTTGTGTTCTAGATTTGCCCATGCTCAACCGACGACATATACGTATCAAAATCCTACACATCTTGTACGGATTTTATCAGGATTCAGACGCTGATGTCGTTGCAACTCGGAAAGCACTGAATCACTCAGTGGGCAAAATGCAGGAATTGTACGTTCTGCTGTTGATGATGATTGGGGCCATGCAAGGTTTTGCTATTGATCGCATTGAGGCCGGACGAAAAAAACAGCTCCCTACCCCAGAGGATTTACATCCGAACACAAAATTTGTCACCAACAAGCCTCTGCGGGCCTTAGCGAATAGTAAGAAACTACAAAAAGCAGCGAGTGATTTGGGTGTAGGTTGGGGAGACGATCAAGAAATGCTCCGAAAGATGTTCCGAAGCTTGCTTGAACACGAAGAGTATATCGAGTTCATGGCGTCGGAGGAGCGCGGTTTCAAGCACGACCGTGAGTACTTGATTCGGATTTTCCGAAAGCACATGATCACAAGTGAAGTTTTTCAAGAGCGGCTCGAAGAACAGAGCATTTTCTGGAATGATGATCTTGATTTAGCTGCGTCAATGGCTATCAAGACGATCAAAACCATTCGTGAAACGGATGATGATATTGCCCTTCTTCCTCTGTGGCGTGAGGATGACGATGACAAACAATTCCTTGAGACGCTGTTTGTGGAGTCATTGGCACAAGCTGAAGTCAACGAGGTACTTGTTACGGAAGCTGCGAAAAACTGGGAATTGGAACGTATTGCCCTCATGGATCGCATTCTGATGAAGATGGCATTGGCTGAAGCAAAATCATTTTCATCCATTCCATTGAAGGTGACCTTAAACGAGTACATCGAGCTGTCAAAATATTACAGCACGCCCAAAAGCAATGGCTTTATCAACGGCGTTTTAGATCAGCTATTTACACAATTGAAAAAGGACGGGACCATTGTCAAGATTGGCCGCGGTTTGATTGAGTGATGCGGTGGTACATCCTTTTGACGCTGTGTTATTTGACCATCGCCTCATGCGGTGACACAAACGGTGGGCGCATATCGACGGACATGATCCACATGCCGGCCACGGCGAGCACGTCTGAAGGTGCTGCAAGGTCGGTGCCACAAATCCTCTTCACGGCTTTATCCATTGATCTAGGAACGCTGGTAGAAGGTCAGAGCGCCACAGCCATTTATGAATTCAGTAATTCAGGGAAGGCTCCTTTGGTTATCGCAGACGTTTCCACTGCGTGCGGTTGTACCGTTGCTCGGGACTGGCCCAGAAACCCCATCCAATCCGGTAAAAAAGGCCGCATTGAAGTGACCTTTGACAGTCGCTTGCGACCTGGACTCAACGAAAAGAGCATTTTCGTTGTTTCCAACGCAACCCCATCCACTACGGAACTCACTCTTAAGTCACTGGTCGTTGGTCCACAATCGTCGCCCATTGAACTCGATTCTAACGAAATTATAGACTCCAACTCATGACACTCTTTTCTATCCTATTTCAAGCACAATCCGAAGGCGGCATGTCCTTTTTCCTCTTGATTGGCGGCATGTTCTTGATCATGTATTTCTTCATGATTCGCCCTCAAGTCAAGAAACAAAAAGAATCCAAGAAGTTCAGAGAAGGTATCTCCAAGGGAGATAAAGTCGTGACCATTGGGGGCATTCACGGAAAAGTAGTCGAAATGAATGAACGCACCATTCTGCTGCAAATTGACGGCGCCAAAATTCGCGTCGAAAAATCAGCATTGAATCCAACCGGCGAAGTTTCTGAAGAGGACATCAAGTCCAACAGCTAAGCCATGCGTTCGGACAACCAAAGCCAATCGATGTCTCTGCTCCTTGCATTGACTCCGGTTGTCATTTTGATTGCACTGCTCGCCGCAGATGTCATTGCTTTTGGGGAAGACAGCTCATACGGTGCCAATCAAATTGCCATGCTTTTTGCGGCATTTGTCGCTGGAGGCATCGGCATGCTGAGGGGATTGAAATGGGAGGTCATCCGCGATGCCATCAGCAAGTCCATAGCGCAAACATCCGAGGCTATGCTCATCTTGTTGATGATCGGAGCCCTCAGTGGCACGTGGCTAATGGCCGGGATCATCCCTGCGTTTATCCATTACGGTTTGCAGGTTTTAAACCCTGAAATTTTCTTGTTTGCAGCATGTCTTATTTGCGCTGTGCTTTCTTTGGCAACAGGCAGTTCTTGGGGAACCGTAGGAACCGTCGGTGTCGCATTGATTGGCATTGGAACCGCATTGGGACTTCATCCCGGATGGGTTGCAGGAGCGATTATTTCAGGAGCCTATTTTGGGGATAAAATGTCTCCCCTCAGCGACACCACTAACATTGCTCCGGCTGTTGCGGGAACCGATTTATTCACACACATTCGGTACATGATGATTACAACCATCCCGAGTTTGATCATCGCATTGGTCGTTTTTCTTTTTGCGGGATTTGGAGGTGGCGCGAGTGTTGAAACTTTGGAAATGAGTTTTACCGAAGGGTTTGGCCAAGCTGTTCAAGCTAGCTTTAATATCCACGCTGGCTTGTTCATCGCTCCGGTGGTCCTGATTGCTCTTATCATCAAAAAAGTTCCAGCCGCCCCTGCCCTGTTTATTGGCTGTTTGCTCGGTGCGGTCACCGCGGTGGTCTTTCAACCCGAAATCGTCCGCAATGTTGCGGGCATCGGTCTTGAAGAAGGCAGTTATGCCATTGCCGCATTTACCGCATCAATTCAATCCATGGCGCTGGACACGGCCATCGTGACGGGTCATTCCATGGCGGATGAATTGCTGACTTCCGGTGGAATGGCCGGGATGCTCAACACCGTTTGGTTGATCATCTGTGCCATGACGTTTGGAGCTGTCATGCAAGCGGCCGGAATGCTTGGAAGGATTACTCAAGTCCTCTTAAACGGAGTACAGTCGACCTTTGGCTTGGTCGCAAGAACCACCGGCACGTGTCTTGCGTTCAACGTATTGACCTCCGATCAATACCTGGCCATTGTCATTCCAGGCAATATGCTCAAGGACGCCTATGCTGAGCAAGGATTGGCTCCTGAAAACTTAAGTAGAACGTTAGAAGACACTGGAACCGTGACCAGTGTTCTCATTCCATGGAATACATGCGGTGTAGCCCAAAGCGGCATTTTGGGAATCTCCACGTGGACGTATTTGCCTTACTGCATCTTCAATTTGGTCAGCCCCATCATGACGCTGACCATTGCTGCTATCGGATTTCGAATTCGACAACTGGAGCGTCCAACGGCATCCTAACGGCCAGTTTTTTTTTTGACTTTAGTGCCTCTTCGAACTGAGAATGAAATCCTCCTCCCAAAAGAAAAGTGTCCCAGCGAGTGACGGGTCTGATGATAAAATCGTCATCCGAGGAGCCCGAGAACACAACCTGAAGAACATTGACCTGACCATACCGAGAAATCAATTGGTCGTGCTCACAGGAGTCAGTGGGAGCGGCAAGTCCAGCCTCGCTTTTGACACGATTTACGCTGAGGGGCAACGGCGGTATTTGGAAACCTTTTCCGCGTACGTACGTCAATTCATGGGGGGATTGGAGCGACCCGATGTCGACCAAATCACGGGACTGAGCCCTGTCATCAGTATCGAGCAAAAGACCATTAGCAAAAACCCACGCTCAACAGTCGGGACCATCACGGAACTGCATGATTTCTTGCGGTTGGCTTTTGCACGGGCTGCAGATGCATTCAGTCTGCGCACGGGAGAGCCCATGGTTCGCTTTTCCGATGAGGAGATGGTCTCCAAATTACTGAGTGAATTCAATGGACAGAAAATCCTGATTCTCGCTCCACTCGTAAAGGGACGAAAAGGGCATTACCGGGAGTTGTTTGAGCAAGTTATGAAGCAGGGGTATGTGCGTGCACGCATTGACGGCTCTTTGGTGGAACTCGAACCGGGACACCGCGTTGATCGATACAAGGTCCATGACATCGAATTGGTTGTTGACCGCTTAGCCGTAACCCTCGGCGATGAAACACGCATTCTTCGGTCTGTCCGTACTGCGCTGACTATGGGCAAAGGCTCCATGAGTGTTTTGCCACATGACGGCGTTGAGCTGAGGCACTTTAGCCGAAATCTGATGTGTCCAACAACGGGTTTCGCCTATCCTGACCCTGAACCCAACCTGTTCTCCTTCAACTCCCCATATGGAGCGTGCTCTCATTGCAATGGTTTAGGCCAAATCGCCGAAGCAGATGCGGCACTCATTGTACCGGATCACTCCAAGAG
>CAWVYB010000077.1:0-9632 GCA_963934215.1 uncultured Flavobacteriales bacterium | reverse complement strand
TAATCGGTCAAATCGAAAAGCTCTTGGTTGTAGTCCAAAGCAGATCCATTTCCTGACCACATTCGTGACAACGCATCATCATGACAACCAAAAACATCTAGCTGTCCATCGTTGTCAATGTCTGCGAAATTGCACGCTTGCATGAACATGTTGCCATTGTCCAGCTGCATGTCGGTATATGCTCCTACGGCATCGATGTGCTTCATGTGCACACCGTCATACGAACCACCGGAAAAAACATCCTTATGTCCGTCGTTGTCGTAATCACCTATGGTCATTCCCCATTGGTTGCTAGTTGAAACGCTGCCATAATCCACTTCAGTGAATGCACCGTCACCATCTTGGTACAAAACCTTCACGGTTTTTGACTGGTCCAAAACCACGATGTCATCAAAGCCATCGTTGTTCATGTCCGTAAATCCCACACAGTTGCCACTGTTGTAAGAATCGGGTAAGGAAGAGCTCGCGTTGGAGAAAGACTGGGCGAAAAGCATCGTCGCAGATGCCATGGCCAGTGCAAGAGTGAAAAGTTTTTGCATAACGTTTTGTTTCTTAATAAATCACAGGTGCGGGAAAGTTAGTGATGACTTCATGAGTTTAAAAGCCAACGCGAATGAATCTTCCCAACACAAGTGAATAACCGGACTATCCGCTACTTGTTCTCTCGTTAACTTTGTCGCATGACGCCTGGAGGAACTGCCGCATTTCATACGTTGGGTTGCAAGCTGAATTTTAGCGAGTCATCCACCTTGGCCAAACAACTGCTTGAAGCCGGTTTTGCGCGCGTTAGCATTGATGAGGCTCCTGATGTCGTGGTCATCAATACGTGTAGTGTCACCGAACAAGCCGATGCCAAATGTCGGCACGCAGTGCGACGGGCCATGGCTTCCAACCCCGCGGCTTTTGTTGCTGTGATCGGGTGTTATGCCCAATTGAAACCACAAGAAATCGCCTCCATTGAAGGCGTTGACTTGGTGCTCGGTGCAGAGGAGAAATTCAATTTACTAGAGCACCTGGACTCTCTTGAGAAACGGGAGATTGGCTCCATCGAAGTCGGCCCAATCAAGGAAGTGAGGGAATTTGTTCCTGGATTTTCAAGTGGCGATCGGACCCGGACCTTTTTAAAGGTTCAAGATGGCTGTGATTATTTCTGCGCATTCTGTACCATCCCCCTTGCTCGTGGCCGCTCGCGCAGTGCCACAATTGAGGACACTTTAATTGAAGCGCACAAAGCTGCAGCCGCCGGAGCTCAAGAAATCGTGCTAACTGGAGTCAACATCGGTGATTTTGGCAAGGCACACGGCTCTACTTTTTTGGAGCTCGTGCAGGCATTGGATGAACAGATTGACATCCCCCGTTTTCGTATCAGTAGCATAGAACCCAATTTGTTGAACGACGAGATCATTGATTTCGTGAGCCAGAGCCAACGGTTCCAACCACACTTCCACATCCCCCTACAAAGTGGATCGGATGCGATGTTACAATCCATGCGACGTCGATACCGTACCGCAGAATATGTGCAGCGCATTGAACGTATACGGGAACGCATGCCACTTGCCTCCATTGGCGTCGACGTCATCACCGGCTTTCACGGAGAAACGGATGAGCACTTCAAAGAAACTCAAGACTTTTTAATGGACTTACCCATTAGTTATTTGCATGTCTTCACGTATTCTGAGCGTGCGAAAACCACGGCTTTGAGACTCGATAATGTCGTTCCGGTGGCCCTGAGAAAGGAACGCACACGGCAATTGCGGATGCTCTCCTTAAAGAAGCAGCGTGCACATTACGAGCAATTTACTGGCTTGAACCGCCGCGTTTTGTTTGAAGAATCGACCGAGGATGAATTGCGCTTCGGCTTCACCCCCGAATATGTTCGCGTGGCCATCGATTCGAAAGCTGTTCAAGCGAACACCATTCAAACGGTTCAACTCACCGACATCAAGGCCGCTGGATATATTCTCGGGGAACAGCTCCCCCAAACTTCATTTTCAATTTAACCCATGTATCCAACGCTTTATCACGCGATTTACGACCTCTTCGGACTCGAAATCTCTGCACTGAAAATTGTGAACAGCTTCGGATTCTTTGTGGCCATGGCGTTTCTCGTGGCCGCCGCGTTGCTCCGGAGAGAGATGGACCGCAAGCAATCATTGGGATTGTTCCAATCCACCACACAGAAAATTCGCATTGGTGAACCTGTGAGCGGAATGGAAATTGCAGGACAAGGCTTACTTGGGTTTCTTTTTGGATGGAAGTTCTTGTACCTAATTTTCAATGCCTCCGAGTTGTTCGCTTCTGGAATGCCCCAAGAACATCTTTTCAGCGGGAAGGGCAGTGTTCTATTGGGACTGATCATGGGGGGAGGACTCGCAGGGCTTCGGTGGAGACAGAGCCGGAGCTCCCAACTCGATAAACCTCTAACCAAGTCAATAGAACTACCAGCAAGTCAACATGTTGGAGGAATCATAACAGCTGCAGCAATCGGCGGAGTTGTGGGGGCTAAACTTTTTCATTTGCTCGAATATCCGGACGAACTCGTTCGCTTCTTTACAGACCCATCTTTGAGCAATTTCTTAGGAGGATTGACCATCTACGGAGGGCTTCTCATGGGCGGTTTCGCTGTCTTTTTATATGGACGCAAGTACGGATTGAAGTTCTTGCATTTGGCTGATGCGACCGCCCCAGGCTTGATGCTCGGCTATGGCATTGGACGGATCGGATGCCAAGTCAGTGGAGACGGGGACTGGGGCATTCCAAATCCCAATCCACAGCCGACATGGCTGCAATGGTTGCCAGAATGGACGTGGTCTTATGCCTATCCCAACAATGTCAACGGTGTCTATGGTCCCCGCAGCGCGGGCTACACAGGCAAACTTATTGAGCCAACCGACCCCTGGCCCATCTTCGAAGGGTATGGGACTTATTTGGATCCGGCTGTTTTTCCCACTGCTTTTTACGAGACCGTCTTGGCCACGTTGATCTTCGCGCTGCTTTGGTCGCTGCGGAAACGCATCCAAATTCCGGGACAACTCTTTGCGTTGTACCTCATTTTTAATGGCTTCGAACGTTTTTGGATTGAGAAAATTCGGGTCAATGCCATCATGGAAATGGCTGGAATTGAATTTACACAAGCGGAGCTCATTGCCACCCTTACTTTCTTAGCGGGCGCCTTCTTGTGGTTTTGGTTCCCCCGTCGCAACCACCATCACGCCACTTCGCATTAAACTTTTGTGCGGTAGCCTCGTCCAAGTGACAAGTGACAAGGGATGCTATGATGCCAAAGAAGATCAGCAACGATCACGACGCTTTTGAACAGCCCGATTGGCTGGATGGGATGACCAATTCACATCCACACATTCGATCGAAGGCTTTTGAGGGCTTTATGAATGCTTGGCAGAAGCCTATCTACTTCTATATGCGTAAGCTATTGGTGAACCACCAAGACGCAGATGATGCGAGCCAAGAAGTGATGATTCAAGTGTTGAAGTCGATTGACACTTTTCAAAAAAAAGCCACCTTTTCAACCTGGCTGATGACCATTGCCTATCACAAGGCCATGGACGCCATGCGCAAACGAAAAACCCACTCATGGGTTTCATTGGACGCTGCCAATCATGCAGCCTTGAGTCATCTCAATGAAGACGCTTTGTTTGATGCCGATGAAGCCGAAACACGCTTGCAAGCCGCTATTTCGACATTGCCTCCGCGTCAAAGACAGGTGTTCGTTCTTCGTTATTTTGATGAATACAGTTTCCGAAAAATTGCCGCTATAACCGGCAAAACAGAGGGTGCCCTTAAAGCATCATTCCACCATGCTTCAAGAAAAATCCGTGCCAACGTGGTTTTGCCCGCTTAAACCTATTCACTAAACGAACGTCAAAATACCATGGAAGACATGCCAGCATCCTCACCATTCAATGTGCCAGACGGGTTCTTCGATGACCAAAGGCAGCGCATACGTCAAAGACTGAAAGAGAACGACAAGTCTGCTTCTCGATTCAATCAACCCGCGCGAAGATCGTGGATGCGCGCAGCCGCTTTCTGGATTGGCATCATTGGTGTTGTTGTCAGCGTGCAGCAATGGAACGCTCATTCAGCGTGTGAAACATATGCATGTTTACTTGAGCAACAGGAGCCATCTCTTACCGTTTCCGATGACATGCTTGAAGAATGGCTTGATGATGGAGCCTTATTTGATGACATCTTACTCGATGACGTCTAACGATGCCCACTGGAATTCAATCTCGATTTAGAAACAAAAACATGCGTAACCTCGTTCACATGAAAAATCCAATTCTTCCCCTCTTGTTCAGCTTCACGGTCTTAACGCTTCAGGCTCAGAGACCGTCCGACTCGACGCGTAACCCAAAAGACCGGGAAGCCATGAAGGCCAAAATGGATTTATTGCACACAGCATTCCTCACTGAAGGTTTGGAGTTGACCTCATCGGAAGCAAAACTTTTTTGGCCCATTTGGGAGCAGGGGAAAGAGGCCATTAATAGGACCCAGGACAGCATCCAGTCTATCCAAAAAGCAACGAAACAAAAAGCTCTGACAGCCATTGATTCCGACCAATCCCTTCAGACTTATTTGGAACTTTCCATGCACAAGGTCGAGCTCTTGAATGAGGAATTACTCGACTTAGCCAAAATCATTGGATCACAACGTGCAATGCGAATCCCATCGCTCGAAAGAGAGTTCCGCCTGCGAATGGTGAAAGCGCGAGAACAGCGATTGTCACCTGAGACCCGAAAAGCGTTTGATGAAATGGGGCGAGCGCAAAAAAAGTAATCCTTCCTCCACCTGGATTGAGACGACTAAGACCTTGCCATCACGTGCTGTGATTCAGGCAAATGCCATTGATGCAATAACGATTTCCCGAAGCCGTTGGCCCATCCGGGAACAAATGGCCCAAGTGACTATCGCATGAAGCGCAGCGCACTTCAACTCGAACCATACCGTGAGATTGATCCAGTACTTCCTTGATTCGATTGGACTCCTTAGCTGCATCAAAACTGGGCCATCCGCAACCCGCATCAAACTGAGCCGACGCATCAAATAAGACAGAACCACACCCTTTGCAAGCATAGGAGCCGTTGGACTTGGGGTCACAATACGCCGAACTGAACGGCCGCTCCGTGCCATTTTCTCGCATGACGTAATGCGTTTCACGGTCAAGCTTTCCCTTCCATTCAGCCTCCGAACGCTCTTTTTCCATCAATTGGACTTTGAAGAATTGGACCGGTTGTAACCGCCGCCCTGGCTTTTACCTCTACCTCCTCCACTTCCACCGCGGTAATTCCCACCTGATTTCTCCCCTTGTCCACCCTTTCGGTTTCCCCCTCCACCCTTTCGGTTTCCCCCTCCACCTGGACCTCTAGATCGATCGCGCGCTCCGTTGTACTCAGGCCCTTTCCCCAATCGCTCGGGAATCTCCAATTTTGGGACCACCTTTTCGATCAATTTTTCAATTCGCATAAAGCGGTGCTGGTCATCTGGATTGACCAAAGTGACGCCTTCCCCGTCTTTGTCTGCTCGCGCAGTTCGACCAATGCGGTGGACATAATCCTCTTCATTGGGGGGTACATCATAGTTGACAACCAACTCAATGCTATCGATGTCAATCCCTCTGCTGACAACATCGGTCGCCACGAGAATAGGAATTTTTCGTTGACGAAAGGCCAACATCACTTCTTCACGTTCACTCTGCTCCAAGTCAGATGAGATCTTTCCACACGCTATTCCAGCCTCCTTCAGTACCCGTGTAATTTGAGCTACTGTGCGTTTCCGCGACGTGAAAACAATCCCTGAAGATACATTTCTATTCTTCAATAAATCCACCAAAACCGCATCCTTCTGATGATCAAACAAAATGTAGGCTCCTTGTTTGATCTTCTCTGCAGGCTTGGAGAGCGCCAACTTTACCGTTTCAGGGTTGTTGAGCAGTTCCAAAGCCAAGGTATCGATGCGATCAGGCATCGTCGCACTGAACAGCAGCGTCTGACGCTCTTTGCGGCATTTTTCGGCGATGCGCATGATATCTCCCAAGAAGCCCATGTCCAACATCCGGTCTGCTTCGTCCAGAATCAAACAAGACAACTCACTGAGGTCAACATACCCCAAATTCAAATGGGATAAGAATCGACCTGGTGTCACAATAATGATATCAGCCCCTTTGGTTAAGGCTTTTTTCTCTCGAGAGAAATCATGTCCTGAGCCTCCGCCGTATATAGCCAAGCTTGTGACTTTGGCATAATAACCGAAGCCCTCCACTGCCTGATCAATTTGCATCGCCAACTCGCGGGTAGGAACGACGATTAGAGCCTTGACCTTCCCATTGTCCGGCATGTCAAGAATCCGATCAATGACAGGCAGCAAAAACGCCGCTGTCTTGCCCGTCCCTGTTTGGGCGACACCCATTAAATCTTTGCCTTTCAATATCGTTGGGATGGCTGCTGCTTGAATGGGCGTAGCGCCTTCAAATCCCATGGCATCCAACGCGTCTAAGACATCGGGATGCAGCTGCATTTCGTCAAAACGAACGCGCTTTTGTTGTTCTTCCACGACCTAAAGTTAAGGATGTTGCAACCTTTCACCCAATGCAAATGTTGTAACTGCAGGTTTTGGTACATTTATGACCGAACTTTCCAATGTGAAAATCTCACAAAAAAAACATCGTATCCCCTCCTGCACTTCGTTCTTAGGCGCAGGCTATGTGAAGGCTCTCCTCCTTGGGGCAGCCCTGATGTTTGCGTTTGTACCAAACTCAGCTAGAGCTGCACACGCCATGGGTGGCGAAGTGTATTATGAGTATCTCGGAAACGGCGATTTTTTGATTTCACTGATCTTTTACCGAGAGTGCTTTAGTAGCAATGTAGAGCCGGGTGGATGGCAAAATGGAGGAACCAATCTCGACCCGTCCATCATGTTGGGCATTTTTGAAGGCAACGTCGAATACAACGTTTACAATGTTCCACTGACTATTGCTTCGATTACCCCGCTCGAGACTGTGCTTGAGAATCCATGTGGCATCTTGCCCCCAGAACTTTGTATGCAGCGATTGGAGTATTCCATTACAGTCAACCTGCCTCCGAGTGCTGTTGGATACGATATCATATTTCAACGCTGTTGTCGCAATCCGGGCATTGTAAACATCCCCAATCCAGGCGATGTCGGCATTACGCTCACTACGCAGATCCCTCCCAACGTTTCGGATAGCAACCCGAATAGCAGCCCACAGTTTCAAGTGTATCCCCCTGAAGCCATTTGCACAAATTTTGACTTCTTTTTGGATCAAAGCGCCATCGACACCGATGGAGATGATTTGGTCTATTCGTTTTGCACTCCTTTGAACGGAGGTTCTCCCGACGCCCCTTCCCCGAATCCTCTTCCGGCAGCCACCTTAACCAACATTCCTTGGGGAGGTGGCTACAGTGCTGTCGATCCCATCCCATCAAATCCACCTTTTAGTATTGACCCATCTACAGGACAAGTAACCGGATTCCCTACGACTCCAGGAGCTTACGTGATTGGCATTTGCGTCTCGGAATACCGTAATGGTGAATTGCTCAGTACCGTGATGCGGGATTTTCAATTCAACGTGGTGATGTGCGATCCGACAATCATTTCTGCCGCTCAACCCCAAACCAACGCCCAACTGTGCATCGGAGAGACGCTCCAGTTTTCTGAAAACAGCATTGGAGCGCAGGATTTGCTCTGGGACTTTGGCGTACCTGGTACGGATACAGACATCAGCACCTTGTCCAACCCCGAATTTACTTTTCCGGATACCGGAGTCTTCGAAGTGCTTTTGATTGCCAATCCCTCGTGGCCCTGTGCGGACACCTCCTCTCAAATCTTTTACGTATACGAACCCATAGAACCCGAAATTTCTGTTTCTGACTTCGTTTGTGCAGGAGACGTGGAAACCTTTTCTTTTCAAGCCCTTGGTGCATTCAATGCTTCAACCGACCTCACGTGGACCTTCAATAGCGGCAGCCCCACGGCTTCTAACTTGGTTAACCCGGGAGGTATTCAGTTTAACAACGCAGATACCTGGGATGTCTCTCTCACAGCCAGCCATTTTGGATGCAATTCGACGACGTCCTTTGATTGGGTAGCCCCCGCTCAGCCCCAGGCCAACATTGCAGATCAAAGCTCTTTCTGCCAAGGCTTCACATTTGATTTTGAAAACCTGAGCAGCAATGGCGAGTCTTGGTGGTGGGATTTTGGTGCGTTCGGAGACGAAGACCAAAGCACCGAGGAAACCCCCACGTTCACCTATCCAGGTGATGGCGTCTATACCGTTCAATTGATTGCCTCAGCGGACTACACATGTGCTGATACCGCATGGGCAACAATTGAAATATTCCCGGAAATCGATCCGGCTTTTACACCTCCCGACCCAGAATGCTTCTCGACCAATAACTTCTCATTGCTGCCTCTTTTTGAGAATGAGGCCGGGACGACCTATACCTGGGATTTCGGAGGTGAGACGACGAATCAAAACATCACCGGTTCAACGGTGCAAAATCTCGTATTCGCCGAACCAGGGACGTACACGGTTACCGTTACAGCCATCGCAAACGGCTGCGAAGTCGCGGCTTCTGAAGATATCTGGGTTATCCAGGACCCAACCATTGCCTTTTCAGGCGGACCGTATGTCGGTTGCCCGCCTCATCTGGTTTCATTCACCAACTTAAGTGAGACAGAAACGTCGACTTCTTATGTGTGGCATTTTGGAGATGGAGCGACATCACCGGCAGCCAGTGCCAGTCATGTTTACGATAATCCAGGAACCTTTTCTGTGACACTCGAAATGACAACCGGAGGGTTTTGCAGTCAGGAATTGACTTCAACTCAATCCAACGTGGTCAGCATTTTAGAAATTCCACAAGCCGGATTCAACATCACTCCCAACCAAGTGGACATTCTCAATCCACAAGTTTCATTTGAATCTCTCGCAAGCAGTGGGGTCGATTGCTTTTACAATTTTGGCGATGGAGGAAGTTCAATTGATTGCAGCGGAACCTACCTCTATTCTGATGGTGGTTTATTTAACGTAACACAAACCGTTGTCAACGCTGCTGGATGTACCAGCACTGCAGAAGGGCAAGTCGCCGTCAACGGCACGGTGTTTTATGCTCCAAATGCATTTTCACCCAACCAAGATGGACTCAATGATGTCTGGTTGCCTTCGGCACTAGGCATCACGAATTATCACATTCAGATCTTCAATCGTTGGGGAGACATCGTGTGGGAAACACGGGACCCTCAAGAACCTTGGCTTGGTCAAGTCAATGAAGGAGAGCACTTTGCACCCGATGGCTTGTATTTCTGGAATGCCTGGATGGAGGATCAAATCTTGCTACCCACCACCCATTCTGGACACTTGCTCTTGATTCGCTAGGACAATTGGAGCAATGAATCTTTTGCATCTCCATTCGCTTCCAATATATTAGCAGTGATAGAGATAGAAAGATGAGCGACCAACCACATAGAGAAGAACTCTTCTCACATCCAGTTCGAGCTGGAAAACGCACCTATTTTTTCGATGTTAAGGCAACGCGTGGACAAGATTTGTACATGACGATTACCGAAAGCAAAAGACGGTTCGAAGACGATGGAAG
>CAWVYB010000076.1:0-9658 GCA_963934215.1 uncultured Flavobacteriales bacterium | reverse complement strand
TAACGTTCAGAGAGACAAATCTAAGTCACAAGGACAAAGTTCGACCACCATCAACAGGTAAATTGATTCCGGAAATGTAACTCGCTGAAGGCGAAGCTAAAAAAGCGATGGCGCGAGCAACCTCTTCAGGTTTTCCTGTGCGTTTCATGGGCACAGCTGTAGCCATCTGTTTGCGAATAGCTTCCTTGGATAAACCAGATTTGAGCGCTTTTGATGAAATGATTTCATCAAGACGGCCCGTGTCAGTTGCTCCAGGTAGGACATTGTTGACTGTGATGCCGTGCATGCCCACTTCATTGGCCCATGTTTTGGCCCAGTTAGCGACGGCACCTCGCACGGTATTGCTAACGCCTAAACCGGAAAGAGGTTGTTTAACGCTCGTACTGATCACATTGATAATCCGGCCAAATCCGGCCTCTTTCATTCCAGGGAAAACGGCCTGTGCGAGCAGTTGATTGCAAATCAGGTGTTGCTCAAATGTCTTCATGAAGGCCTCTGGGGCTGCGTCAACGATGGGGCCGCCAGCAGGGCCACCTGTGTTGTTGACGAGAATATGAACGGTTTCGGAAGCGACAATGGCGCCGATTTGTTCTTGAACATCTGCGGGGTGGCTGAAGTCAGCCACGGCGAAAGCATGCCGACTCGGTTCTTCAAGTGACTGCAACGCCACTTCAAGTTTCTGCGCATTGCGCGCCACGATAATAACCCGTGCTCCCAATCCAGCCAAGTGCTGGGCTGTGGCTAAACCAATTCCTTGAGAAGCGCCGCACACTACGGCAGTTCTGTTCTCCAAGTTCATTGGCATCCAGTTTGATCCTTGATGACTCATGCTGCGAAGGTAGCAAGGAGCGGTAGGATTTGGTGTGCTTCGACTTGGTCACGCTTGTGTGCGTCCTCTAAAATCGCTTTACATTTGAGAAACCGCAGGTTAGCAAGCATGAAGCGAATCGATCACATAGGAATTGCCGTTCGGGATTTACACGAAGCTGAAAAGGTTTTCACCGACGTGTTGGGTGTAGGGCCTTTCAAGAAGGAATCTGTTGACGATGAGTCGGTCCAAGTGAGCTTTTTTCAAGCGGGAGAAAGCAAAGTTGAGCTCCTGGAGTCTACGACGGAAGATGGTCCCATTGCGCGCCACATTGAAAAGAGAGGCGAAGGATTGCACCATGTTGCCTTTCATGTGGATGATTTGGATGCGGAGTTGAAGCGTTTGAAAGAGTTGGGCTACAGGATCATTTCAGGACCGAAATCAGGGGCCGACAATAAAATCATCGCTTTTTTACATCCTGCTGATTCTAGTAAGGTGTTGGTTGAATTGTGTGCGGATTCCGCTTGAGTCAATTCCCTCGAGACCAGCGCATTTTCTTGCGCATTTTGGGGCCAAACAAATCTCTTCCAGGTTGGCCATCCGGAGCACCGACACACGAAGCTGCCGGACGCTTTTTGAGCAAATCCCATGAAATGCTGAATTGCCACGGTCTGTAACTGCCTTCCATCCAATCCCAAGCACCTCCTCCTTGGAGGGCAGTCGGTTCCAATTGAACCAAATCGGTATTGACCAGTAGTCGAAGGAATCGTCCCGATTGTGTCCGAACGCCCAACCCCAATCCCCCTTCAAACGCCAAGCGCCAGTCTGAAGGATCGGGCAGGGGCAAAAACAAAGAATCCGCTCCGACACGGGAAGTTTCCAATCCGAACTCGCGGTTCCATCCGATTCCGATGTGCGCATCCAAAAAGAAGTCGGGCATAATCTCAATGGCGCGATGGACTTGAAGTGCCGTTTGCAACGTAAACACCGATTCTCCTCGATCCATGAGTGTGTCTGCGACTATCGGAGCCCCCGGGTAGTTTCCGGCAACACGTCCTATAAATTCTGAATTCGCAGCATGTCGGACCCCCCCCAACTCGATGCTCCATCGATCCCATAGAATGGGATCTTTGACAGTCCACCAGTGGCCAATTCCGACCAAAACAGATCCAGCACCTGCGTGGGACCATGTGCCAATGTGCAAGGTGTCTACGTTGCCGTTTGGATTGGATGTGAGCCATTGACTTGGCGATGAAGATGGAGTCGCGTCGAGCAAATGCCCCCCCAGTTTCCAGGACCATCCATGCCCGAGGTGGCTTCTCTCGTTCCGGTCGAACAGATCCGTTGATTGCGCACAAAGCACCCCTGAGGCCAGCACCCCTAAAAACAGGATTAGCCAGCGCATCAGGCTGATTTCTGTAAGTGTTCTAAAGCGTTCATTGCGGATTCAGCCACGGCGTCGCTGTCCCACGTTTCTTCGATGTCTGGCTTGGTCAAGATCTCCGCCATGACACGATCTTGTAATACCCCGGCGGCAAGAGCCTCCTGATAAGGGGTATGGCTGAAGGTGACTTGAGAATACAGTGGCAACCAACGACCAGGGAACGTTTTGGCCAATTTGGCTTCTATGCGCTTTTGCAAGAGAAACTGAGGGTCTCCTGTTTTGTCGCGCATTTCGATGTAATTCCTCAAGGCTAACTCCAAGATGGCATCTCCTGCGGGCTTGCGCGCAGCGGTATACGCTGAGAGCGTTTGGTCCCAATCTTGAGGAGAATCCATCGCATCGAGCAATTCACTCAAAATGCTGCAATCTTCCAAGCCGCTATTCATCCCTTGTCCATAAAAAGGGACAATGGCGTGAGCAGCGTCTCCCATCAGACAAACGTTGTCGCTGTGGTGCCACGGGTAGCATCGGGTCATGACCAATGAGCTCACGGGATTGGTGGCCCATTGCGCTGTTAGGTCCGGAATCAAAGGCACTACGTCGGGGAAGTTTTTCTCGAAATAAACCAAGGCGTCCGCGGGGTCCGCGAGTTGGTCCAACCCATTGGCTCCTGCGTAAGGCGCGAACAAGGTGCATGTAAAGGTCCCGTCAGGATTGGGCAAAGCCATGAGCATGAACTCTCCACGGGGCCAAATGTGCAACGCATCCTTTTGCATTTTAAACGCTCCAAGCGCATCTGGCTGCATTGCTACTTCTTTGTAGCCGTGCTCCAAATAGCGCTGCTCGAAAT
Source organism: uncultured Flavobacteriales bacterium (assembly GCA_963934215.1). Taxonomy (GTDB): domain Bacteria; phylum Bacteroidota; class Bacteroidia; order Flavobacteriales_D; family Sanyastnellaceae; genus UA16. The sequence continues at coordinate 6,616 of CAWVYB010000076.1, read as the reverse complement.
CAAAACGGTCCGTACGTGTGAGACGATTGCGCACGGCACTGAACGCACCGTCGGTTCCAAATAGACGGTCGTATTGAACCAACACCGAGCTGCCCTCAGGCGACTCGAGTTCCAGTACATTCTTCGACAAGTCTACATCCGCACATTTGTATCCAAAATGAAATGCAACACCAGCATGCGCCTCGGCGGCCTCCACGAGAAGACGGTTTAAGTTCGCCCGCGAAACGGAGTAAATGCATTGAGGATCTCCATGCAGCCCCGTGGCTTCGGGCAAGCCATATCGCTGAAAGGTCAACGCGCCGTCCTGCGCATGCATGAGTCGGCCTTCAATGGGAAGAGCGATTTGACGGACTTTTTGCGCGATCCCAGCTTTTTCGAGTGCACGCCATCCGCGGTCACTGAGCGCTAAGTTGATACTTCGACCTCCTTTTACAGAACCTGTTCGAGGATCGGGTCTACGCTCATAAACATCAACACGATGTCCGCGTTGAGCCAACATCAGCGCCCATAAACTACCGACCAACCCCGCACCCACCACTACCATGTGCTCCGACTTTTTGGCGTTCATAGAAACATCGGTCATGGCTTAAATACCTGCTTTTTCGAAGGCTTGCTCAAGGTCAGCAATCAAGTCTTGGGCGTCTTCTACACCCACACTGATGCGGATAAATCCATCAGATATACCCAGTTTGTCTCGGTCTTCAGCCGGGATGCTCGCATGGGTCATTGCCGCCGGATGTTCAATCAAGGACTCTACACCACCGAGGGACTCGGCCAAGGCAAAGAGCTTCGTAGAAGCGGCTAAGTTCTTGGCTTGATCCAAATCGTTGCTTGCAATTTCAAATGCAATCATGCCTCCAAAATCATCCATTTGTTTTGCGGCTATGGCATGTCCTGGATGGTCTTCAAATCCAGGCCAGTACACCTTACCTACACCGTCATGTGCCTTGAGCCAATGTGCAATTTTCCGCCCATTGGCACAATGCCGTTCAATGCGAAGGTGCAATGTTTTGAGACCGCGTAAAACCAAGAACGAGTCAAATGGCTGCGCAATGGCACCACAGTTATTTTGGATGGTCCGCAAAGCGTGGTCGATTTCAGCATCTTGGGTGACCAATGCTCCCATCACCACATCACTGTGACCTCCGAGATACTTGGTGACAGAGTGCATAACGATGTCAGCTCCATGTTCTAGAGGTCTTTGCAACATGGGGGAGGCAAAGGTGTTGTCGACGGCAAGCCAAATTCCGCGGGGCTTTGTCAATGCAGCAATGGCCGCAATGTCCGTGATTTGCATCAACGGGTTTGTAGGGCTTTCCAACCAGACCAATCGGGTCTTTTCGTTCATTTTAGCCTCAACGAGATGAGGTTGTTGCGTATCCACAAAATGCACGGTAATGCCCATCGGAGCGTAATTCGTGCGAAAGAGACGGGCTGTTCCGCCATACAGATCTTGTCCAGTGATGACTTCGTCTCCCGGTTTAAGGGTTTTTAGAATGGCATCGATGGCGGCCAATCCCGAGGCAAATGCCAAGCCAAACGAGCCGTGCTCCAATTCTGCTAAGGCCTGTTCAAGAGCGGCACGTGTTGGGTTGCTGCTTCTTGAGTACTCCCAACCCTTGTGCACTCCAACCGCTTCTTGGACGTAGGTTGAGGTTTGAAAGATCGGAGTCATAATCGCTCCGGTTGAGGGGTCCGGCTGCACACCAGCATGAACTGCCAAGGTGCCTTTACCGATAGGGGAATCTTTTTTCATACGATTCAAAGGTAAGGGGAGGAACGTGGGGAGCAGAATGCAGAGCGAGAAACTACGTTTGGATGGTACTTGAGGTCTTTGAAAGCCATCGAGGGAGAACCCAAGCACCGATGAAGAGGTACAGAAAATAGGTCGCAAATCTCCAAATAATGGAAACGACTGCGAGGTATCCAAAGCCGATAAGGTCCCCTAAAAACGCGGGAAGCGCCACTTCAGCGAATCCCGAAGAGCCCGGTGTTGGGCTGATCGTCATGACGAGCCACAGGACCAGTTGTCTTGCGAGCACAGCGGCATGAGGAATCGTTTCGAAAAAGAACAGCAGGATCATGTTCAAGGTCAGGAATCGTGCGGACCAGCTGAGGATCGTTGCTCCGAATGCCTTGCTCCAAAATACACGAGGTCGACTTCGTATGCTGTGAGAGGCCTGCAACAAATCAGCACTCCAACGTCTCAATCGTACACCCCAACGCGACATGAGATTCCAGTTTGAAACATGATTTAACCAGCGATGGGTCCGCTCGGGGGAGCGCAGTATGCCTGTAAAAATGATGGCCGTGAGGACAGCGATAAAGGCATAGGCTAGGGCAAATAGCCAAGGAATTGAATCGCCAAATGTACTATCCTCGATTTGGGGAAAAACAAAGTGGCCTGTGCTCAAACTGAGGAGCAAGAAGACGGGCACTGCAATGAGGTAAAACAACTCATCTAACATGGCCGTGACAAAAACGGTTGCAACACTTTGACCGCCGCTCATGCCCCCACGCTTCAACACTAAGATGGCAATGGCAGATCCACCAACAACCGATGGCGTGAGGGCTGAGGCCAACTCCCAAAGCATGATGTGATCAAAGGACTGCTTCCAACTAAATTGTCTGAATGACAGGATACGTAGTCTGAGAATGTAGGCGAAGTCACGCAAGGCAATGCACCCCAATACAGCGAGCAAGGCCCAGGAGGCGCGTCCTGTCCATTCGAATGACGTGAGCAACGCCCGTGAGGTGGTCGTTTGTTGCGTGGCCGGATCGACGATTGACTGGTCAAGGCTCCACCACAGCATGCCCAGTGCAGCTCCGGTTCCGAGAAGAACAGGGATGGCCCATTTGTACCAAGAGAAGTGGGAACGAATCGGGGATTTCTCCGTCATGACTCCAAGGTAGTGGATGTGCGTAAAAAACGTCTTTTACCCCGCGTAAACAGCCGTTCCCTCGGTGCAGTTTCGACACATTTCAATCGACGAACGGTCTGTGAAAATTTGCTGACGGAAAGCTTGGTAGCCTTCAGAGAACCAGATTTCTTCAAAGCTTTGGGGTCCAACTTGTCCCATGGCATGCTCTGCATCCTTATCAAAACAACACGGAACCACTTTCCCATCCCACGTCATGACACAGCCCTGCCACATGCGCCAACATTCATCATTGAGCGCGTTGCGAAGCTTCCAAATCCCATTGGATTGACGGTCATAACGTCTCAATTTCGGGTCTGAAGTGAGCAGTGGGTGCGCATCGTGCGGTTCGTCGAGTTGTGCCGTTTTGATGACCAACTCATCCACGCCGCTTGCACGGGCCATTTTTCTGATCTCTGGGACTTCGTGTTCATTCGGACCGACGACGAGAAATTGCCATACAATGTGTGGAGTCTTCGCGCCTTTTGATTTACGCCGTGCATCCAACACGTTTTGTGTTCCTTCGAGGACCTTATCCAATCGTCCTCCAATTCGATAGGAACTATACGTCTCCTGAGTCATGCCGTCAATACTGATAATCAACCGGTCTAACCCCGAAGCGACAATGGCTTCGGCGCGTTCAGGGCGTAAGAAGTGAGCGTTGGTAGAGGTGGATGTGTAAATGCCGTGTTGCTTGCAGAGCGCCACGAGATGATCCATTGCAGGATGCAAGTACGGTTCGCCTTGGAAGTAAAGATTCGCATAAACCAGGTATCCCCCGATTTCTTGAAGCAAGCGATCGAGCTGTTCGGGTTCGAGCATGCCCGTTGGACGAGAGAATGAGCGCAAGCCAGAGGGACACTCTGGACAGCGCAAATTGCAGGAGGTTGTTGGCTCAATACTGAGGCTTATAGGCATGGCGCTTTGAGCGAATAGGCCTCCGTTTTGTGCTTTTCGGTAGCCCGAATGCAAAGCGGCAAGATTCTTCAAACGCATCGAGTTCAAAGGACGGATTCGCGCGTAGCGATCTCTTAACGTCCTTGTTTTATGCTGCCATCCCAGTGCCATGTTTACAAATTTAACCCTTAGCGAGTGGGGAAACGAGGTCTTCCGGTCTGTCCTGCCTAATTTCGTACGCATGATTGCCATAGGAGAAGCTCTGGTTTCGGAAGACGTGTTTGATGAACTGTTCGCTTGCGATTTATCGAAGTGCAAAGGGGCTTGTTGTGTGAAAGGAGAAAGTGGAGCCCCCTTGACGGAAGATGAATTGCAACGCATAGAAGATGTCTTTGATGTGATTCGCCCGCATTTGAGGGAGGAAGCATTGGAAGTCATTGATCAAACGGGATTGTTCGTCGTAGACACGGATGGCGATCTGGTGACACCGATTATCAATGGGCAAGAATGTGTGTATGCCACCTTTGATAAAAATGGCACGGCGAAGTGTGCGTTTGAGCAGGCATACCAACGAGGAGAATCAGACTGGCAAAAGCCCATCTCATGTCACCTTTATCCAGTAAGATTGAAGGAGTTGCATGACTATACGGCCGTCAATGTCCACCGCTGGGACATCTGTGAAGGAGCCCGGACATGTGGAGCCTCATCCAATGTGACGGTTTTGGAGTTTTGTAAAACGTCCTTGGTGCGGCGTTTTGGATCCGCTTGGTATGATGAAGCAGTTGCTGTTTGGCAAGTATGGAAACAGTCAGGTCGTTCTAAACGCTCTTCACAGTAATGTGGAAGCAATGCGTCCTAAGCCTCTTGGCAGTCTTGCTCTGGCATGTGGGAATGGCATCTGAATTGGCAGATACCACTTGGCGTGTAGAATCGTTGGAGCAACTCAACACCCGTTCGGATGAGGTTTTGATCGGTTGGGATGGCCGGGAACTTTACTTTGGGCGTTTGGCGCCAACAGCACGATTGGAAAGTGGAAAGCGCTGGTTTTTAGAGAACCGAGAAGATTTCACATCGAATCGCTTGATGGGGTGGAGTGAGTTTGCTCCACCAACTTCCACCAAGTTGATGGCAAATCGTTTTCCATCTTGGTATGCATTGGGTGAAATTCAGCACGCTGCGATTGATTCAGACCGTGGCGTTGTGGTTTTGAGCGTTTGGATGGAGGATGGCCAATTTGATCTTTTTATGGCACAACGAGAAGGAGGTGATTGGTCAATTCCTCGAGCCTTGGATGCCTTGAACTCTCCTCATGATGAGGTCTTTCCAAATTTTTATGACGGGGACTTGCTGTTTGGGTCGGACCGTCCCGGAGGTCAAGGAGGATTCGATGTATACCGATCCAATCGGACGGATTTATTTTTAAAAGCGAATCCCTTGCCTGCTCCGATCAATTCTGTGGGGGATGAATTGACAGCCGTGCCAGGAGGAGGCGCTTCGGGTTCAGGATTTTATGTTTCTGCGGTACGCATGGCTGGTCGTGGTGGCGTCGACTTGTGGTGGATGGGTCCAGCACAGCAGGCCAGTGCGTCGGATGCTGTCATACTCGGAATGGAAATCCGGCACCGACGAGAGCCCTTGATTAACTTGGATGTCAGCATCCGCGAGCGTGGTGGAAAGCACGTTTTTTCAGGTGCTTTGGATGGATTGGGGCGCGTTGAAATCGGTGCTTTAACGCTCGACGCTGCTGTCGAGGTACGTTTCGAAGGCAATGCTCGTAAAAGAAGCTCACTTCCGGATGGCGCTGTTTGTCATGTGTATGAGCAATGTGAAATAGGGAGCTGCTTGGACTCGCCTTGGCCTGGATGGAATCATATCCGGAGTTATCGGTTGGAGGGTGGTGAGGCCTTTGTGTTTGACTTGCTTCCATTGGATGCCTTGGGCGCTTTGAACCGTCCCTCTGATCGTGACCAGAGTTTGTTGCGGGGTGATTCCGAAATGTGGGTTGGACGGTTTGAGTCAAGCCGCGCCAACCTTGCCGGAAATGATCTGCAGGAATTCATCGAGTGGCTCAAGTCATATCAGGACCTCGATGGGCATTGGCCCAACAATCTAAAGCTGCTGATTGAGGGTCATACAGACGGGCATGGCGTCAGCAGTGACAATCAAAACTTGTCCATGCAACGTGCCCAGTATGTAGCGCGGATTTCTTTAGAGCTCGGGGTTTCTGAAGATCGCGTGCAAGCCTCAGGCTTGGGCTCAGCGTTTGCTTCGGGCCTTGATCAGCAGGATCGGAGAGTCACTGTACGTTGGGTACTGGATTGAGAATTCGACTCGTGACACATCCATCACGGGAGAAGCCAGATGATGCAAACGAAATTCTTACTTTTGCGCCATGATGATCACCATGCTAAGAGCCAAGCTACACCGTCTGACGGTGACACAGGCCGACCTGAATTACATCGGCTCCATCACTTTGGATCCGGAATTGATTGAAGCAGGCGGATTGTTCGATGGTGAAAAAGTGCAGATCGTCAATGTGAACAACGGAGAGCGCTTCGAAACCTATATTATAACAGGAGAACGAAACTCAGGCCAAGTATGTCTGAATGGTCCGGCCGCCCGACGCGTGCAAGAAGGGGATGTGATCATCATTATTGCATACGCACTTATGACTCCGGAAGAGGCAAAAACACACCAGCCAGTTTTAGTTTTTCCTGACACAGCGACCAATCGACTCAAGGCATGAATTGGAAAAACCTTTTGAAATACACCGTGTTCCTGGGCGTTGGTGTGTTACTTTT
>CAWVYB010000075.1:0-9737 GCA_963934215.1 uncultured Flavobacteriales bacterium | reverse complement strand
CCATCGTGTGAGCGAGGCCTTGAAGCAATTTGAAAGCGACGCCACAGCCAGAAAGCTCCTTAAAGGGATAGTCGCAATCGGATCGCTTGGGGTTGAGAATGGCGTAGGCCTCAGGAAGTGTTGATTCGGGAAGGTGGTGGTCGCAGATGATCACATCGATGCCCTGTGCCTTGGCTTGTTGGATTGAGCTAAAATCCTTTGTGCCACAGTCTAGGGTAATCATCAAAGAATAGCCATTGTCAGTGGCCCATTGGACGCCTTCGGAACTAACTCCATACCCTTCGTCGTAGCGATGGGGAATGTACGTTTTGATCTGTGCTCCAACACCTTCAAGGTAGCTCGCCATCATAGCAACAGCGGTCGTCCCGTCGACGTCGTAGTCACCATAAATCAGAATGCGTTCTTCATCCTCGATGGCCTCGTGCAGGCGATTGACCGCCTTGCGCATGTCCTTCATCAGCAATGGATGGTGCAGTGCGGTGAAGCCTGGATTTAAAAAATCAATGACTTCTTTTACTTGACTTAGACCCCGTTGTAAAAGAAGAGACGCAACCAATTGAGTGAGGCCTGCGTCTTCCATCAGACGTTCAATTTCACCTTGACTCGGCTTCGTTTTTACGATCCACTTGCTGTTTTCCATTGATTTGTATCGCCAAGTTGGTTGAAAAGGATGCGGAGTTGACGCCTTCAACTTATCTTGGCCCTGCCTAATTTAGGACAATGAACTTGCAAACGCCTTCATTAAATCGATTCCTGATGCCACAAATTCGTTCCATCACACTGTTTTTCTCTTTATTCGCATTGACAGCTTTGTTCAGCGCATGTTTAAATGACGACAATAAAATTCCCGAAAATTGCTATGACGGCATCTTGAATAACGGAGAGGAATTGGTCGACTGTGGCGGGTCCATTTGCCCTCCTTGTGATCCGTGTGAAAACGGTCAATACGATGTGTTACTCGGTGAACAGTGGGTTGATTGTGGGGGAGAGTGTGATCCTTGTGACCCCAGTTTCAATGGTCAATTGGATCCAGGTGAAGATGGAATTGATTGCGGTGGATCTACAGGCGTCGCCTGTGGTGAGCTGTGTGATGACGGTCTGTTGAACGGCTACGAAGCTGCAGTGGATTGCGGTGATGGCTGCGAAGATGCTTGTCCGACATGCTGTGACGGAATCATGAATGGAGATGAGGTCGCTGTTGATTGCGGAGGAAACTACCTCAATGGTCTTTTTGTCGCATGCTCTGATGGAACTCCTCTAGATCAATGTCCAACATGTCCTCCTGGAGTGAACTGCGGAAACGGCCTGTTGGATGGTGACGAGCAATACATTGATTGTGGTGGAGATTTTTGTCCTGAATGTATGGCCATGATGACATGGAAGGTCAATGGAACAACAATGTTGGCTGAAGGGCCTCTAGTGGTTGGAACCTTAACGGGTGGATCCATTGGGATATTGGGAACCCCGCTTTCAGGAGGTGAAATGGGACTGTTCTTGGACGAGCCTGCTTTGGGATGGCAAAACGGAATCACCATTCAATGCAACCCGACGTCTATGCCTACAGCCGCGGCTTATACGGACGCTGCAGGAACGTCTTACGCGACTTCGTTTGGCGGTGGAGTTACCGTTGACATTACCTATGTCGATACGAATCCAGGCGGAATCATAGTCGGCACGTTCATGGGAACGGTAGTGGCAGGAACGGGAGCTAGCGTGAACTTAGCGCAAGGAACATTCATGGTTCCATTGCCTTAATGACGGGCCTTCTGACAGGGAAAGACTAATTAGTACCGTACAAGCCAGGGTGCATTGAACGGCTCATTCCGGTAATCGGATGAGGTCGAACAGCGGATCCAAGTTTGGCGCAATGATGATTTCAATGCGGCGATTGCGGGCCTTGTCTGTTTCATCCAACGGATGGTATTCACTTCGACCTGACGCTGCAAGAGCATCTGGGCTGACACCTGATACGGTCAGGATCTCAATAACAGCCGTGGAACGCAAGACGCTCAACTCCCAGTTGTTCTTCGGTATCGAAGGCGACGAGAGTTGATCTGTGTCCGTATGCCCCTCTACAATGATTTCCAGTTGATCTTGGCTGCTGATTACGGCAGCGAGGTCTCTGAGTGCTTGCTGACCGTCAGGGTTGATTCGCGTACTTCCGGAGGGGAAAAGGAGTTGTGCTTCCAAACTCACATACACTTTGCCGTTGCGTTGTTCTACGCTCAATCCTCGGTCTGCGAAACCCAATAAAGCCTGGGCCAGTTGACTTCTCAATGCTTCTGCTGCGGCATCACGTGCGGCAAGAAGCCCCTCCAATTCCTGAATGCGTTTGGAGCGCTCTGCCAATTCTGATTGACGCAATTCGAGACTACGGCTCAACTCGTTTAACGCATCCTCTTGGGTTTGAAGCTCTTGACGAACGCGACTGAGGTCTGCGAGCAATGCCCGATTTTCCTCATTAATGGCGGCCATCTTCGAGGAACTTTCGGATGTTAATACATCATTCAATTCACGGAGTCGTTCAATATCAGCTTTTACCCGAGTTACCTCACGACCCAATCGAGCCGTATCAAGAGCCAGTTGTTGTTGCGCTTTGTTAAGGACATTGACACGTCCACTGAGTTCGCGCCGGTCGATTTCGCCATCTTGACTCGCCAATGTGAGTATCTGGTTTTTTCGCTCCAGTGTGTCGAAGTCAGATTGTAAGGCATCGAATTGCTTCATTGAAACGCATCCAGAGAATGCAGTTAGAAGGATTAGCGCGGAAAGGATAGCCGAATAAAGTCGCATGATCTGAAGTTGGTATAACCCCCTAATTTCGTAAGGCTGTAAAGATGTTTGTTCCGGAGAGAACAATTTTCTTAAGAGGAAATTGTTCATATGTTGTCCTTGTGACGTATTTTTGATACAACACGTAATACTACATACATGGTTTACAATAAGTTACGCGAGCTTTCACATTGGATTGACCATTCACTTGGATGGTTCTTGACGAACGGCCAGAAGTCCAATATGGACAAAGGCGGTGAGTATAAGTGGTAAAAAACCCAGGGAAACGAGGGCAACCCTTGCCTACCCTTGCCTACCCTTGCCTACCCTTTCAGGTGATTGAAATGCAAACGTTTTGAGGTTCAGTAAAGAACTGCAAAGCATTCCAACCGCCCTCTCGACCAACTCCGGAGTCTTTTACTCCACCAAAAGGAGTTCTCAGGTCACGGACCAACCAGCAGTTGATCCATGCGATGCCGCTATCGACACCTGCAGCAACGCGGTGGGCTTTCCCCAAATTTTGAGTCCAAATGGTACAAGCCAATCCAAAAGAACTTGAATTGGCAAGTTGAACGGCCTCATTCTCTGTGTGGAATCGCTGCAGGGTGATGACCGGTCCGAAAACTTCTTCTTGGTTGATTCTACACTCGGGACCGGCATCTTCAAAGACGGTTGGTTGAACGAAATACCCCCCTCCGCAGCGCGCGTTCGGGGCATCGGCGATGCTTCCACCGCATAGCAATATTGCTCCTTCGGCTTGTGCGGAATCGATATGACCCATTATTTTATCTCGATGGGCAAGAGATACCACGGCGCCCATTTTCGTTTCCGGAAGCATGGGGTCATTGGGCTGCATCCGGCCCACTTTTTCAATCAAGGCATCTCGGAAGCGGTCGTAAATGGAATCCTCAATGAGGATGCGCGATGAGCAAAGGCATATTTGCCCTTGATTCGCAAACGAAGAACGAATGGTCGTTTGCAACGCTTTTTCGAAATCGCAATCGGCGAAGATGATCGCCGGGTTTTTGCCGCCAAGTTCCAGACTCATTTTTTTAAACATGGGACCTGCAGTGCGGGCAATGTGAGCGCCGGTGACGGTTCCTCCCGTGAATGAGATGGCTTTGATGGAAGGGTGCGAAACAATGGCTTGCCCGACTTCTGGGCCAAGGCCGTGAACAATGTTGAGCACGCCAGGAGGGAATCCGGCCTCAAGCACCCATTGCGAGAGCATCCAGGCTGTCACGGGCGTAATCTCGGAAGGTTTGGCAATGACGCAATTGCCTGCAGCGAGTGCAGGTGCGATTTTCCAGGTAAAGAGGTAGAGAGGAAGGTTCCAAGGAGAGATGCACCCTACGACTCCAATCGGTTTTCGATGGGTGTAGTTGATGTGGGAAGGTCCTGATGGAATGTGTGCTTCCGATGAAAACTGCTCGATAGCACTTGCGAAAAATGCGAGATTTTGTTCTGCTCGAGGGATATCCACGCTTTGGGCCAACGAAATGGGCTTTCCATTGTCGCGAGATTCGGCTTCAGCAAGCTGCGCACTGTTGTGCGAAATGAGCTGTGCCAACTTCCTCAAACAGGCTGCACGGCGTTCAACAGGGGTGGTACTCCACGTTGGAAAGGCCTGGGCAGCAGCAGCATACGCATGGTCAACATCGGATGCCTTTGACCGAGGCAATCGTCCCGTAATTTCTCCCGTAGCCGGTTCTATTTGGTCAAGCCATTCCCCGTCATTCGCAGGTTTTAATTCTGATCCGATCAAGTTCAATAATTGCAGCATGCCACCAAGATAAAGGAAGTGTAACGTTTGGCTTTTTCTTAAGGGAAACCTTTTTATCTTTGCCGTCGCTTAAGACCTGAGATTGGTCTGATGCACATTCCCCGATGGTGTAATGGTAACACACCGGTTTTTGGTGCCGTTATTCCAGGTTCGAGTCCTGGTCGGGGAACGTAGAGAAAATCCTCAACCTTGGGTTGGGGATTTTTTTATGCGTTTTTTTTCGTTCTTACGAGCTTATTCACCGCCGCTTATGGCCTCGATTTGAGATTGTAAAGATATGATTGTCAGCTGCATAGATGAAATGGAATTCATCAATGAATCGAGGGTCGCACCAACAGCAACTTCCCCGACGAACACCTCCCCGACAACCTCAGCATTGCCTTGAAGGCGCATGGTTCCGTCTGCCTGAATGTCCATGGCATTGGAACGTGCACTGTCATGTGAGCCATTTCCAATCGCAAAAAGGACGTCGGTAGCGCCGCTTAAATTGAATTGTCCCAGGACCATGGAATTTTCCTGATCGGCTATGGTTGAATTGCCAAAAGCAGAAGAAGCCGTTGCCGTTGAGACGGTTGAACGACCCGTTGCTCGGCTATATAGACCTGTCGCAGTTGAACCATATCCGCCCGCATGACTCGCATATCCATCTGCGATGGATTCGAATCCTTCAGCATGAGACAATTCACCCGAAGCGATGGTATACTGGCCTTCGCTATGCGCAGCGGTGCCACTTGCGTCAGTTTCACGGCCTTCGGTGTGGCTGTACAATCCGAGGGCATTGGTTTGAAACCCTTCGGCATGGGCGGCTGTGCTTCCAGCAAGGGTCGCATATCCTTCGGAGTGGCTGTAATTTGACGTGGCGTCGGTATTGTATCCCTCTGCGTGGGCGGCTAATGCGCTTGCTTGTGAAAGCATTCCTTCCGAATGAGAAGCCGTTCCACTCGCGGTTGTTCCTTCCCCTTCCGCGCTGGAACAGGTAGCGCTGGCGGTTGTTTGGCGATTTTGAGCATTGGAATACGCCCCCGTGGCACTTGTGTTGGTGCCTGAAGCGTGCGCGTATAATCCCGTGGCAGTGATGTTATATCCTTGAGCAAATCGCTGCATCACCCGCATGGAGCCGTTGGACCAGGTGTAAGTAGAGGCAGGCAAACCCCAAATGGAATCTTTGATTGAGGAGAGACCTAGCGAATCACGGGCACCTGTGGCATTGGCAGAACCGGTTCCTCCAAATGCAACTGGGATGATACCATCTGGAATGAATGACTCGCCGTAGTAAGGCAAGAAAACGAGGAGGTCACTGACGTCAATCAACCCGTCATTGTTGTTGTCTGGATTGTATGGCAAGCCATCATAATTCGCGTCTTGTGCCATTCCAGCCCACGCAATGGAGCACATAAGCAGGGAGGTGAGCACACGAAACGTAGCGCGAAAAAAGGCTGAAGCGGGTGAATATGAATGGGTCATACCAAATGAATTTACTGAATCACAAGGTATGAAAATCGTTAGGGATACCGGCATGACTTCGCTACGCGAGCGTTGCAGTACTTCAGTCAATCACGACCCAGGGAACGACTTGTTTGCCGGCACTTGACAGGATGCGAACGAAATAAATGCCTGCAGGCAGCGGGGTTCCAAGCAGCGGAACGCGCTGGCGTTCATTGGAAGTAACCTGAAGTACGATGGGGCTGAATGCCATTGAGCCATCTGCATGAAAGACTTCAAGGGTCGTTTTCCCGGAGCGCTGACTTGTCCAAGTCAACCACGCGGTTCCTTTTGAGGGGTTCGGATGAACGAACGGAGCGCTTGAAGACGCGCTCTCAGCGATCCAATCATCCTCCATGGAGGAAGCATTGGAACCGAGTGCATTGTGGTTAAAAGAGCCATGGGTTTCTTGTGCCACGAGGTCTACCTGTTCTGGACACGATTCGCCAGCGAATGCGATGGTCTGCATAAAGACACCGATGTTACCAGAGCAATCTTCTGCGGAATACGTCCTCTCAAGGACAAAGGCCCCTCCATCCAACGTATCTCCGGTCACTAATGACTCTGTGATGGAAAACAAAAGCGGGTCACTGCAGGCGTCTTCGAATGCCATTGCACACGGCGATGGGATGGATGGAGAAACGTCTCCTTCATCCGCGCAAAGCGTGATTTCAACGGCACAGTCACCAGTCCAGATAGGGGCCGATATGTCGAGGCGATTGAAGACCTGAACGGTTTCGGTCAATTGTCCGCAATCCGCATTGAGCACGGAATAGAAGAGGGCAGTCGATTCTGATCCGCACGGAACCACGTTGACTCCATCTGAGCTCAGATCAATGACAACATCTCCGGTCATGCCCATCACGGGAATACCAAGCACCTGACCTTCCCAAGCAAACCAACCGCCAAATCCGTAAGCACAGTTGCTGCTATTTGCTCCTTGACCCAACTGAAATCGTTTGTTTTCATTGAAGGGCATGTGGCTCAGTTTCAAATAAGAATTGAGGTAACTGTCCTTGCCAATCAAAAAGCTTTGGTCCGCTTTGAGTCGGTAAACAAGCACATTGTCTGGATCCATGGTACATCCATTCGCGGCAACCAATGCATTTGAAGGGTCAGCATCCAACCACGTACTTGCTGTTTGTGCATCTTCAAAAGTCAGATGCACAGACCACTTTAAATGTGGGTTTACAGCATTGGCAACTTCACCTGTAAGGGTTGCTACGCCGTTGGAGAAACGTGTTAGAATGAGGGGTACAGTCTCAATAAAATAATCGCTCTGAGACAATCCCAAAGAAGTCAAACCCAGGATGCGAATGGCTCCATCTGTTCCGGTTCCGACGCCAGTAAACCCCGCATTGATGACCACGTCTTCTCGCATATCTGCCGCGAACATCGCATGGGGCAACGTATCCCCGGTGCAACTTCCAACGGCCACAACGGCATCCAAACTGGTCAAAGGCAATTGCTCGCTGCACTCCACGGCTTCGTCCGTAAAATCAGCGACGAAAATCGGCTCACATCCACCGCAGCCAGTGGGGTTTCCTTCGCAATCAAAATCGGGAGTTGCGTAGAAGCACGCTGCGAGATTTGGTGATGTCGCGTTGGGGTCAAAATTACAAGCCGTGAAGTCGGAGCATCCGAAGCACGTATAATCACACGCGTTTTCATTCGGAATGGTCGCTGTGTCGTCAAAGTTGCAAGCGGATACATCCATACATCCGAAGCAGGATTGATATTCACAGGTTCCGTTGTTTGGGTACAATGCCGCGGCGTTGAAATTGCACGCCATCAAATCCATGCAGCCAATGAGGCATGAGAAGTAGTCGCAAGACCCATCATCCGCGGTAGCCGTCGGGTCGAAGTTGCAAGCGATTTCATCCGTACAGCCATCCACCCAATTCATGCGATGCAATGAGCTGCTGGCTTTAGCCCCAAAAGGGTGCAAGGTCATAGCTGCACCAAGGGTGAGCAACAGAGTAATCCGCAATGGAAATTTCATCAAGCGAGTTTTGGTTCGGGACTAAGCCCAAGGACCCGAATGTCCGATTTTTACCAGAGAAAATCAAGATAAAACAGATAAAATAACGCACCAAACACTTTTATGAAGCGCTAAACAAGAGTTAGTTCGCTACGATGTTGATGATGCGTCCAGGGACAACAATGATTTTTCGGACGACTTTGCCCTCCAATTGTTTTATCGTGCGTTCATCCGCTAAGACCTGGGTTTCGACCTCCTGCTTGTCGGCCGAAGTAGCCGCTTCCATCTGGAACCGAACCTTTCCATTGAATGAGACAGGGTACATGACGTGATTGCTGGTCAACCACTGTTCATCCCATTCTGGCCATTCAGAGGAAACAACAAGTCCAGTGCCTCCTGCCATTTGAAACAACTCTTCGGCCAAGTGTGGAGCTACCGGGCTGACAAGTATTGCAAGTGGTTTGAGGATGGATGCAGAGTGGCATCCGGCTTCTGTCAGCTCATTGACGCCAATCATTAGCGCACTGATCACGGTATTGAAAGCATGACGATCCAAGTCCTCTGTTACCTTCCGAACCGTCTTGTTGTAAGCGCGTAGCGCATCGTCTGTGGGCGTGTCATCCGAGACCGTCTGATACAATCGGTTCAGCTTGCGTAGAAAGTTGTGGACCCCACTGATTCCCTGCGTATCCCATGGTTTATGCTGGGTCAAGGGCCCCAAAAACATCTCATAACAGCGCAATGTGTCTGCTCCATAGCGCTCGACGAGTTCGTCTGGCGTTTGAACATTGAATTTCGACTTGGACATTTTCTCCACTTCATAGCCGCAGGTGTAAGAGTCGTCCGCGTTTAAAATGAACGTAGCATCGGCGAATTCACTACGCCATTTTCTGAATCCTTCCAGATCCAATTTGTCCGCTTGAACAAGTCCAATGTCGACATGGAGACGCTGTGTCTTGTGTTCTTTACGCTGTTCAGCGGTGACAAAGGTTTGCGTTCCCTGAATCCGGTAGACAAAGCTGGACCGACCAAGAATCATCCCTTGGTTGATCATTTGCTTGAACGGCTCATTGAAACCGATGAAGCCACGATCGAATAAGAACTTCGTCCAAAAGCGTGAATACAAGAGGTGACCGGTGGTATGCTCCGCTCCACCAACATACAAATCTACTTGTCCCCAATAATCTGATTTTTCACGGCTGCAAAAGGCAGAAGCATTTTGCGGGTCCATATACCGGAGGAAGTACCAGCTTGATCCCGCCCATCCTGGCATGGTGTTGTATTCCATGCGGTCCCCTTCGAACACATTCCAATCCTCCTTATTCGCTCGAGCCAATGGAGGCTCGCCTTCCGAGGTAGGCAGGTACGCGTCCACTGGCGGAAGCGTTACCTGCTTCTCCTCAATCAATTTGGGGACATCATTTTCGTAGCAGATCGGAAACGGTTCTCCCCAATACCTCTGCCGACTGAATACGGCGTCACGGATTCTAAAGTTGATCAGCCCCCGCCCTTTTCCAAGCTTCTCCAAGAGCGCAATCGCCTTTGGAATGGCATCTGCGGCTTGAAGTTCATTGAGCGATTCTGAATCACATAAAATGGCCTTTTTGTCCGTGCAAACGGCTTCTTGCGAATTGAATCCTTTGAAAATGCTTGCGATGGACAAATGGAAATGCTGTGCAAACTTCCAATCGCGCTCATCTCCGGCAGGGACCGCCATGA
>CAWVYB010000074.1:0-9753 GCA_963934215.1 uncultured Flavobacteriales bacterium | reverse complement strand
CTGCGATTTCAAATTCATCACAAACGCCATCCATGTCCGCATCATTCAGACAATCTCCATTGCAATCATATCCGGCAAATGGAAATACACAAGAACCATCGGCGACAGTCGCCATTCCGTCAAAATTGCAGGCCATCTCATCTGTGCAACCATAGATGCTGTAATCACAACTTCCATCATCATAATCAGCTGAAGCGTCGTAATTCGATGCCTCAGGATCAGTGCATCCACAAGCATTGTCCTCTATGCTTGCGTTGTATGTTCCAGGTCCATCAAAATCGAAACTTGAGCGAATATCCTCCGACCCGATCCCATTTTCAAACACTTGAATATGCGCTGTTCCAGAGAATGAACCTGAAGTGGTGAGCTGCATGAACAAAACGCGGTTGTTCACTGCATCAGGCAGGCCATTGGGAGACCCGTTCAATACAAACCACGCACCACCGGTATCATCACTCATCAGAATATCAGCTCCGGAGCTCTCTGAACCGAAGTTAAATGAATTCACCCAAGGTTGTTCCGTGCTTTCCACCGTATTAATGCCTACTTCAGAACCAACGGGTATGGAGTCAATTCCAATGGTCACCCAGCTGTCTCCTTCCAATTCCGGGAAGAAAGCTAAGAATGCAGGGTTCACTTGACCTGCTGTAGCTCCACCATAAGTGCTGTTGTAGAAACCGTCAGAGGTTTCTAAAATAAATGGATTCTCATTGTTTCCGAATACAGAACTCAAAAAATCATCCTCGTTGACCATGTTCGCATAGAACCGATACGTTACAGTTCCAGAGATTATGTCAGAAGCATGCTCCTCAATCGTCATGGTATATTGCATCCCAGGCAACAAACCTCCTGAGTTTCCACAAGAACAGTAATCACAAGAGCCGTCTTCGTCTGACGCTTCACCGTTGTAGTTACAGGCCACAGGATCTTGGCAGCCCGCTACTTCAAATTCATCGCAAACTCCGTCACCATCCGTATCGACAAGACAGTTGCCATCACAGTCGAGGTACTCTTCGCTAAACGTGCATGAGCCATCCGGGGCATTTGCGAGTGCATCATAATTGCATGCTTCCATATCCGTGCACCCCAAAAATTCACAACTTCCGTTGTCAATGGTTGCCTCTGGATCATAGTTGTCCGCGCTTTCGTCAGTGCAACCAATACAAGAAGAATACTCACAGGTGCCATCCTCAAAGGTCGCTTCGGCATTGAAATTACAGGCAGACTCGTTTGTACAACCACCTAAACCACAACTAGTGTATTCACATGAGCCGTCGTTGTAGATCGCATCTGCATCATAATTGCATGCCTCTAAATCTGTGCAGCCAAGGCATGAAACGTATTCACATGAACCATCATCCTCCGTCGCAGAGGCATCGTAATTGCAAGCAAAAGAGTCCGTGCATCCAGAAACAACTTCATCAGAAACTGGAAAAAATGTCCCCTCACCACAAAAATCATACGTGGCAAGAATTTCATTGACCCCTATTCCCATTCCAAATATTTGGGCATTGAAAGTACCGCAAATTTCCCCGCCGGTTGGAATACTCAGTTGCATGAACATCGTGCGCATCGTTTCCGGATCAGGCAATCCATTGGAGGCATCCGATAACGCGTACCATGCCGCTCCTGTAGAGTCGTCAATCAATAGATCTGAGCCTGAAAGGGGGCTATTCGCATCAAAATGGGCTACTAAAGGAATTTCCCCTTCAACAACTGATACTGATGCTTGGTCTCCCTCAGGTTGGCTTTCAATTCCAATTGTGATCCAACTATCTCCCAGCAAAGTCGGGAAAAACGAATAAAAAGCCGGATTGATAGCACTTGCTACAGTTCCGCCAAACTCATCGTTGTAAAACCCATCTGTTGTCGTGAGGATGAGCGGTTGACTCTCGCCTCCTGAAATGGCGCTGAGCTTGTCTTCCGGGTTCACCATATCAACATATAAACGGTAGGTCGTATGTCCTTCAACAATATCTACAGCATGCTCTGCAACGGTCACTGTGTATGCTTGACCAATTGAAGTAAAGGGAATCAAAAACAGAACGAAAATTGAGAGTAAAGAGCTCAAGTGCTTCATGGCAGAAGTTTAGGAAAGGCGTTGTTAATCGAAGCAATTTACATTCGAAATGAGATATTTCGGCAGTCTCACCCACCAATCTTTGACGAATTACATATCAACAAGAATGGATCAAGCTTTACCTGATCCATTCTCATTACCCCAACCGCATTTTGGGAATTCGATTCCTTTATTGAATCCTCTATTACCGTTGAACAAATATTTTTTCACTGGCATCCCACTCCCCTGAAAGCACGACCACGTGATACATACCGCTCATCCAACGGGAACAATCGACCTGAAGGCGATTGGTTCCTGCAGCTATTGTTTTCGTGTAAACCAAACGACCTGCGGCGTCATGAATGTAAACCATGGCTTGCATTGCATGGTGACCAATCTCAATCGTTAGATTCGAAACAACAGGATTCGGAAACAACGAAAGGGCTACGATTCCTGATTCTTCCACGCCAACAATGGTCTCAACAACGATTTCAAAAGAGATAACGGAGCAACCGTTTTCATCGGTTACGACAACCTGATAGGTTCCTCCCTCCAAATCATCGATATCCTCTGATGCACTGGTGAAGCTTCCGTCCAATTGTGTCCAGGAAAATTCATACCCTTCTGTCCCTCCCGTAACTGTTATCGCAATGGCTCCCTGATTCAATCCCTGTTCCGTTCCAACAACATTATCCAAAAGAACAAGAAGAGGCTCCGGCTCCATTACTTCAAACAATACAGTCGTAAAGCACCCCGAAGCGTCAACGACCTCAACGGCATATTCCCCCGCCAACAAACCGACGAATACACCTTCTGATTGAGGTGATCCGTCTGGAAGCAACACAAATGTCAACAACGAGTCATTTGGATAAGCTCCTATAGCCGAGACCAGAACAGCCCCGTCATCTGTCCCGTTACACGTTGCGGCAGTCACCTCAAATGAAGCTTCCAATGTGCAGTATGCGCAAGATCCGTCATCGTCTGTTGCCGTTGGATCAAAGTTCAAGGCATCAAAGTCTGTACAGCCTTCAATTTCAAATGCATCGCAAATACCATCCAAATCAGCATCTTCGAGACAGTTGCCATCGCAGTCATAATTGGACGCTGCGTATTCACACGACCCATCTTCTTCTGTGGCTTCTAAACTGTAGTTGCAGGCCGCCAAATCTGTGCAGCCCTCCACTTCTAAAGCATCACAAATACCGTCATCATCTGTGTCGTTTAAGCAGAGTCCGAGACAATCGTATCCAAAGTCTGCATAGGTGCAGGACTCATCTTCATCTGTCGCATCAAAAGCATAGTTGCATGCTATCGCGTCTGTGCACCCCACGATTTCGAACACATCGCAAACACCGTCTTCATCGGTATCAGCCAAGCACTCTCCATCACAACCATACCCCTCCGAGGCATAGGTGCATGAGAAGTCTGGTGTATTGGCCAATGGGTTGAAATCGCAAGACAATTCATCCAAGCAACCAAACACACTCTCGATGCAGGAACCATCTTCGTATTCCACCAGGGGATCATAGTTAAAGGCCGTTTCATCGGTGCAACCACATGTGTTTTGCCCGCTAAATCCATTGGTCCATTCTGTGCCTTCAAACGAAAAATGATGCAAACTCGCGTTGCCATTCTCTCCATTTTCAAAAACCTGGACATGCAGTTGACCTGAAAGCGTTCCATCCGTTGTGACTTGACCGATCAAAACACGCAAGTCATCCCCAGCGATGCCATTTGAACCTCCGTTTAGGATAAACCAAGACCCCCCTACCGGGTCATTCATGACGATGTCGGCTCCATCTTCAAACGCCGCACTCCAGCTTTGATCGCCGGATGCACCCAAAGCATTTACGAGGTTTTCTCCAGCCATTGCTGGACCATCTAAACCAATAGTCACCCAACTATCAAATGCCAAATCAGGGAACAGCCCCACGAGTTCAGCATTGAGGTTCTGAGGCAACAAGGAACCATTGTCGTCCTGATAAAAGGTCGACGATGTCCCCAAGATCAACGTATCAACCTCGTTCCCATAGACCGAGGAAACGAAGTCTTCAGAGGTCTCCGTGGTCACATACAGTCGATACGTGACCATCCCCTCAAGGTTTCCTGAAGCATGAACAGCGACGGTATCTATTTCAAGTCCGAATACAGGCACCTCTATCTCTGAGCAAGAACAAAATTCACACGTGCCATCGTCCTCTGTTGCCAGAAGATTGAAGTTGCATGCATTTTCGACTGTACAGCCCTCGATTTCAAAAAGATCACACACCCCATCACCATCGGCATCTTGAATGCAGCTTCCTTCGCATGTATACCAGTCTTCCGGATACGTGCAAGAACCATCCTCGTTGGTAGCTGATTCTAGATAGTTGCATGCCAGAGGGTCTGCACATCCGTATGTTGCCACTGTCACGATGAGTGTTTGCACAAACAACGATGTGTTACCGCACTGATCGGAAGCTGTATAGGTGCGCTCTAACGTTTGAACTGCAGCCTCTTCTGAAAGCAACACATCCAATGAGCTCCAGCTTGCATTGCCATCGCAGGCGTCTTGAATAACCGCAAAAGGCTCTGGAATACTTTCGTCTTCTTGCTCATTGACTTGAACCAATGGCTCAGGTAAAACAATAAACTCTGGGGCCAATGTGTCCCTGACAGAAATCATTTGAACTGTGCTAGCCGTGTTGCCCGCGTCATCAGTCGCAATGAATGTTCGTGTGCAGAGGTAATTGAATGGAGGACAATCCAAAACAAATTCAATTGGGCCGTCAACAAACATCACTTGAACATTATCATCACAAGCATCCTCGGCTATGGCCATGTCTGTTGGCATGGCTTGATCGCATTGGATTACTGAATCAGCTGGTACAGAAGTGAAGAATGGCGGTATCACATCCAATACACATGGGTCAACTGTAAAATCACATGAGCCATCATCGTCCGTTGCCATGGCATTGAAATTATTCGCCAAAGCATCGGTACACCCAGCAATTTCAAATTCATCGCAGATGCCATCACCATCTAGGTCAGACAAACAGCTGCCTTCACAACTGTAACCAGACTCCGGAAAAGAGCAATTGTCAAAGTGTGGTGCCCCACAAGCATCTTGCAGGCCAATCACCTTATTGAAGCCATTATTGACTCCGTCTCCATGGATGAAGAATTGGACGAACATCTGACCACTAAGATTTCCTGCGGTCGTGAATTGCCCTAAAAGAACGCGAAGATCATCCCCGGCGATACCGTTGGTTGCTCCATTGAGAATGTACCACAAGCCGCCCAAGTCATCTGCAATTTCAATGGATCCTCCATTTTCAAAAGGAATGACCCAAGGCTCATTGCCTTCCAAAACACTCACTCCCAATTCGCCTTCCGCGCCATTTGCAGACTGATCCAAGCCAATGGTCACCCAAGAATCATAGGCCAATGAAGGAATAAATGGAAACACCAAAGGATTGCTGTTTTCTGCCAACGGCCCTCCTGCCGGACTTTGAAAAAATGTGGACGTTGAATGAACCAACGTTGAAAATTCATCGTCACCAGCAACGGCACTTACAAAGTCATCCTCGTTCTCGCAAAGCGCATACACGCGGTAGGTCGTCATTCCACTGAGATCGACTTCACCGACCATGCCTTCATGTACTGTAATGGGTTCAATTTGCAAACAATACGCTTCGTATGGAACATAATTGCACGCATCCATATCGTTGCATTCGGATGCATACGTGCAGGAACCGTTGTTGTCTGTGGCGTTTGAGTCATAATTCAAGGCCATCTCGTCCGTACAACCCAAGACCTCCAATTCATTGCAAACACCATCACCATCATTATCCCCTAAACAGTCTCCTTGACAGTCATAGTAGGGCTCTACAAAAACGCAAGAGGCGTTGTCTTCCAAAGTATACTCTTCATCAAAATTGCATGCCAATTCGATCATACAACCGGCACAACTCGTAAACTCGCAAGACCCATCATTTTCATTGGCCAAAACATTGAAGTTGCAAGCAATGGGGTTCAAACATCCAGCAATAGAATACAGGCAAGAACCATCGTCATCCGTTGCTTCGTTGTTGAAGTTATTTGCCATTGTATCCATGCAACCAGCTACTTCATCTCCATTACAAATACCATCCAAGTCCTCATCAAGCAGACAGTTTCCTTCGCAATCGAAACCATTTTCAGCGTAAACACAAGAAGAGACATCTGAAATAGTTGCTGCATCGTCATAATTACAAGCGAATGTGTCCAGACACCCCACGCACGATGCAAAATCACAAGATCCATCGGGGATATTGGCCATTGCGTTGAAGTTACACGCCAAGGGATTCAGGCATCCTCCGATTTCACACGTACCGTCATCTATGAGAGCAGCGGGATCAAAATTATCAGCATTCGCATCCATGCAACCTGCACAAGAATTAAAATCACATGTTCCATCTTCATAGATCGCATCTGGGTTATAGTTACAAGCGGTTTCCGAAGTGCATCCTCCTTCTTCGCAGCTGAAATAATCACAGGTACCATCGTTGTAAATAGCATCCGGGTCAAAATTACAAGCCGTTGAATCCGTACATCCCAAACACGTTATAAAACTGCAGGAACCGTCATCTATTGTGGCCGCTTCATCGTAGTTACACGCAAAAACATCTGTGCAACCAACGCAAGACACATATTCGCACGTTCCATCATCTTCGGTAGCGAGAGCATCATAATTGCAGGCTTCGAAATCTGTACAACCTGGGGTCATCGATGAGAAGTCCACATCCCAAACCTCTGTACCAGAAAACCCTTGATGCACCTGCTCCGAATCCGATGATCCTACTGCAGGGATTACTTGAATATTGAGCACACCAGAAGGCAACGAAGCCGACGTAATTTGCATAATCAATACGCGTAGGTCATCGCCTGCATAACCATTGGTCATACCACTCAACAAAAACCATGCTCCTCCCGCTTCATCAGTCAAGGAAACACTCATTCCACTGTTCTCTCCGTTTGCGGAGAAATTCGCCATAAAGGGCTGCTCAGGACTTTCTAAAGCTGAAATGTCCATTTCGCCTGTTCCTGCAGCCTGGTCCAACCCGATGGTAACCCAACTATCATATGCCACTTCTGGAAAATAATTCAGAATTAATGGATTGATACCGCCCCCCGTTGACCCACTCGCAAAAGGAGAATTGAACATCGGACTATCGACCTCCACCATGAGCGGAGATCCCTGTCCACCATAAACAGCAGATACAAAGTCGTCGGGATGTGTGCACTCCACATAAAACCGATACGTGGTTTGGCCTTCCAATTCTGCCAGCCCTGTCACACCATCATGAACCATGTATTCCTCAACCAACAATTGTGAAGATTGAGCATGTAAGCCGATGATCGACAGCATGAATGCCGTAAAACCAAAAAGACGTAGAGTCGAAATAGAAGAAAAAACCATATTTGAAGAATGCATGAACAGTGAGTATTCTGCATCCTATACGCATATTGGCCTTCCTCGGTTTCAAGTGGGCACAAAAAAAAGGGCCGAAGCCCCTTTTTTCAGTCATTAAATCAATAATGATATCCTCACTGCTTCAGTAATTGCAGTTGGTTGATCATCAATCCGGCTCGAACCTGCAACTGATACACTCCATTCGCAACACCAGTCAAGTCCATCGTTACGCGATTGCTTCCCGTTTGGTTCACAAAAATTTGTGAACTTACCATGCGGCCTTGACCGTCAAAGATAGATACTTCCAAATCCTGACCTTGAGCACCGGCCCATTCCAACTGGAAAGCCCCATTACTCGGGTTTGGACTGACCGACAAGCTGCTCAAGAAGCCCAACTCATCAATTCCAACAGGAACACCAAATGTGGCCTCTACAGAGCAGCCATTCATATCTGTAATTGTTACCGTGTATTCACCAGCTACAATTCCAGTCAAATCTTCATCTGCACTGGTGAATGCATCTGGTCCAGACCACGCAAACATGTTCCCTCCATTTCCACCAGCAACATCTATGTCCAACGCGCCATCACCCGCACCTGTATCATTCGTAATTGTGCCGGTAACAGACAATTCCTCTGGCTCATTGATTGTAGCCTCGACAGAAGCTTGACAACCGTTTGAATCCTGAACGTAATACGTATAGATTCCTGGAGTCAAATCAATGTAGATAGGAGAAGAACCAAAATCTGTACTGTCAGCACTGTACTCGTACAAATTCGTACCACCCGTTCCTGAGATTTCAACCGAACCATTGGTTTCACCAAAACAGGTTACATCATCTGATGAAACCGATGCGATCAATTCAGTCGCGTCTCCAACAGTCGCCACGACCTCTGCTTGACAGTCTTCAACATCCGTTGCAACGATGACATAATCACCAGGCAACAAGTCGCCAAACAATGTAACATCGCTTGGTTCACTTTCATTAAAAGAGAAAGTCAATCCTCCATTTCCGCCATCAGCATTGAAGGATACCATTCCATTTTGATCACCGAAACACAGAATGTCTGTAACATTCGCATCAATGATGATCGGCTCAGGAGCACCGACTGTGTATTCTACAGCTGATTGCCCGATGCATCCGTTGACATCCATGGCATAGAGTGTATACGTACCACCTAAGATATAAAGAACATTGCCAGGAGCATAATTCACACCATCTGTGCTAAACTCCATGCTAGCTTGAGTACCTGCACCGCCCAATGTCAAGACAACGATTTGACCATCTGCTGAATCAGCGCAAGTTGCGTCCAAAATGTTGTTTTGACCACCTGCCGCTGTCACACTCAATTGTTGAGGATTTGCGATACTAATGGCGATGCTTTGCGCAATACAACCATTTGCATCTTGTGCATAGACCGTGTAAAGTCCTGCAGCCAATCCATCAAAATACAAATCAGTCGCCGTTTCGCTGAAGTTTGGAGTGAGGCTGAACGTGTAATCGCCAGCACCGCCTAGCGCTTCTCCTGAAATAACGGCGTCGCTATCTCCAGCACAGCTGACAGACTCTGTCAACGAAGCTGTTAATGTGATCGCCTCTGGAACAGCCATTTCCACATCTACTGAAGCGGTACAGCCCGCTCCATCGATCGCATTGACCGTGTAAGTTCCACCAACCAAATCACCAAACGTTCCAACTGCCAAAGCCGGTTCATTTTCACCAATTCCGAAAGTCACACCCAATTGACCTCCTGTTGCAGACACGGTAATCATACCGTCACTAACACCAGGACAAGAGTTGCCAATCACCTCGTCGAGAGTCAGTGTCAAGGAACAAGGAAAGACGCATGTCTCTCCAGCTTCAGTCGCCTCAGGATCATAGTTTGTTGCTTCCGGATCCATGCAACCAAATATTGCACCAGCGCTCGAGCTAAAAGGAATGCCTTCATATTGCGTGGACGCGCTTTGAACTCCATTCACAAAAACCTGAACATTAAACGAACCTGTATACGAATCAGATGTCGTCAGTTGTGCAAGAAGAACCTTGAAGTCTGCACCTGCTTGAGCCTGTGTGTCACCGAAAAGCGTAAACCACGAACCTCCATTTGGTGAATTCACAACAAAATCACCGCCTGCTTCAAAAGCGTCTACCGCATCATCGATTCCAACTGAGTTAGGTTGCCCTGTTACTTCAGTAGAGTTCGAAACACCGAGTGTAATCCACGAATCATATTCCGCTTCTGCTGAAAACGCGAAAAACG
>CAWVYB010000073.1:0-9891 GCA_963934215.1 uncultured Flavobacteriales bacterium | reverse complement strand
AATCCCGTAAAGCAAAGGGCAACTCCTCCATTTGGAGAGTTCGCTCATTGAATCGAAACTTATGAAAGCGCTTCGCCATTTGAACAAAGGTGCAACGTAATTTCACACTTCAACGAATATCAAGAGCACGTTTTACAGATTTTTGCAACGAAAACCTCTCTCGTCTCAACGACAGCTAGCAAACTACCACATGGAATCCCATCTGATTCGACAGCACTTCCTCGACTTCTTCGCTTCCAAAGGACATGAAATTGTTCCATCGGCGCCCATGGTCATCAAAGACGACCCCACCCTGATGTTCAACAATGCCGGAATGAATCCATTCAAAGATTTGTTTTTGGGCAATAGTCCGATCGTTCACCCGCGCATCGCAGACTCACAAAAATGCTTGCGGGTGAGTGGCAAGCACAACGATCTGGAAGAGGTGGGGGTTGACACCTACCACCACACGATGTTTGAAATGCTCGGGAATTGGTCCTTTGGAGACTATTTCAAAAAAGACGCCATTGATTGGGCATGGGAATTGTTGACTGAGGTGTACAAATTGAACCCTTCCAAATTGTACGTCACGGTTTTTGAAGGCGATGAAAAGGATGGGCTCCAAGCGGACAATGAAGCCGCGGACCTATGGGCTGCTCATGTTCCTGCAGAACAGATTATCCTCGCGAATAAAAAGGACAATTTTTGGGAGATGGGGGAGACGGGGCCTTGCGGGCCTTGCTCAGAAATCCATGTTGACCTGCGGGATGCATCTGAAATAGACAAAATCCCTGGGCGGGATTTGGTCAATGCAGACCACCCTCAAGTTGTGGAAGTCTGGAATCTCGTGTTCATGCAATTCAACCGCATGGCTGATGGCTCCTTGAAGCCTTTGCCTTTGCAGCACATCGACACCGGAATGGGCTTCGAACGCTTGGCCATGGCGCTTCAAAACAAACAATCCAACTACGACACGGATGTGTTTGCCCCATTATTGAAGCAGATGGAGTTGATCTCGGGTAAAGCCTACGGACGCACAGACTCAAAAGAGGACATTGGCTTTCGGGTCATTTCTGATCATATCAGAGCCGTGTCATTCAGTATTGCAGACGGTCAGCTGCCATCCAATACAGGAGCAGGGTATGTTATCCGACGGATTTTGCGCCGCGCCATTCGATACGGATACTCTTTCTTGGATTTATCGGAGCCCTTTATGCATCAATTGGTGCCTATTCTCGCGAATCAGATGGGCACTGCCTTCCCCGAGCTTATCGCTCAGAAAGCGCTGATTGAACGCGTTATTCTTGAAGAAGAAGAATCTTTTTTACGAACGCTTTCAAAAGGAATCGAACGGCTAGAGGGTCGATTAACCGAATTCAAACCCACAAAATCACTGCCCGGTGAGGTGGTGTTTGAGCTCTATGACACGTTTGGATTTCCGTTGGACTTGACCGCTTTGATTGCGAGCGAAGCAGGCTATGTGGTGGATGAGGCTGGTTTTGAAAAAGCCATGCTGGCCACCAAAGAAAGAAGCCGCGCTGCCGGAAAAATCAGCACGGACGACTGGATTGAGGTGCACGCTGGTGAAGCCGGGCCTTTTGTAGGATACGATCATATGGAAGCCTCGGTTCGCATCATGCGCTACCGTCAGGTTACCTCGAAGAATAAGAAGTTCCATCAAGTTGTACTCGATCAGACACCGTTCTATCCAGAAGGAGGTGGACAAGTGGGCGATTCAGGTTCCTTGACAGCCGAGGATGGTACGACCGTACATGTTTTTGATACCAAAAAGGAGAACAACCTCATCGTTCACTTCGTCAATGAATTGCCAACGACATTGGACGGTTCTTTTCAAGCGAAAATCAAGTCCTCTGCACGGCTCGATACGCAGCGGAACCATACGGCAACACATCTGCTTCATGAAGCTCTTCGCGAGATACTCGGTACCCATGTTGAGCAAAAAGGATCGTTGGTAAAAGCCCAAGCGTTGCGGTTTGATTTTTCTCATTTCGCCAAGGTTTCCGAAGAGGAACTGCAGCAAATCGAATCGCTCGTCAATGAGCGCATTCAAATCAATTACGCATTGGTAGAAGACCGTGACCTTCCTTTAGAGGAAGCCAAAAAACGCGGTGCCATGATGCTATTTGGAGAGAAATACGGCGAGCGCGTGCGGATGATCGGGTTTGGAGAATCCAAAGAATTGTGTGGAGGTACGCATTCCCCTGCCACGGGGGCACTGGGCTTGTTCCGAATCACACAAGAAACCGCTGTGGCATCGGGCATTCGACGGATCGAAGCGAGTACTGGCATGGCAGCCGTTCTCCTAGCACGTCAAGAACAGCATGCCTTGAAATCAGTCAAAGACGCATTGAAGTCTCCGCCCGATTTAAACAAAGCAGTTGAAGAGTTGCTCAACAAGCAAGTTGAACTTCAAAAAGAATTGGACGTCTTCAAGCAAGAGGCCGCTCAACAATTTAAAGGGCAGGTCATTCAAGAGTTAAAAACGGTTGATGGCATCAATATCTTTATCGGAGAGCTGCCACTTGAGACCGGAGCTATTAAAGACATCGCTTTTCAATTGAAGCACGAGCACGCCCCCTTCTTTGGAGTCTTTGGATCACGTGTTGGAGGGAAGCCCACATTGTCTGTGGCCTTAAGTGACGCCTTGGTCTCAGAGCGTCAACTCAATGCCAGCGCTATCGTTCGTGATCTAGCAAAAGCCATCCAAGGAGGCGGCGGTGGCCAACCCTTCTTCGCAACGGCTGGAGGCAAGAACCCAGAGGGCATGGAGGCGGCCCTTGAAGCCGCCCGCCAGTTAAAACTCTAATCGAATCGAAAGTTGAGCTCAAGAAAAAAGCGCCCTTCGGCGCTTTTTTCGTTCACGGGTATGCTGTCGCTGCCCTTATGCCGCAGACAAACCTATCGAAGACTTGTTTTTCTTCACCCCAAGTTTACCGTACACAGGTCCTTCATATTCTTCTTGATACGCCAGACCCAAATTCAGCATGTAAAACACGTTGAAGAAAACCACCAAAAAATAATCTAGGTTTGTTCGTTTTCCGAAAGATTGCGCCAATTCAATCATGGTGCGCAATGCGAAATACACATTGTACCCTGGAATCAGAAACAACAAAGCGTGGGAGTCAGGTCGGCCAATGATTCGCATGGCAACAACCACATTGTATCCGGGGGCAAATGCGGTCCAACCCGGCTGATCACATTTCAAGAACAATCTCCAGTTCGCCCCCAAGGAGATTAGAGCAAAAAAAAGTGACATGAGAAGGATCGCGCCGCTGACCTCAAAACCGAAAATAGTAACTGCACTCATGGGATGTTCTGTTGCGTTCACTTTACTGACGAAGACTCATTGCAAAGGTTGCCTTCAACAGCTTTAAGACGCACTCAGGATCAACAACTTATAAAACAAAAACTGTAGATGAATCTGTCTTTTTAATCTGATAAGCCGCCGAAACGCTTGACCAAACTGCCAGAAATTTTTTCTCCTTTCGGTGTCAAAATAACAAGGCGCTCCACCACATTTCGCAATTCTCGGATGTTGCCCGTCCAATTGGCTTGTTCCAACTGCTTCATTGCATCGCTCGTAAGCTCCATCTGAACTTTGCCATGCTGCTCGCAAATCCCCTGTAAAAAATGGTGCACCAGTAACGGGATATCCGATCGACGTTCGTTCAATGCGGGCACACGCATCAATATAACGGCCAATCGATGGAACAGGTCTTCTCGAAAATGACCTGCTTTTATTTCTGAACGCAGGTCCTTGTTCGTTGCTGCTATTACGCGCACATCCACAGCGATTTCCTTTTCACCCCCCACTCGAACAATCTTATTCTCCTGCAATGCACGCAATACCTTGGCTTGAGCCGAAGCGCTCATGTCTCCAATTTCATCGAGAAATATCGTACCGCCTTCTGCCTGTTCAAACTTCCCCTTTCGTTGTTTGATTGCACTTGTGAATGCTCCTTTTTCATGACCAAACAGTTCGCTTTCGATGAGCTCCGATGGAATGGCAGCACAATTAACCTCGACAAAAGACGCATCGTGTCGCAGGCTCAATTCGTGCAGTTGCCGTGCGACCAGTTCTTTCCCTGTCCCATTCCCTCCCGTAATCAAAACCCGCGCATCCGTCGGAGCCACGGTACAAATCATATCCACGATTTCTCGAATTTCATTGGACTTTCCTACAATCGCTGTCGATCGGTCCGTTTGGATTTTCCGATTCAATCGCTCCGTTTCCTTTACCAACTCACCTTGCTCCATCGCATGGCGAACAGTCAACAGAATCCGATTCAAGTCCAATGGCTTTTGAATGAAGTCATAAGCTCCTTTTTTCAGCGACTCTACGGCCGTTGGAACCGTTGCATGACCGCTGATCATAACCACACACGTTTTAATCTGCTTTTCAGAAAACACATCCAACACCTCCATCCCGTCCATTTCAGGCATTTTGATATCGCAAAAAACAACATCGTACGAAAACTTTGCAGCCAAACGGACACCTTCCAATCCGTTTTCAGCTTCCTGTACTTGGTAGCCTTCGTATTCCAAAATTTCACGCAGGCTTGCCCGAATGGGCGCCTCGTCATCGATGATTAGAATTTTTGCCATGTGTCAATTTCCTTCGTTGTTCTAAGCGTTTGAACACCACCTCAGTTGCAAAGATGCTGCCAAAAATGAGCAACTCAATTTCACGTGCTAAAGATCTGTCGCCTCGCACAAGACACCCTCTCTGAGTGCATACGCCGAACGCATGACCGTTGTGTTCGCTGGCATCCAGCTCAAAACTTGCTGGATCAACAAACTTGCCAAGGGCAACATGCGCGCTCTAGGCGGCGCCATACCCGGCAATAGCAAACGACTCTTTAGATCTGAGGACATCAACAAATCATGCAATCCATCGAGTTTTTTTCGGTCGATATCCTGCACGTGGGGATGTCCCTGCTTTGAGCAATCAGGAGCAGTATGATCGGGTTCTGCGCCTCCATTAACCAAGTCCGAAAATGTATCGAAGGACCCGCTGGACCCTACCAAAACAACCGGTTGGAATTTTTCCAAAGCCGCTTTCAATGGCGCCAACGTATACTCCAGGAAGGGTTGAAAACGATTGGCTCCAGCTTGTTCCATGGGATCTGCTGGTTTACCGAAATCATCCAGTCGGGCCACACCAGCATCAAAGCTCATCTTCCACAACACATCAGACCGTCCGGTAGTGCCTTTGTTTTCAGCCACGATGAACTCCAAACTTCCCCCTCCAATATCCATGATCACATGACGGTCGTGTATGCGTTCCGTTGTCAACGAAACACCCTTGTGAATCCAATGGGCTTCTTCATCTCCCGTGATCACCTCAATCTTCCATCCGGTCATTTCTTCGGCCTTCGTGCAAAACGCTTCCACATTCGATGCATCGCGAAGCACACTTGTCGCTATCACACGCACTTCATCTACGGAGTAATTCGTCGTCGCTTGACTCATGATGCGCAATGCATCGATGCCCTTGGCAAACCGATCGGGCAATATGGCCGCTTGCTTGAATCCACCTTGCCCAAGAAAGACCGCATGACGCATTAGAAACTGCTCTTCCCACTGGCCTTCAGAAGCGTCCACTATCAGCATAGAAAACGTATTGGAGCCGCAATCAACAACCGCTATTCGGCGGCCGACTTTGCTGGACGTTGGAGCCAATTCCATGCTTTGATCCATCGTGATTAAATCGTGGTTACAGCCGTATCAATCCGCATGTCGAAACCATTTAATGAGCTCAACCCATGAAGGTCTCTTGCCATGCATGAGAATGCCCACTCGGTAGATGCGGCCCGCCATTCTCAGTAACAACCATGCTGTGAAAGCCACCCCCAACCAAGAAAGAACCACCTCCCACCACGCCACACCCAGCGGAATTCGGATTAACATCACGACAGGTGCTGTAAACGGAACAAATGAGGCAATGACAGCCAACGGCCCTTCTGGATTTTCAATGGCCATAACCGCCAAGAAATAAGAAGCCACGAGGGGCGCCATCGCTGGAATCAAAAAATATTGTGCGTCCGACTCTTGTTCAACCGCAGCTCCAATGGCAGCAAAACTTGCAGCGTACAAGGCAAACCCAGCCACATAAAAAATCGCTGTTGAAGCGATCATCAGGGGCCAGTTTACATCCAATAAAAAATTCAACTCCGCCTGTCCTGCAATCCATGATTCGATATCCAATCCCACGAGGGAATCGGAAGATGATTTTAAAACGTCAGCATGTTCCAGCCACATTCCGCCCACCAGTGTTATGGCCCAAACCAAGATCGATAAAACAATGAATTGGGTCAGCCCCACAAGACCTATTCCAATGACCTTTCCCGTCATCAAAACAGAGGGTTTGACCACGCTAATTACGACCTCGACAATCCGATTTATTTTTTCTTCGATCACACCCCGCATGACATGCATTCCATAAATGAGAATTTGCATGAAGAGAAACAGACTGAAAATGAATCCAACTAAACTTCTTCCAACGGCATGTCCGTCGCGCGTGACAATGTCTTGCCCGACAAGTGACACCTGCGTTTTCAATCGTTGGTAGGTCGAGAAATCCAAGTCCTCGGTTTCTTTGACCTTGAATCGTTCCAATGCCATGGAAAGATCCGTTTTCAAATGCGACTGCAGGTCAAAACCAGGCGTCTGTTCGTAGTAATACATGGCCTTATGATGCTGTAAGATGGCATCATCAAATACCACCATCACATCAAAGTCCGAGGCAATAAAGGCCTCATCTTCCATTCCTTCGGCTGCAAATCGATACGTCAGGGATGCTCTGTCAGGAAAACAATCTGGACAAATGGGCACCCACGATTCAAAGCGTTCATCCCATTGACTGACCATACCAGCAACATCGACGACAAGGACGCGGCTGTTTTGATTATCGCCTTGTTCTAGCCACCAACCAATGGCCATGCTGCCCATGACCAATAGCGGCACAGCCAGTGTACCTAAAATGAATGCTTTTCGGCGAACACGCGTGATCCACTCACGATAAACAATGTGCCGCAATGCGCTCATGATGGTATCGAATTGGATTCACGGTTCTCAACCGTTTCAATGAATACATCACGCATAGAAGGCTGCCATGGCGTGCATGCCACCACCTTCACCTCGCCTGAAATCCAATGCAACCACGAGGCGATATCGCCTTCCGGTGACAGCCGCAACATCACCTCATGTTCTCCAACAGTGGATTCAGAATGAAGCACTTGAATCAATTCAGCGCTGGCTCCGATGGCCACCGTAAACTCCATGATAGTCCCTCGAAACCGCAAGGTAAATCGACCGTCTCGCGCTTTTTCCCGCAGGGCGTGGACAGGACCGTCTAAAATGACTTCTCCCCGATTGAGCAGCGCCACCTCATCGCACAACTCCTCAACACTCCCCATATCATGGGTTGACAGCAATACGGTTGTTCCTTGTTTTTCTTTCAATTCGATCACCGCATCCCGGACGCGCTGCGCATTGATGGGGTCAAATCCACTAAATGGTTCATCCAAGATCAGCAACCGAGGTTCATGCAAAACCGCTATGATAAACTGCACCTTTTGAGCCATTCCTTTGCTTAAGTCTGCGACTTCGCGGTTCCACCAACCCTCCACTTCCAATTTTTCAAACCACACCCGAAGGCGCTTTTCGGCTTCTTGGCGTTGCATCCCACGAAGCTGTGCGAAGTAAAGCGCCTGCTCACCAACCCGCATGGATTTGTAAAGTCCTCGTTCTTCCGGCAAGTACCCAATCTGCGCGATGTGGGCTCGAGTGAGCGGCGTTCCAAAAAACGAAATAGATCCGGCGTCGGGAGCTGTAATGCCGGTGAGCATTCGAATGAGCGTGGTCTTGCCCGCTCCGTTCGGCCCAAGCAACCCAAATATTCCACCTTCATTCACTTGAACATCCACTCCTTTCAAGGCTTGATGCGCTCGAAAAGACTTAACAACTTGGGAAATGGCCAGGGCGGGAATACGTTCCATAGAGCTCTCTAAGATGAGACTTTAGGTGAACATATCGCGCACCTTATCAAAAAATCCTTTTTCCTGGTGGTCTGCATCAGGCGCAAAATTGGGTGAATCTCGGAGCTGCTCGATAAGCGACTTCTCTGTGTCGCTCAATTTTTTCGGCGTCCAAACGTTGATGTTGATGAGCATATCACCATTGCCGTAACTGTCCACCGAAGGCAACCCTTTGCCACGCAAACGAACGATGCGGCCACTTTGCGTTCCCGCTTCAATTTTGATCTTGGCCTTTCCGTCCACGATTGGCACTTCTGCACTTGCGCCCAATGCCGCATCCGTGAAGGAGATGTACAAATCGTAATGAATATTCTTCCCATTGCGTTGCAGATGCTCGTGGGGTATGGCTTCAATCACCACCAACAAATCGCCTGCTACACCGCCCATTGGAGCGCCGTTTCCTTCTCCGCGAACATTGAGTTGCATGCCGTCCTCAACACCCGATGGAATCTGAATGGTCACGACCGACTCCTTGCGGACCATTCCCCATTCGTCAGAGCCTTGCGGACGCTTGCGCACCGATTGACCACTCCCTTGGCATTGTGGACATGTAGAGGCTGTCTGCATTTGACCCAAAATGGTGTTCTGAACCCGACGCACTTGGCCGCTTCCTCCACACGTTTGGCAGTCACTATACTCTGCCCCCTCCGCCTGCACTTGCTTGAGAACTTTTACTTTTTTCTCGACCCCTGTCGCAATCTCCTCCAACGTCATTTTGACCTTGATCCGCAGATTCGAGCCCTTCATCCGACGACGTCGACCGCCGCCGCCGCCACCGCCACCGCCGCCTCCAAATCCACCGCCGAAAATATCACCGAACTGGCTGAAGATGTCGTCCATGTCCATCCCACCAAATCCGCCACCGCCACCAGGCCCTCCTTTCAATCCTTCGTGCCCAAAACGATCATATTTCGCACGTTTCTGGTCATCCTGAAGAACCTCATATGCCTCAGCTGCCTCTTTAAATTTTTCTTCAGCACTGCTGTCATCCGGGTTTTTATCCGGGTGGTGCTTCAAGGCCAACTTGCGGTAGGCCTTTTTAATATCCGATGCAGAGGCTTGACGGCCTACTCCCAACGTCTCATAGTAATCGCGCTTTGCCATCTGTCTCCTTTCTACTGGTTATTCTCCAACGACCACTTTCGCATACCGGATGACCGCGTCATTCAGCAAGTAACCCGATTCAACCACATCCACCACCTTTCCTGACAATTCAGGGGAAGGAATCCGGGTAATCGCTTCATGAAAATCAACATCAAAAACATCCCCTGTTTTCACCGCCATGGCTTTTACACCCTGCGCTTCCATCAATTGCATAAATTTAGCATGGATCAAATGCTGGCCTTCCTTCAATGCCACAGGATCTTCCAATTCCCACGAGGCTGCTTCTGCTCGGAAAAAATCATCCAAAACAGGTAGCATTTTCTCGATGGAGTCGCGGGACGCAGTACGAATTAACTCAACGCGTTCACGCATGGTCCGTTTGCGATAATTGTCGAATTCAGCATACAGCCGTAAATACCGGTCCTGCCAATCCGTCTGCTCCTCTGTTTGAGAAGAACCTGCTGATTCGTCAGTCTCGCTAGTCGATGACGCCGTCTCCGAAGAGCTCTCATTCCCTTCATTCCCTTCAGAAGCAGCGGATGATGCTGTCTCTGTTGCCTCTTCCTCTGCCGAGGCGTTTTTCGGTTCTAAGTCCATATTCCTTGATTTGCAGATTGCATCTCAAATCCAGTGCCACAAGCTAGATGCGGACAACCTGTCAGTCTTGTTCGGGTTAGAGTCGGGCTACGTGTCGGTCAATTTGTCTGTGCAGCTCCATGCCACGCAAGTTCTTTCCAATGATGACACC
>CAWVYB010000072.1:0-10016 GCA_963934215.1 uncultured Flavobacteriales bacterium | reverse complement strand
CCTCCAACGGTGCGTACATCGTGCCACCAACGCAAAGCGTGTCCGTAGCCAAAGGCTGAACAGAGACCGTCGGGTCATCCACCACATTCACCAGCACCGGAGCGCTCGTGATCAATGAACATCCGCCAAAGCTGAAGCTCACCTCGCAGTAATACCATGTCGCGCCAACTGCGGTTGTAAGGGCCGTGTAGTCAGAAGTCGTCTCCCCCACCAGCGCCGTGCCGCCCACGTTGCTGTCAGAGCTGTTGCTGTACCACTGGTAACTCGGAACGCCCGTGCCATTGATGTACGAAACGCTGTAAGCGTCCACCGTGCCATCCAAACAAACCTCCTGATCCTCCAACGTCATCGTAAAGGCCGGTGAAGCATTCGTCTCGATCGTAACGTAAGCACTCACCACCTCACAGTTCGCGCCCGTCTGCGTTACCACGCAGTAATAATACACCGTACCCACCGTGCCCACCGAAGGAACATAGTCTGAGCTCGTAGCGCCCGCTATTAGCGTCCCGCCCGTGCTGCTCGATACCGTATTCTCATACCACTGGTAGCTATACGCTCCCGTACCGCCCGTCGCATTGGCCTGCAACGCCTCCACCGGGAAAGCCCCCTCGCAATAACTGAAGTTCAGCGAGTCCAACGTCACCACTGGGTCCGGAACCACCAATACCTCAGCAGCCACACTCGTCGCTGCATCGCAGCCGCTACCGCTCAAAGAAATCGTTGCGTAATACGTGTACGTGCCAGGGGTCGTAAACGAAGGAGGCCAGTAACTCGAGGATGTCGCGCCAGCAATCGCAGCGTCGGCGCCGTCAAACCACTGGTAACTCACAGTGCCCGTGCCGTCCACATAATCCACCTCCAACGGTGCGTACATCGTGCCACCAACGCAAAGCGTGTCCGTAGCCAAAGGATCCACACCAATCACAGGAGATGGGGTCACCACAATGGAAACGATGTCTGAAACAATCAGATCACACCCTACTCCCGTTAAGCTCAACTGACAGAAATACCAAATCGAACCAACCTCATCCGTGTCAGGTAAATATGTCGAAGCAGTGGCACCGTCAATCGAAGTGGCACCAACATCCGAAGGGATGCTATTGGAAAACCATTGGTAACTCGGAATTCCAAAGCCTTGCTCATACGCAACAAACAAGGCATCAATGGCACCATCAACGCAAACCGAATCGGGTTGTGGTTGGATGGAAAAAACCGGGTCAGGCAATACTTCGATGGACGCAGCTGTCGAAGTCACTTGGCAATTGGCACCCGATTGTTGCACTGCACAGTAGTAGAACAGCTCCCCTAATGCATCCGAGTTGGGCGTGAAAGCTGCATCGGTCGCACCTGGTATCAGGTCGCCATTGAATGCCTCTTGTAGATCGTTTGAAAACCATTGGAACTGAACCTCACCCGAACCGGCTTCAACACCAATAAATAGCGGATCAGCCATCGCTCCTATGCAATAGACAGCATCGAGCGGCTCATCGGTCAGAACAGGATCTTCTAACACCACGACAACGGCTTCCTCAGAAAGGACGGCCTCACAACCGCTACCGCTAAAGGAAATCTCAACATCATAAGTGAAGACGCCACTGGCGGTGTAATCCGCTGGGTCGAAAATGGCGCTGTTTGAATCTAGAATCAACTGGTCATTTTCAAACCAGACATAGGTGACAATGCCCACGCCACCGGAGAAGGCAACTTCAAGAGGAACCTCCAAACCACCGCCGACACAAAGTTCTTGTGTTGGCAATGGTTGCAGATCAATCCAAGGGTCAGGAACAACCTCCGCGAGCACAAAAGGAGCGACCAACTCTTGACACCCCCCTGAGCTGTAAGAAATCACACAGGTATAGTAAATAGAACCCTCCACATCCGATGGCGGTGTAAACTCAGACAAGTTGGCGCCTAGAATGGGCGTGGCATCACCCAAAGATGGAGTAAGGCTCTCATACCATTGATAACTCGGCACGCCTGTTCCATCTTCATAAAAAATCGTCCAAGCATCCAAAACACCTCCAAGACAAACGATTTGATCGTCTAAAGCAGACGAAACAGACGGACCTACTGAAATCTCAACGGACACCACGTTTGATACTCCTTGGCAACCCAAACCTTCGAGTGTCACCAAACAGTAGTAGTAAAACGTCCCAATCTCAGCTGTGGAGGGAGCGATGGCTACCCCATCGGCCCCCGATATCAAAACGCCTCCTGAATTTGAATCGATATCGTTTACGAACCACTGATACGATACCGCTCCAATTCCTCCTTCCACTTCAGCATAAATTGAATCGGAAATGGCCGCTTGGCAATAGAAAGAGGCATCCGGTTCAATAGCGACTATAGGATCATCAATGATTGAAATCTCAGCCAGTTCTGAGGTTTGAGCATCGCATCCAATACCTGACCATGAAACCACCGCATAAAACTCAAACGTCCCTTCAGCATTGAACACCGCCGGCATATACAGCGAGTCCACGGCCCCTATGATGAGGCCATCATTGTCGTACCATTGGTAGATCAAACCTCCCAGTCCAGCGCTTCCATTCACCTCCAATGGAACATCGAGCATGGCCCCTTCACACAAGACTTGAAATGGAATGGGATTGACCACAATCTCGGGGTCAGGCAGCACCGTAATGATGGTAGAACCCGACACAGCACTGCAGCTCACCTCCTCCAATAGACTATTCAAGACCACTTGGAAATACGTGGTCACGAAAAGAGGTCCCGGTGGATTGTAAACGAGGGCTGTGGCCCCTGGGATATCCACCCACGGACCGCCTAGAGACGGTGCCGATTGCCATTGGTAAGACAGAGAACCTTCTGATGTTGGGTTGTCGGTAAAAAACAAGGACGCGGGGTCACCGCCAAAACAAATATCGGCGTCCGCACTGAGACTCCCTGCGTCAATGGAATCCACATTGACTTCGAATACGACTGATGGCAAAGAACACACAACCCCATTCAATTCACTATTAATATTCACCAGGTACCACGCGTCTTGCAGAACGTCACTTGGCGGATCGTAGGTTGCCGCGTTGGCTCCGTCGATTGTGGTCCATACCACTTGATCCGAGCTATTGAACCATTGGTAAGATAAGACACCATCGGAAGTTGGAACCTCCAAAAAATCCAGAGGAATGGGATCATCACCAGCGCACACGTTTTGAACGCCCTGACCAATGGGTGGAGTAAAGTTGTTGACTATCACTTGCATGACATTGGTCCATTCTGAACAAAACACGCCATTTAAAGTGCTCGAGATCTCAACCTGGTAGTAGGTGTCTTCAAACAAGCCTCCCGGTGGTGTATACGTATCCTGATTCGATCCAACCGGCGCAAAAGGACCTGTCACCGTGTTGGAAACAAACCAGACATAACCGATGATCCCATCCACCGATTCAGATTGGACTTCAAGAGGATTGGGCGATTCTCCTTCACATATCGTTTGAGGACTTGTGATGAAGCCTGGGTTGATGGAGTTGACATCCACTAAAACCGGCTCAGAAATTTGAAAGCAAGCTACATCTTCCGCATTGCTCGTGACAATCAAACGATACCAGGTATCGTTGAAGAGCCCGGGAGGCGGATCATATGACACCGCAGTAGCGCCGGGAATGTTGACCCAAGGACCCAAATCATTGGAGGCGCTTTGCCACTGAAAAGAAACGTCCCCAAAAGCATCCGTCCCAGACAAAATGAACAACTCACTGGGATCGCCCCCCTCACAAACAACATGTTCTGTCCCGATAATTGGCTGGTCGATATAGTTCAACTCAATCACCACCACGTTGGTCGTTGCGGTACAAGGCGTTCCCAATAAAGTACTCGTCACCACCACCCGGAAGTACGTATTATCTGTGATACCTAACGGCGGATCATACGTATCGCCAGTGGCTCCAGCAATAGGCACCCAAGTCCCTCCAGGCGATGGAGCTGACTCCCATTGCAAGGTCGGAGTTCCTGAGGTTTGATACCCAACCGAAAACTCAAGAAGTTCCGGGTCGCCACCAGAACACACAACTTGGCTTTCAGAAATCGCTCCCGGTTCCAACGCGTTGACCCACACCGTCATATCAAAGCCCTCATCATCGCAACCAAGACCGGCTGAAGCGACGACTTGATAATTGACCGATTGAGCCGGTGAAATAACATCCGTATCGAGCGAACCCGTTGACACTTCGGTCACCCCTGAATCCGAATTCGACTCCTCACCCTCAACATTCGGATTGTCAGTGTATGTCCAGGTATACGTTGTACCTGTTGGAACAATGGTTCCGTCTCCATTGACGGGCTGATAGATGATTTCTTCTCCATTGCAAACGACCAGTTCGACATTTGGAATTTCAATCCCGGGAACGACCTCCACCGTCATAACGAATGGATCCCCTTCGCAATCAGGCGGCGCCGTGGGTGTTACGAGATACTCAACGATTTGAGTGACATTCGTCAGATTCACCAGTGCAGCTGAGATACTCGTTCCGATACCATCATCATCGCCCACTACATTGGGGTTGTCCGTGACAGTCCATGAAAATATGGTTCCCAGTGGAACGATGTTTGGCGGAGCATTGGGGATGGTATCGAAGGATTGATTGTTGCAGATGGTCAAATCCAAGTCATCCACAATGGGCACTGGATTGACCACTACTATTTTAGTGATATCTGTCGGAAAGCAAAACAGATTCTTCACCGTAATGGTGATTCCATACGTACCCGGCAAATTGAAGGAGACGTTGATAGATTCAGAACCTGAGTATATGTTGAAAATATCTTCCAAATCGCCCATTTGTCCTTCTATCACTTCATACCCAAAACCAACTGTGTTGGAACTTCCATTGATGGACCAAGTCCAAATGTGTTCATTTGTACAAGACCCTCCAGAGGCCTGAAAACCGGTCTCAATCTCCTGAGTGAATGCAATGGTTTCGAATTGACAAATGGCCAATCCGGGATCGGCTGTAAAGTCAGGCTGTGGAGCCGTACTGACATAATACGGCCCTTGGACGTTCTCGGTGGTATCGTTCGGACAAAAGTTAGTCGCCACTACCGTGATTTCATAGCCTTCAGCAGGTCCCTCCTCTGCGCAAGAAGGATTGTAACCGTGCTCCACCACGTTGGGGGAAATGGGTAGATCAGGATATGTATAAGAGATTTGCTCGCCATCCCCCCAATCAATGGCATAGGTCGTTCCAGGAGATTGGCTACCGAAGGAAAGCTCGTATCCCAAAGGATAGCAAACCGACTGTGCATTATTAGCGCCAAAATCAATCAGCGCAGCTCCCCAGCTCATGACGTAATAGGAACTATGTACACATCCGTCGGGGAACTGAACCACATGCACCAAGTCGTAACTTCCTTGAGACGAGTAATGACCCGCAGGACTTCCCTGACCATTAAAGACATTGATGCTATCTTGGAATGTGGGGAAGCTCGTACCTGTTTCAGCCGATTGCTCGGTATACGCAGATGTACCACCATTTTCCAAAACACCGGCTCCACCCCACCAAACTTGAGATATAGTGCCATCTGGATATTGATCGGTGTCCAAGATGGATATAGCGGGCCCCGCTTCCACAGTACAAGTGCAGCCGGCATCACCATTTAGCGTCTGAAAAACAACCGTGCCCAACGTATCGATCATGACCGTGCAGGGATTTCCAATCCCCAAAGTTGGAATCAAATCGGGTGCTTCACCGACTTCAACCGTCAAGGTTGACGAACCTATATTCGATTCTCCGTCCAAGGTCACGATAGTCAATTCCACCTCATAAGTACCTGGGTCCGGATACACAATGGCATGAGGCCCCGCCGTATTGGCATCGTCCCCCACTCCAAAGCTCCATGAAAACGTGGTGGCTCCGCTCAATTCGCCAGCAGGAGTATCATCGCTAAACAAAATGGTCGACCCCGCACACACAGAGATGATCTCGTTCTCCGCTTCTGGAATCGAACCCAACACGGTTTGGCCCATCACCTTGCCCCCAGTCAGAGCAATCATCAGCAGCAGCATCACGGACAATCCCGCCAATCGCAACGCAGTCAACAGACCAATGAAATGGACTGCCATTGCAAATGTTTTCTCGTGGGGAGGACTTAAACGCATGCTAGATTCTTTGGGAATTTAAAAGGCGATCATTGGTCTCCCAATAACTTCAGTTCTGTGCGTCGATTGGCTTGATGGAAGGCTTCATCACAATTCTGACATCCTGATCGATACTCATTGCACTCGCAGGCATTTTCATCCGAACACTGGTTCACTAAAACCCTTTCACCGTAGCCCATAGCGACAATACGCCCAGGCGAAATGCCCTTGCTCACGATGTAATCAACACAACTTTGGGCCCGATTCTGAGAAAGTGTTTCATTGTAGCCGCTTGAATTCCTGCAATCTGTATGGGAAGACAATTCAATTCGAATGGCGGGATGCGAGTCCATATACGCCACTACCTTATCCAACTCACGCTTCCCCTTAGCCCTCAAATTGTATTTATCGAGATCGTAATAGATGTTCTCCAACGCAATCCGCTCATCTTGCTTTGTGATGGGCCTCAATTGAATCGTCTTCTGAATGGACATGGCACATCCAGAGGGAGGCGCCTCAAACTCTTGGTAGCCATCCCAATAATTAATCAATGACACGTGTACCCTCCAGAATTCAAGGCCGATTTCATCATTCCATTCAAACAACCCGTTTTCATTGGTGACCCGATTGAGACGCTTTCCTTCCCGATTTTCAAATGAAAGCAAGGCATTGGCGAGCGGAATTCCTTCAAGGCTTTGGACCACGAGCTGATTGATTTGCATGACAAAATTTAAATCGAGTGTCGCTGCGTAAGAAGCCGAATCTGGCATCTCCACACGAATGACCGGAGGAGCTTCCATCCCTGGAAGGGCATCACAGGTGACCTCATAATCCCGAGAACGCATCACATCAAAGCTAGCGCGGCCTTCCGCATTGGTAGTCGCACGCAATACGCTTCCCCAATTTGTTTCTTGAATTTTCACTTCTGTGTTGGCCATTGGTGAACCATCACAGGCCCGCACTTCAATCAACAAGCTCCCTGCCGACGGAGCTCCTTCGATCTCGTAAATGGCATCTTGACTATCCGACCGATTGGACGAAAGCCACCCCTTCCCCGATTTTTCATCAAACACGAACGAGAAATCATCCGCATGGGAATTGATCGGGATTCCCAAATGTTCATGCTGATTGGCGCCATCGCGGTAGACATAAATATCCAATCCGCCAATACCTGCATGGCCATTTGAGCTGAAAAACAGCGCTCCCGTTTTTGACACAAAAGGGAACACTTCATTTCCAGCCGTATTCACCACTGGCCCATAGTTTTCAGGTTGAGACCATCCTCCATCCTTCCAAACAGAGCGATACAAATCCATTCCACCAAAGCCGCCTGGCATGTCCGACGCGAAGATTAAATCATCATTCAAATCAAAGGTGCCATGCGCCACCGAATAATGCCGGTCATTCCATGCAAACGAATCCGCACGTTGCCATGCGCCCTCTCGTTCCAAGTAAAATTGGATCTGCAAACGGGACCTTACAGCGCGCTCCGTTGTATCCAGCTCAACGTGATTGCGCGTGACAACCGCGAAATCTTCGTCGCTATCAAATGCTACAGGACCGTCGTGCAGGGTCGTTCGCCCCAACTCCATGAACAAGTCACGATTTCGAATCTGCTCAAACCAGGTGTATTCCTGATACGGATTGGATTCATCATCAATCATTGACAGTTCCGTATAATATTGTCCCGTCCATCCGTCACGCTGGGGCAGAAAGCCTCCGTTCAATCCTGTCGACATGTAGACCAGACCTTCTTTGAATGGAAAGGCCGAAAACTCCTCCGATTCAGCCAACGGTCGCAAACGCTCCACCCGATAGGCCACGCTATCCCTAAACATGGATAAAATCATCGGGATTTCCAACTCCCAGGTGCTGAGCAGAGAGTCCGCAGTAAATTGATCACGTGCCGCAGTAATCGACTCGGGTAAACGCTCATAGTGATTTGTCAAACGCAGCAATTCGAACTGCCGTAACCAATCCTCCACATTCGCCATTCCATTGGCAACCAATGTATCATTCCATCGCAATGCCTCATCGGTGAAATCAGCTTGAAAGGAGGACTCAGAAGCCAATCGAATCCAATCCCAACGTGTGCTATCAGAAACCAAAGACTCCTGAGCTAAATCCGCCCAGAGGGGATAAGCGTCTGCATAACGCCAGCGATCCATCATTTCTACAGCCAATGTTTCACGCGAAAACTGAGCCGAAATTTGACTGCCCATTAATACCAACACCAAAGTGAGTAAAAGGTGC
The DNA here is from genome assembly GCA_963934215.1 of uncultured Flavobacteriales bacterium. GTDB lineage: Bacteria > Bacteroidota > Bacteroidia > Flavobacteriales_D > Sanyastnellaceae > UA16. Next base: position 1,672 of record CAWVYB010000072.1, on the reverse strand, counting down.
TTCATTAGAAGTATCGGGGGCTTTGGTAGGCAATGGGTTTACGTCCGAAATCCCAAGTCAAACCAATTTCGTGGGAGCCAAAATTTCGATTGACCAATCCATTCAATGGGAAATCAACCGCATAATGAAAGCGCCATTGCATCTGATGTCGGTACGTCGCTTGAACGCCGAAGCCTTCTTTCCAGCGCATCATTGCACCGATGGACACACTTTGCTCAAACCACAATTCCGCATTGAAATCCACGGTCATGGGCGCCCCTTGAACTTTTTTCATCAACGCCGCAGCTCGAAAATCCACCGCGCTATTGACTGGAATCAACCGCCCAGCTGTGAAATACCCGTGACGTCTTTGGACCGGACCTGAACCTTGAAAACCCATCGATTGCTCAATCAAATGCGGAATAGACAATCCGAAATACCAATCATCACGAAAGGCCATAGCGCCAAAACCGGCATTGAATGCAGACTCTGAATAGGCCATTTCTTGTAAGGGGTCCCCCAGGTCATGCACTTGCAAAGAGGCGAAATCGTATCGGTTACTTTGAACGCCGAAAGACAGACCGGTAGAAATTCGAAACCCTTGAATCACCTCAGGAAAATGATACGCCACATGGGCCATGAATTCACTGTGGCCCCGAGCACCACTGCGGTCATTCATCGCTGTGAAACCAACCCCCATTCGATCTCGAAAAATGGGAGCATGCGTAGAAAAAAACTGGGTTCGAGGCGCCCCTTCCCAACCCACCCATTGAGCCCGGTGAATCAAGGTCGTGCGGAGAACACCCTCGGTTCCGGCATGCGCCGAATTGTATTGCAGCGGATTTCTGAGATAAAGGGAAATCTGAGCGTCTTGCTGTCCTATCGCGGGCACGAAAAAACCCAACAGAGAAACCAGCAAGAAGAGTGACTTGATTTCCTTCATCGTTCCTCGTGTTGCAATTCTATGAATCCACGATAAGGCTTCTGGGACTTCTTCCGTGTATCGATGAGATAATAATAGGTACCCGCCGGCAGCAACTTATTGGAACCGATCGCCCGATCCCAGAATCCGGCCCAGTCATTCTCATACGGATCCGCTTCGAACACTTCGGTACCCCATCGATTGAAAATCTGCACCTTATTGTCAGGATACATGAACAGATTCTCAATGATCCAAACATCATTAAACCCATCGTCATTGGGTGTAATCAGTTGATTGACGATGATTGGCGTCAACGGATAGCAGTCTACAGGAAACGTTCCCTGTACGGAGCATCCTCCTGCATCGGTCATCTCCACATCGTAATTTCCTTCGTCGACCTCATCCAAAGTGGAGTTGTTTTGAAATAAGGTCCAACTGAAATCATAGCCACCCTGTCCACCACTACCCGACACGACCAAAGACCCATTGGATTCGCCACATTCAGAGGGCGTCATCTCCACCAAGTCCACCGTCAGCACCGGAAAATCTGTCAAAATGACCGTGGCAGAGTCCGCACAGTTGGACGCATTCGTGATTAGGACGGAATAAGATCCTGCAGACAACCCATCGACATACGCATCATTTACCCCAGGCAACGACCACGTATAAACAGCATCGTTGCCAGCATCGGTCAGGACTTCAATCCATCCATCATTGCCTCCATTGCAATTTGGAGGCTCGGCACCCGTTGCCAAAATGTTGATGGGCGTT
>CAWVYB010000071.1:0-10145 GCA_963934215.1 uncultured Flavobacteriales bacterium | reverse complement strand
CCGTTGGTGTCGTGCAACCCGCTACCTCAAGCTCGTCGCATACGCCGTCGTTGTCCACGTCATTCAGGCAGTTGCCCTCGCAATCGTAGTTCGTGGCTGCAAAAGCGCAATAACCCGCGTCTGTAGCATCTTCATCATAGTTGCAGGCAGCCTCGTCCTGACAGCCCGTGACTTCGTCTTGATCACATACCGTGTCACCGTCGGTGTCTACGAGGCATGCGCCAGCGCAGTCAAGCCCAGCAGCTGCAAACGTGCAGTTGCCGTCGTCGTCAGTCGCTGTGGCGTCATAGTTACAAGCCGTTGGTGTCGTGCAACCCGCTACCTCAAGCTCGTCGCATACGCCGTCGTTGTCTGAATCCACAAGGCAGTTACCCTCGCAATTGTAAGCAACGCTTGGCTCTGGACCACCACAAATCCCGCACGAACTAAACGTAAGGCAAGAAGCGTCATCCTCGACTGCTTCACAGTCATAGTTGCATGCAGCTTCGTCGGTGCATCCGTAGCTAAGTGCACAAAAATTGGTGGTTTCTTCAGACAAGTATTCACCACCTGTCGCAAGTAAAGTTCCAAACGGTGATTCAAGAGAATAGAATCCATCGCCAAAGTCTGTGTCGTATTCACAGCATATTCCATCATCAAAAGAATCCGTGATGGTAAACGTGTAACAACCTGGCGCATAGCAGAAGTTTTGCGTAAAAGGCTCGGTCGAGGGAACCTCTCCTGAGGCAACAGAGCCGTTTGGTAATGTCAAAGACCAATTAATATCTTCTGGATATTGATCTGGTTGAATGACCAGATTAAAATCGATGTAGCCGCAAGTCTCAGGAGCGGACACCGTGAAGCCTTCATCAAAGTTACAAGCTGTCTCGTCCATGCAGCCAATGCATGAATAATCGCACGCGCCTGCATCAGTCGCTAAAGGAGCATAGTCGCATGCCCCAGGTTCTAAACAACCCACCACTTCATCAGCATCGCATACCTCATCACCGTCGTTGTCGTTGTCGACAATTACTCCTGTACCATCGATCTCTCCAGAGCATGACTCACAAAAACCATCCACCAAAATGCAGCTCGTGCTCACAGTTGCTGCGCTGTTAAAATTACAACCGTTCGGGTCTGTACAGCCTTCCGCTAAACAGAACTCATTTACTTCTTCATAACCAAAATTTCCGCCACCGCTAAAGAGTACAACTCCATCCAATGACATGGAATAATTGCCTGGTGGGTGGCCAGACGCACCCAGCCCATCACCAAAAGAATCCGTAATGGTAAACGTGTAGCAACCTAATAATGAGCAAAAAGATTGAGTAGTTCCATTCGTAAGTGGAAGTGCTCCTGTCAGGGTCAAGTCTTCTCCTGAAGTCAGTGACCAGCCGATTTCAGCAGGAAATGGATCAGGATTAATCTCTAGCGTGAGTTCCAGATACGCACACGCCGATGCAACATTTATTGTAAAGTCATCACTAAAGTTGCAAGCAGCAGAATCCATACAGCCTGAACATGACGCTCCAGTGCCTCCGCATTCCCCACATTCATCCAAGACATTTCCGTTGCAATCACAATCCCCAGCGGGGATACCAGAGCATGAGCCATTATTCTCTGTTGCATCTTCATTGTAGTTGCATGCAGTTGGGTCGGTGCATCCTTCTACTTCGTCGGCATCACAAACCGTATCATCATCATCGTCGTTATCAATGATTGTTCCGGTTCCATCTGTTTCTCCAGAACAGCTGTCACAAACGCTTGCATAGGCACAATTAGTGTTAGCGTTTGCTGCGCTGTTGAAGTTGCATGCGTTGGAATCCGTACAGCCAAGTGTCAGGCAAAATTCATTTTCATCTTCGGCCCCATAATCCCCTTCATTGCCAAACAAAGTATTGCCATCCATTGACATAGAATAAGAACCTATCTGGCTTCCTGAAGAACTTCCCAGACCATCTCCGAAAGAGTCTGACATAAGAAACGTATAACAACCTGTAACAACGCAAAATACTTGGGTCGTCTCGTTTTCAAGTGGATAATCGCCTTCAGAAATGGTGACTCCGTCTGCATCGGTCAAAGACCAAGAAATCTCTGATGGAAAATTATCCGGATTGATTTCAAGAGTTAGCTCGGCTGCACTGTTCACCGTCCCAGTTCCATCGGTCTCTCCAGAACAGGTGTCACATCCACTTGCGTAAGTGCAATCATCATTCGCGTTTGCTGAGCTATTATAATTGCAAGCGGCAGGGTCCAAACAGCCTATCATTAAACAATCTATATTCTCATCAGCGCAAAGTTCCGAGGTCATTCCGTATTGTGCGGATGTCACGGGCCCGCAACTGCCGGAGTACAATGCCGATTCATCATCGATCGTGGTCAATGAACATGGCTCAGACCAATCTCCGGTGCCATTGGCATTGCGGGTTACGACAGTTAAGTTACCAGGCTCTTGAGCCCACGGCGCTAGTGAGCCTTCAGCGGCAACCATTGTCCAAGAAGTTTCTACATCAAAAGCAGAACCATAGATGTCAACGACCCAGTATCCGATGGGCAGTGCATCCTCGGCTGGCCCAAACGGCGGCGGATCCATGCGGTTGATCACAACGTCTCCGCCGGGGGAAGAGGCGCCCGACGGGACATCTATTGACCCGCCAACCTGAGCGAGCGAGTAACTCCCTTCACCATTGACTGCAATCCGGTCCAATACTCCGGAGCCAACGACTGCCTGTGAAGCAGTAAGAGTAGCGACACCATTGAATTCGCCGTGTTCTCCGATGAAGCTTTTGTTGAACAAGTAATCAATGTCCTCATTGAACTGATAGTAGGCCACAAGATGGGCGTCAGATTCAATGGTTTCTTGTGGAATGGTGAGGTGCCGTTGCTCCCTAATTTCTTCAATGGTCAAGGTTCTATTCCATATTTTAACTTCGTCAATTGACCCCAACATGTTGAGATAATTAAATCCCCTATAGCTACCCAAGAATTGCTTACCCTGTTCTGATAAGCCTGCACTAAAACTGTGATGCTTTTCAATGCCATTGAGGTAGAGACGAACCCCATCGGGTCCGACGCTCATTGCCACATGTGACCATTCGTCTTCGGGAATGTTCAGTCCGCTGCTCCAATTAAAGTCCCCACCCGGCCAGTGGTAACCAAGTTCGTTGTTGTTGAGAAAGTTTAGTCCTCCTCCAGGCTCCTCTGATATGATGATGCCTGTGTAAGCGGGTTGGATCCCCGTGGGGTTGATCCAGGCCATGGAAGTATAAGTGTTGGTCTCCAAATCCAAATCGTGGGTGACACCGAACCCATTGGTCCCTGAACACGCGAGTGATTCTCCGGGCACTCCCGAAGCCTGGCAGTTGATCGCCTCGCCGACCTGTACCATACCTACTGCGGTATGAGTAGCGGTATTTCCTTCTGCATCGGTTACGGTCAAGGTGACGTCGTAATCACCTGCTTGACCGAAACGAACTGTGGGATTGCGCGAATCGGAATCGGATACCCATTCTGCCTCCGGGTCAAAGCTCCAAGCCCAAGATGCGCCTTCATGAACCAAGATGCTATGGCAATCAAATTGTACGATGTCTGAAGGGCAGAATACTTCTTGCTTTGACGTCATCGGTTGTGCGATTGGCTCGGGCACAAAAGGAAAATCTGCTTGCCAAATTCCTTTCCCTTTGTCGCCAAGACGCAGAACTGCGTCCCGATAAAAAGGAATGCACTCAAGTGGCATCCAGAGTTCGGGGGTTCCACTGTCAAAGGAGGTCCAAGAATTTTCTCCCGTTGCCCGATGAAAGACGTTTGTTCTTGATATCGCAATGCTTCCTGCACCGCCAAGGCAAACGATATCATGGAGCTGTTCGTTTTGCAATCCATTGCCGACATCAGACCAGGTGCCTCCCCCGTCCAGTGAACGTTTTATTTCACCAGCGTTCGCTTTGATGACCCAAATGTCATTGTCATCTGATGGGTTTAAAGCGATTTCCATCTTCTGCCAATTTGACGGCAAGCCGCTTATGGCAGTCCAAGTAATCCCGCCGTCAGTGGATTTGTGCAAAGTGCTTATTGACGATTGTTGGACGGCCGCATAAAATAAATCGCGATTTGTTCGGCCTTGCTCAATTTCCAATACTTTGCCTGAACCGAAGTCGTGATACGCTTCGAACTGCCATCCGTTGTTGAAAGAACGGTAAAACACACTTTCATTTCCTAGCGCCATCCAATGGGCATACAACGGATCGTAGACCAATTCGCTCGAGTTTGAAAGGGAATAGTCTTCATTGGGGTAAAGTGATAAATTACCTATGTTCGAGGGGGTGCCAGAGAAAGATTCTGGAAGACGCTTATCATGAATGTCACTGAAGTGAAGCTCATTGTTATCCAAGGGGTTTACATACCCTGTTGGCGCTTCTCCACCTCCTAGGGCCAATTGGTTTCCAGTCCCAAAGTCCTGTCGAAAACCCATGTTGCCATTGTGGTATCGACCAGCAGCTTGTACGTCTGAATTCCAACCTTGTGCAAAACCCCAAAGTGTGGAGTTATAGATTCCGCGCTTACGGCTTGTATGTGACGTTAGTTCGTCATTGCTGTAATTCAGCCCTCCATCCGTTGCAAACCAAATGTCATTTCCTTGCACATGAATGTCTTGAATGTCGACGTGTACCCATCCGAGGTCGTATGTAGATGCGCCGTATCCGCCAATGCGCTTCCAGGTGACTCCGCCATCATCAGTAGAACTAAGGCTCTGAACTCCGACCCAAACGACGTCTGCATCGTTGTGAGAGACTGCGAGACCATAATTGTAGAAACCTTGATAGATCCCACTCCCATCAATGTTCGCAGTTGCAAGGCATGGATGATTTTCCAAGTCGTGTGGTGCCCCATCTTGGCCGTTAGGGTTTGTCCAATTTCCTCCCTTATCGTTGCTACGATAAAGTCCGATCCAACCTTTATCGCTTTCTTTCCCTTTTCCGAGGAGGCCAACATAGACTCGGTTTGGATCCGCAGGCGTGACACCCAAGCGGCCACCATGGTCATCGGCTTCTCCTTGGTCAGAAGGAGTGAAATATCCATCGTCGTATAAAGTAAACGTTTCACCGCTGTCGTCTGATCGCTGGAATGAACAACGTTCGGGCATGTCTTGGTGCACCAACGCATAGACTGTCGTTGCTTCAGTTGGATGAAAACAAATGTCCCAAACGACGCCACTGATGAGGGTTGTCCAATCGACGCCTCCGTTCAAGCTTCGCTGTAAACCGATGTTAGTGGCCACATAGACAACTTCTGGATTGGTTGGATGCACCGTCAGTTGGTTGGAAGCGGCGCCAAGATAAGACAGTAAACTCCATGTAGATCCGCCATCCTCACTTCCGTAAATAGTATTGTTTACCACAAAATACATTCGATTCGCTGATGTTGGTGCAATCGCACATTGTGTCACCGTTCGAATGCCAGGAACATTAAGCGTGAGTGGCGTCCAATTCATTCCGTAATCGGTTGTTTTGAACAGATCTCCTCCTTCAAGGCCGGCAATGGCTATCTCAGGACTTGATATGGATTGGTCAAAGCAGTAGACATTGCATTGCTCAGAGACCGGGAAATGCCCTTGTGATCCATTGTTCCAAGTTTCAAAAGGTCCAATGGGTTGCCAATTGGGATCCTCAGAATTTGTAGAATTCAATAGGTTCAACTGCTTTTCAAGTCCACCTCCATTCGTAAACACCTCAGCTGCCCATTCTCCGGCATCTTGAATGAAACCGTCTGGGCCTACTCGATGCTCCACCTGCATCAGCCAGTGCTTGAAATTTCGCTCGTCTAATGTTTTCTCATAGGCGCGATTGCTCCAATATTCCTCTCGCATGTCCACGATTTCGTGAAAATTGGCTGTGCCGGAATACATGAGCTGTGCCCATGTTGGTGAGTCCATTAAGTCTTTGGGCACCAATTTGAACAGCCCCTCGTCTTGGGTTGACAGATTGGTCACATTGACTTGAGAGACTAAAGCATTCCATATCAAAAGCATGGAAAACGCAAGGAGAGACGATTTATTCAGCATAATTATAGACAAAATAGAGTTTAAAGAGCACAGAGCCAACAGAATTCAATCCTAATTCTACGAAGTTCGATGAAGCCTCTGATTTCTTACTGTGGCGCAATTTTATTGGAGGCCTGTAGGACCTGTGAAAATGTTTGACGTATTTTAAAAAAGGCGGTGGTTTGGGGTGACAGTCAGACAGTCGAGGATTTTGCCCAAGTGGTTATAATGTTCCCAAAATCGAGATCTCCTGAAGCGGCATATATACTATTTCTGCTGACGGCAACATCTCAAAAGAGTCCGATAAAACTGGAGCGCCGGAATTGAATTCAATCTATTTGAATGCGCTTTTCTACGCTGCCGTCGGAAAAGAGGTACAGCTGCAATCGATTGGGTTCGAAGTCCGTAGTTCTTCCCATCAAGTCCATGATACGAACCACCTTTCTGGTGAGCGGGATTGACGGAGTCTCTGAAACAATGGAGTTTGTGGATTCTTCGCAAGCCGCAGAGAAGAATTCCCAGATTAATTCGGTGCTATCAATGTCTTGGTTGCCCCACGCTCCGAACCAATCATGCAGTCCCCCATTGACACGGTAATGATGAAACTCTTGTCCACCTAAGGCACCAAAATGCCGAATGAAATCAACGGTACTTAAGTCCAATAGTACCGTATTAGGAATGGCTTCTTCGACCATTTCAGTGGTCCCCATCAATCCCGTCCAATATGCCATGACATCCTCTACACCCCATCCCCCACTCCAAGGACCGTCAAGAATTACACCTTGATTGTAACTGACCGTTGGATCCAATGTGCCGTGCAAGTGAATAGTCGGTAAAGCGGCCCCAGGATTGCAGTTGACTTGATCGTAAGCACTCATATTCCCCGCTACTGATCCAATGGCACGGAACAAATCTGGCCTTTCACAGGCCAGAGTATAGCTCATAAAACCCCCATTCGACATGCCACAGACAAACGTGCAAGTGGCACTCAAACCATACTGTTCTTGTAGCGTCTCAACCAATAAGGAAAGGAAACCGATGTCATCGGTATCGCTAATCCCCAAGTTCGCATTCCAATGATTGACGCCCAGGTCGTCCGATGTCCCTTGAGGATAGCATATTACAGCCTCTCCATTTTCAGCGACGTTGGTCCACCCGGAGTATCCTCGAATGATGTTGGCAGAACTGACGTAGGCATGAAGGACCAAAACAAGCGGCAAGCCTTCTGTATCTGCATCTGGCACATCCAGAAGGTACGTCCGCTCCAATCCATCATGAGACAATGTAAATACCTCTTGAGCGAGAAGATTGCCCCCATAGGCACAATAAAAAACAAGCGCGAGCATGACAAATACAGTATTCCGCATGCTGCAAGTTAAGAATGAATGTAGCCTCGTAATTGACTCAATTTTCTGTTCAGCACAATTCCAAAAGAGCCCCGTATTTCCGATTAAATTAATTCCCATTCAAGCACCCAAGACCTTGCCTTTTAGCTAAAAATCTTTGGGTATATCAAAGGGGCTTTCGAATTCTAAAATCATAGCTCACACCCCTATTCTTCGATGTAGAACCAAATTATTATTGTTCTGAAGCAACCCTTTCCCTAATTCATTGGTTTACAGCTTTGGAAACGCAAATCAACCAAAAGACCATGAACACAGCCAATCGCGTTCGAATCCTCACTGCTTTGTTTATTTCTATCGCTGTTTCTCCCGGGTTACAAGCCCAGATCAATCACGGTGGCACTCCCTTGCGTTGGGATGACAATACGCAAACTACGGTTCAGTGGCAGACTTATGAATCGCTTGACCTAAATGCATTAGAAGAAGAGGATAGGGCGACCGCTAAACTAAAAGACGCGCCTTGGCGTTTTGGAATTGAACACAACGTGGCCTGGAATTCTTCAGAAATAGGAACCTGGTCAAAAGAAGACGGTTTCGACGTGTGGAGGCTCGGTGTGCGCTCGAATAACGCAACAAGCTGGAGCTTTTACCTGACTCAATTTGTGATTCCAAAAGGAGGAAAACTGTTCGTTTGGAATGAGGACAAGTCTCATTTTTTGGGTTCATTTACCCATGAAAACGTGAAGCAATGGGGCGGGCTATCCATCGGTCTAATCCAGGGCAATGGAGCTGTGCTTGAATACCGGCAACCGCAAGAAATAGACGTCCTAGCCAAAATAGAAGTCGGCCAGGTTGTTCAAGGATACCGATCCCTGCTTATTCGGCAAGATCAACTCATGCTGAAAAACAATCAAGGTCCATTTGGCAACAGTGGAGCCTGTAACATCAATGTAAACTGTCCTGAAGGAGCCGATTGGCAAGTGGAGAAAAAAGCCGTTGCCATTATTGTGAATGGTGGCTTTGCCGCTTGCACTGGATCGCTGGTAAATAATACTGCGAATGATGGAACACCCTATTTCTTGACGGCGAATCACTGCTTGGGAACACCCAATTCGTGGACCTATTATTTCAATCATGAAAGCAGCACTTGCTCTGGTAGTTCCGGCCCAACTGACCAAAGCATCTCCGGAGGCACCCTGCTTGTTGCCGATGGCGGATCTGATGTTGCGCTCATTGAATTGAGTTCCGCTCCACCAAGCTCCTGGGACATCGAATATGCTGGATGGGACGCTACTGGTAACTCACCAGAGAATGCTACAGGAATCCACCACCCTTCTGGCGATGTCAAGAAAATTTGCTTTGAGGAAGACAGTCCATACGAGTCTTCAACCGGAGGCGCTCAAGTTTGGTGGATTGACGCTTGGGAAAATGGCGTAACCGAACCGGGATCCTCTGGGTCTCCCCTATTCGATCAAAATCACCGGATTATTGGTCAACTGTATGGCGGAGCTGCAGCGTGTTCAGGAACCTCGAACAATGGGGCCTATGATTTCTATGGCAGATTCAACATCAGTTGGAATTTGGGTCTCAACGCCTATTTAGACCCTCAAAATTCTGGAATACTCGTTCTGGATGGCTTTCCAACGGGGTACAACTCCGACATCGGATGTACTGATTCTTCAGCTTGCAATTACAATCCAGCGGCCATTACAGACGACGGCTCTTGCACAGTTAACGACGCTTGTGGAGTTTGTGGCGGAAACAATAGTTCATGCGAAGGGTGCACAAATTCTTCGGCGTGCAATTATGACTCTGAAGCGATTGTTGACGACGAATCTTGTGTTTTGGATGGCGTAACGCTCTCGTTTAGTTTATTGACCGACAATTACCCAGCGGAAAACACTTGGAGCATCACAGACTCCAATGGCGACTCTGTCCTTGAAGGGTCTGGCTATTCCGGAGACCAAACGACCTATGAATCCTCAACCTGTGTTTCAACAGGTTGTTACACTCTCACCGTGAATGATAGTTGGGGCGATGGCCTTCAATACAATGGAGTGGTCGGCGACTACACCTTAACCGACGGAGACGGAAATGTTTTGGCAGAAATGGTCGAAGGAGGCAATTTTGGCTTTCAAGCCATCCATGATTTTTGCGTGGACTCAAACGGCTCCGATGTTTTTGGATGCACCGAGGAACCTGCGTGCAACTATGATCCCACGGCAACATTGAATGACAGCTCATGTGTCTATCCTTACGAGATTGTCTATGAAGATCTCGATGGGGACGGAATAGGAGGTCCAGTGGAAATAGCAGACCTATGCGCCCCCCTTGGGCCTAACCTTTCGTTGGAAACTGGTGATTGCAGTGATACCGATGCGACTGTTTACCCAGGAGCATCCGGAACTGGAGTTGGTGTAGACAACAATTGTGACGGAATTATCGATTTGGAAGAAGCAGCCCCTAGCTGTCCGGCTGACCTAAACGGAGATGGTTTAGTTTCGGTTGCCGATCTATTGGTTGTGCTTTCCGAATTTGGCTGCCTCAGCAACTGCAACGGTGATACCGATGGTGACGGCATGGTTGGAGTCTCTGACGTTCTAGTTCTTCTCGCTTCATTTGGTTCGGGTTGTTGACATCAGCTCACAGGCAACATGCATCCATAGATATCAATTGAGTTTTTTTTTCGAGCCACGAAAATTGAATAAAATGAAAGTCTTCTTAGCGTTTAGCCAAATCTTTATCACGAGTCTTTGTTTTGCGCAAACCACTGAAACCGATACGAC
>CAWVYB010000070.1:0-10160 GCA_963934215.1 uncultured Flavobacteriales bacterium | reverse complement strand
TGGCTTTTTGAGCTTGAATGTGGTTGCCCAGTACACCATGCCCCACGAGGAGTCTCCGCATGAAGGCACTTGGCTTCAATGGCCCCACAATTATACATATGGCTCGGGTGCAGAGGATGTGGAGCCCAGCTGGGTAGCCATGACGGAAGCCCTTTCCTTAGGCGAACGCGTGCACATTGTGGCTTACAATACCGATGAAGTGGTCCATATCACAAGCCTGCTTCAGGAAGCGGGTGTCGATATGGGGCAAGTTGATTTCCAAGTTGTGCCCAACGATGATTTTTGGGTTCGTGACAACGGTCCCATTTTCGTCCACAATGATCAAGAGGATTGGGTGGTCCTGGATTGGGGGTTCAATGGTTGGGGCGGAGACACACCGTTTGCATTGGATGACGCTGTGCCTTCAACTCTTTCTGATAACTTGAATATCCCAGTTGTTGACCTGAGCGCCATGGTGCTCGAGGGCGGTGCGATTGAGGTCGATGGACAAGGGACGCTGATGGCAACGCGTTCCTCCATCACAGGCGATGATCGGAATCCGGGATTGACAGAAATTGAAATCGAGGCGTACTTGAATCAGTACCTCGGGGTGCAACAAATTATTTGGCTGGATGGGCAATTTGGAGGCGATGAGGACATCACGGATCAGCACATTGATGGCTTTGTGAAATTTGCAGGTGATCACACACTGGTCACTATGAATAACGCGGACTTGGCCTACTGGTATGTCAGTGCCGGTGACCGAAACATCATTGACCAAGCTCAAAATGCCGAGGGCACGCTGTACACGCGAGTAAACCTGCCATTGACGGAATTTCCGGTGCAAACGACCTGGGGGCAAAGCGTGGGATTTCGCAGCAGTTATGTCAATTATTACGTTGGCAATGCTGTGGTGCTGGTTCCTGAATATGACGACCCTATGGACGAGGTCGCCCGGGAAATCGTTCAAAGCCTCTATCCCGATCGGACAGCAATTGGCATCAATTGCCAGAACATGGTGTTGTGGGGTGGCATGGTGCACTGCGTAACGCAACAGCAACCGCTCGGTGCTGAAGCGATGTCAGTACCGGCTAATCCGCAGCGTCAAGACCATGGAAAATGCATTAAAAGGGTAGACCTCATGGGGCGAGAAATCAGGCACCCACAGCGAGGTCACCTATTCATCAAATTATTTGAGGACGGTTGGTCTGAAAAAGTAGTGGAAGGGGAGTATAAATAATACGCTTCCTAGATGCCTCTGGTACAACAGCACGTTCCTGCATTGCGAGTCCGATAGCTCTGCGGTGCTCTCTATGGCCTGTTCAGGAGTCAATCGTTATTTCGAGATGTTAATCGATTGAGAATATTTTTTTGTGTTGGGCTGTCACGTTTCTAATATCTCGATAGTACGTAGTAGTATGAAATTATTTTTTATGACATGTGCGCTGACGATCGTTTCGATAGCAAACGGAGTAGCTCAAAATTCGACTGTCCAATTGACGTCTGAAAACATGGCCTTTTTTACGGTTAGCGTGGATGGAATTCGTTTGGCTTCGGAAGCCTCCATTCATCAACAGATTACGGGCTTAAATGAAGGCGGGCAATACAATCTATTCATCGATTATGTTTCTCCGGATTTTTCGGATGTTCGAACAAGGCTCGTATTATCAGCGAATGGAGGTCAGGGAGCCGGAATTTACAGCTATACCATCCCTTCCTTTTTTCAAAATGGACTGCGCTTGGATGCCTTCATTCCGACTTCTGATATGTCAATGATGTCTGGAAATGGCGTGAACCCGGGTGGGATGAACTTGGAACACATGTCCATGAACGTTCAGGCCGGCCAGGCAAGCATGAACATTAGCATGAACACCGGTCAGATGAGTGGAGCCCAGCAACAACAGCAGCAACAGCAACAACAACAGCCGCAGCAACAATCCGGCTTGTCGTCGCAGTCGCAAAACGAGTCTGTTCAAATCGTTTACGTTGAAGGCTACTCTGGAAGCATTGGTTGTGAAACACCGGTTGGTCCGGATCGTTTCGAGCGCATGATGGACAGAATCTACGATGCCTCTTTCAGTGATGAAAAAGTGAATATTGCGAAGCAGATTCTTCGGACAAACTGCATCGTCATTGAGCAACTCGTCGAGATATTGGAAGAGGTCGCATTTGATGAGGGACAGCTCGATTTAGCGAAATTTGCATACGAGCATGTGTATGACTTAGAAAACTACTACGAGGTGTATGGGGTGTTCTCCTTCAGCAGTAGCAGTGAGGAGCTGGATGCATATATCCAAAGTCAATATTGATTCGTTCGTTCAACTTCAGCACATTTGATTTCTTGAAGTCTCCTTGACACGCAGTCCAGACTTGATGAATCACCTGTGGTGTCCGCACGATGAGTGGGGGTGGCGAACGGTGTTGTCAAATGCAGGTGAGCTATGGTCAACGTCCATGCAGAGTCTATGTAAAGCTCCTGAACCCTCAGTAGATTAAAGTCTGCATGGCATGAGGCAAGATTTGGACAGAAACCTCAGATTCGCCTACAATCAACTTGTAATCGATGGAGGTGTCGGTTGTATTCATGACCACGGTGACGATTCTCCCATCGGGATTTTGGAATGACGTGCTTTCTAAAGTGCTTCTGCTCACGGTTGTGCTAATGCGTTTGGCATTCGGTTCAATGAATTTTGAGAAGTGACCGATGTAGTAATAGGTCGGCGTGTAGATGAGCTCGTTTGTTTGGGTGTTGGCATGGATGGGGGCAAAACAGAAGTTCTGTACGTGATTGGGGCCGCCATTTTCGTTAAGCAAGATGTTCCAATCGGTCCAGCCGACGGTGCCGCTGTTGAAATCGTTGATCATGGAGCTTCCGTAACGTTCTGCATTGGACCAACGCTCGTAATGCAGCGCATCAAATCCTTCCTGGCAGCCTTCCGTGAACAGTAAGTTCTTCGTAGGAAACGAGGTGTTGATATTTTTGAGGTTGTCGTATTTCGCTTCACCTCCCGTCCACGTTTCATACCAATGAAATCCAATTCCCCAAGCATATTTCGAGGCCTCTGGATCTTCGAAAATGGTGTTGGCACGGTGTGAAATCAAATCGCGGTTGTGGTCCCATACCACAATGTTCTTGTCGCTGAATCCGGCGCGTTCAAATGTTGGTCCGAGGTTGTTTTTTAAAAAGTCACGCTCTTCTTCTGCGGAGTAGATGCACGACTCCCACCGTTGCGTGGCCATGGGCTCGTTTTGAATGGTGACGCCCCACACCGGAATTCCCTCAGCCTCGTACGCTTCGATGAATTTCACGAAATAATCCGCCCACGTTTGGTAGAATTCAGGTTTTAATTTTCCGCCTCGGAGCATGTGATTGTTGGTCTTCATGAATGCTGGAGGACTCCATGGGCTGGCATAAAAGACGAGGTCATCATCGATCATCGTTGCCGCCTTTTTAATCATAGGGATACGCTTTTCCAAGTCTTGCGCGATGGAGAAAGTAGCGAGCGTACTATCGCCCTCTGCGATATACGTATGGCTTCCCAGACCAAAGTCGCTGCTGTGAATGCTGGTGCGAATGATGTTGTAGTTGATGCCATCCTCCGAGAAATAGGATTCCAGAAATTCCTGTTGTTTGTCTTCGCTTAATGAGGAGAAGACTTCTGCTGATGCATCTGTTATGGCACCTCCGATTCCCAAATAAGACTGAAACGCTTTGGCCGGATTCACAAAGACCGCAATCTCAGTTTCCAGTGGTTGCGTAGCGAGCTGAAAAAGAATGTCAGAACTGGGTTTCAGCCGGTCACCGGTACTTTCGGATGTCGAATAAACGGCAACGGCATCAGAATGCTTTACACCTGGCGTTGGGCTTTCCTGTAGCAACGTGTCTTTGACAACTCCACCAGGGGAGGGGGTGTCACATGAAAAGAGAACGGTTACAACAACTGCGAGATAAAGAGACATCTGGTTCATGGTCGATCTGCTTCGTCGGCTTTATGATTGGAAAGACCGTCGTTTGATTGGCGCAAAATAGCATCCGTTTGGCGACATCAAAACGTTGGTGCATGTATAAATCCAAAGAATAACCAATGAAGATGCCTGGGTTCATTGCACTGCAGGTCAACCGCGTTTGGGCAGATAGGGGTGTGAGGTGAAATATGCTAGCTTGCAAGGATGTTGGAAAGACAGGGTTTTTCGGATGTGTTTAGGGCTGTATTCATGCCAATGCTGAGATTGCTTTTCCTTGTCACACTTTTAATTCATCCGATGAGTGGAATGATGGCACAACAAATTATGCACTCCGTCGGGAATCATAGAATTGAAATAGAAGGGGAGAAAATGAGGCCAGGTCGCGCATTGAGCATTTCAGGTTCAGGCTGTCCGATGGCAAGCGATCACTTCGCAAAGGCCAAAAAGATGAGAAGTTGGAATTTCTTGACTTCTCAGTTTGGTTTTGCTGAAGTGCTTGTTGGCTTGTTGGCAATTGACCAAGGGAGGGTGTCATTTGGAATCGCAAATGCGGCCGTTGGAGGGCTTGCAATGGCTTTCTTTTCAGATCGAGATGATCGAATTCAGAAGGAGATAGACGAGGGTGTGCAAGCCTATAATCGCTGTCAGATATTAAATTGAGGTCTCCTCTATTGAACTCGTTACTTGCAGTTTGCGACGGTTCAAAAGGGAATCTAGCAAGCGCAACGAGTTGGTGCGTCGCGCGTCCTAAATCACTTTGCACCCGTGGGAATCGCGTCAATCGCGGCTGCCAACTGGCGGTCCAGGTCTGTGATGGTGTTACCCGCATCGTGGGTGGTCAATTCCAAACGGACATGCACATGGACATTGTGAATGGTTGGGTGATGATCATGCAACTCCGCGAGCCGCGCCACTTCCGTCAAGAAGGCAAATGCCTCGGCAAAGGATTCGAATTGATACGATTTTGTCAACCGCTGATTGAGCTCATTCCACATGCTGACGAAGCTACGTCTTGGAACGCATTCAATCCCGAGATTGACCGTTTGGCGTGAAGAACCGCGTGATGCCCAACTGCAGTTGTCCATTGACTAGCCGGCCTTCCCACGAGGGGATATCAGAGGAAGAGGCACTCGCCCCGTTATTGAATCGCTGAACGCCTGCTCCCAAGCTCAGATCCACTCGCCATTCAGGTCCGAATTGGTATCCGGCAAACACGCGACCTGTGGTCATCCATTGAATACGGGATGTGGTGAGATCGCCGTCTTGATAGGTGACAACGAGCCCTTCAGGGTTGATGGTTTTTCCTTGACCATCGCTGCGAAACTGCAGCAGTGTGCCCAATCCAACCCCCATGTGCCAGCGTCCCACAATGCGGTGGTGCTGCCATTCAATCGGAATGGCAAACGCGCGGTATCGATTGTGATGAATGACCGAGCGGGTTTGCTCCGAAACCCCGTCCACATCACCAAAGACCACGGCCACAGTGTCGCCAGTGATCTCATTGATCTCAATGGACTGGATGCCTTGTGTCGTGACCACCGTTTCGGTGTGTTCGGTATAGTCTAGGTGGTTGATGAATTCATTCCAGACCAATCCTACGGCAAACGATTGAGACCAGCGTTCAAACTCCAGCATCAGACCGCCTCCGGCGCCATAGTTTCGATGAAAGTAAGCGTTCAAATCGGCTTGCGCTTCGCTTCGAAACTCAAATTGGCTCGCGGTCGGTCCTCCAAAAACACGAATGGCAAACGGCGCAGCGGGTGTGATCTCCTCAGTGCTATCATGCCAGTCTAAGACAGGCTTCGAAAGGGTGTAGGAGACTTGTCGCGATGGTAAGGGCAGGATGGCAGGTAGTTGCCGCCTTTCATTTGTAACCAATGGGATTGCAATATTCTCGGATTCCAATCGGGAATACGCAAACTCCTCGGGTGAGGTCGGGGTTTTCGAGGTTGTCCAGTTGTCTGAATCCAAGGGTACATCTGGCAATCGGGAGTCTTCGGAGGGTGCGGCGTTCCTGTTTGCCGCGATGGAGGCCTTGCTGGGGTCCGAAGTGGATGGACGGTTGACGGTTTGGACCTCCGCTTGGGGGACAACAGGGGCGTTCTTTTCCGGCGATGACGCAACCGTTTCCCAAGTCGGTTCAGAAGAAGTGCTGCGGATTTCGCCAGGGAGATCGGCCGTCGGCTCCAACGCTGTGATGGTCATTTCAGCGCTTGACTCCTCGGCATTCACCGTCAATTCGGAGCTGCTTTGGGCCGATTGCGTCATGGTGGCTTCGCTCTCTTCTAAGGTTTCAGAGGTGCTGTAGAGCGCGGTGACGGCAATGCCCACGACAAGTGTGGCTGCGCCCACCCAAAACATAGCGCTTTTCCCGACAGCAGCTCCTGCTGCCGAAGGGACGGTGATCTGACTCTCAACGGCTTTCCACAAAGCCTCTTCCTGTCCAGGCGTTCCTTTTTCCTGAAAGGATGAGAGTCGATTCCGCAATAGGTCTTCCCAATTTTTCATGACTGGTGGGCTTTTAAGGGGGTCAATTCACCTCCGGATAATTCAAATCGTTCCGTGACCCATTTGCGGGCACGGGTGAGACGTTGTCGAGACAATTCCACAGAAATGCTGAGCATCGATGCCGTCTCTTTGTGGCTGAATCCATCCACGAGGATGAGATTCAACACTTCGTACAACTCGCTGGGCATGCCCTTGAGCAGAGCAATCAAGTCTTCCAACGCCATGGTTTCGAGGGCTGATGGATCGACAGTCAAAGCTGTTTGCCCTGGTAACTCTTGGATGCGTTGCCTTCGTTTTCCTTCCGTGATGGCAACATTGACCGCAATCTTGGCGGCCCATGGCCTCAATCGACCGCGATTCGGATCAAACTGGTCGATGTATTTAAAAATGCGGATGAAGGCCTCTTGCAGGACGTCTTGAATTTCATCTTCATCATAAATGTAACGCCGCACGGCTCCCTTCAGAAAGGGGAATAAGGTCCCAAACACATGGCGTTGTGCTGCGGTATCGCCGCGTTTGCAGCCTTCAATCCACTGCAATTCTTCACGCTCTGATTCACACATGCGTTCGATGCGTCAGCGTGAGGTCATCTCGGAAAGGTCTAGGCAACTCCATGGCGGTCCTCAGCATTCGATGAGCAGTGGACCAACGGCCCCGTTGATGGGGCTTCCGGTGAGTACGATGTCCGGCAGAACCAGGGTGCCTCCGGGACACGTGTAGGTCACCGTAATGACACATTCCGACGTGCCTTCTGGATAGAGATACATCTGGAGCGTCATCCCCGAAGAAATAGTAAAGGAGCTGACTCCATCAATGAAAGGGGGGGTGGATTCCACCGTGATCGCCGTGTACCACGGCATTTCTGAAACGAACGATAGGGTGATTTGTTCCCCGTTGATTTCGGCATCGCACGTGCACTCTTCGGTCACAACGCCGGAGGCGACGCCCAGTTCTCCAAAGTCAACAGTGCAGGAATCGGCCAGGTTAAGTCCCAGCTCCTCGCAATCTACCGAGTAGATGGTTTCCGGTTCGGTCCATGTTTCTGTGATTTCGACCTCTTCAAAATCTTGCTTCGAACAACCGAAGAAGAAGGGGCCAATGAGAAGAGCCAAGCCCAACCACATTCCAGGATATGATAAGCGGAAGTTCAGGTTCATGGGTATGCGGTTCAACCAGCAAAGGTCTTACTTCCATTCGGATGAAAATGTGACAACAAGGAAAAAATGTTCTTTGTTGGTTTTTTGCTAAACAAACACAGCATGAACCCGAAAGAGCCCATGCTGTGCTGTGAAGCAGTGCCGCAAGGCACTCGATTAACCATTGATGCCTCTCAAAAGAGGGCATTCGGTGGTCTGAGAATTAATTTTGGATCAGTCGCAAAGTCTTTATTTCCCCTGTTTGCGTGCTCAGGTTGAGTGAGTAAAGGCCGCTCTCCAAACCGAAGAATTCAAGAGACTGGGGTCCGGTACCATTGAACGTTTGGACCAACTGACCCGCTGCGCTGACAAGTGTAGCTTCCCACTGCAAGCCGGCTGCCAATCCAGTCAACTGCACCATGCCGTTTGTTGGGTTGGGGTGGGCGTTCAGGGAGGATAGCACCTCGATATCATCTCCAATGTTGGACGACTCATCTTCGCAAATAACGAGGCCGTATGTACTCGGAGGAGGTTCGTTGACGCTGGTTTCTTCGAGGATGACGTTTCCTTGGACATCTTCGACAATGTAGCCGCACATGTCAGGATAGAAGCCGGGCGAACTCACGATGAAATCGACGGGTCCCGCATCGACGGATGCCATCACCGATCGGATACTGAAGCCTTCGTAGACTTGATTGAATGGGATGGAAGCGGTGACGCCATTTGAGGAAATCACCGTCATGATTCCACCAAACCATCCATCTTGGGACTCATCCGTAAATACAATCTCGATGAGACCGCATGTGCTAGGGTTTTCATCGCAAGGAACTAAACCGTAAACACTTTGCGGTGAACCATAGGTGCTTTGAGATCCGATGGACGAAAACACGATGAAACCGTTTTCATCTTCAACTTCATACCCCCCGTAATTGGATCCGTATGCACCGCGATAGACAATGTCAACCGCAGTGTTCGCATTGGCCGGAAAACTGAACGAGTGCATTTCAAATGTGTCAGGAGACTCGCTTGCGATCAACGTTCCATTGGAATAGATGTCGAGTTGAGCACCGCTCCAAGGTTCGTCAGAGCCGTCCAATGAGAACATGTTGATGGTCCACGATCCGCAGGTTCCTTCTATGTCTGGAAAGTCAAAATTCACTTCGCCCAGCGCATGCACGACACCGTTGTAAGCAAGCATGTCAGGCTGGGTAATCAGTGCGTCATTGACCGTGTATCCATCCACTGTTTGCGCAATACTGAGGATTTCATTCGCCAAGGAAACGAGCGATTGCCCGTTGAACAGATCACCGCTTTCGTAGACGTTCTGAACGACGTATTGCTCCACAATGTCATCCATGAATTGAGAGGAAAGCAGCGCATTCACATCGGCAAAACCATTGTCAGCAGCAAAGTTGATCAGGGCTTCGTCTGTTGGAGCAAAGACGGTAAATGGACCAGCGGCCGGCTCATTGTCATTCAAGATGGGCTGGCCACGGAAGTCATCCTTGAGTCCAGCATCGAGCACCGCTTGTTCAAAGAGGGTGTGATCGTCGCTTTGCATGATCACATCCCAAGTCGTTGCGCCGGGATATCCGGAAGGGGCTAAAATTTTGTCAATGATGTGGATGACCCCATTGTACGCGGTAAAGTCTGTGAAAGTGATGAGCGCGTCATCTACCATCGCTCCTTGGTCGCCCATGGAAATGGTCAGCGATTGGCCTTCAGCGGTCGGTAGAGTCATGCCGTCAGTCAAATCTTCAGCCATATAAATTCCCGGAACAATGTGGTATTTGAGCGCGGGGACCATGTCATAGAAAGCAAGCATGTCAAATTGCGACAGGTTGATCAATTCCATCAGGTCCGTGACGGCGGCATCAGTCGGTACAAATACGGTGTAAGGCTCATTTCCGTTGAGGTTGAGACCGTTGTCGGCGCCACCTCCATCAGGATTGAAATATGTGTTCAGCGCGAAAGCGCTCTGCCAGCTAGCGAGGTCAGCCAGATCGCCATCTCCGTATTGGATATTCATCAAGACGTCCACCAAGGTGTTGGCATCCACGGTGATGGATCCGACCATGCCCAAGGCTTCCTGTACCCCGACACTGGAGCTGAAGTCGTACACGCCTGGCACATTCAATGTGACGACGCCCATGCAAAACCCATCAATGTTGCCTTCGGATTCTTCTAAGAAGAAGGACTCAGGGTTTCCAGCTGCGGTACCATCGATGTTGTGCGTTCCTTGCGCATTGATGAAGGCGATGGTCTCGCCGGGAACGATGGTTAATTCGCTTGGAGTGAATACAAAGTCCGTCAAGTAGATCGTATGGTCCGCTTCGCATTGGGCGCCGGCATAGTGCATTGTACCAGCGAAAAAAGTCAGCGCGAAAGTGAGGAATGGTTTCATGGATGTCGTCTTAATTTTTAGAGGTTACTCGCGTGAGCATTCCAATGTGACAAGTTTAAGAATTTTTTGAACTGGGTTTTGAGAACTCAACGTACGAACAGGGTGCATCAGATTTTGTTTGCATTCGAACTGTTGAATGCATGCGTTTTGCTTGGGTTTGTGGCGCA
>CAWVYB010000069.1:0-10358 GCA_963934215.1 uncultured Flavobacteriales bacterium | reverse complement strand
AGATTGTTGATTACAATACGCCTCGTATGGGCTTGGCAATGGGAGCGGTTACGACGACAACCATTGAAGGTGGCGTTCGCTACATTGATGAGGTTTTCGATGCCGTGAATGTGGAGTCTGGAGTTGTTTATGGTGAAAACATCACGGTTATTCCAGCTTTGCAGGGCATGCCGCCAGCAGCTGAAGATTTGCTGATGGACGTGTATACACCTGAAGGAGATTCGGAGACAGACCGTCCGGTCATTCTTTACTTCCACACCGGTAACTTTTTGCCTCAATATGTGAATGGAAGTGCCGTTGGTACGCGCACAGACAGCAGTGCCGTTGAAATTTGCTCGCGCTTTGCACGTATGGGCTATGTTGTTGCCTCTGTCGATTACCGCTTGGGATGGAATCCTTTGGCTGGAACGCAAGAAGAGCGAACGTTGCAGTTGATACAGGCGGCGTATCGTGGAGTTCAGGATAGCCGCACAGCGGTCCGTTACTTCCGCAAGTCCGTTGCTGAAGACGGCAACCCTTGGGGAGTTTCTGGTGACAAAATCGCCATGTTTGGTGAAGGAACAGGAGGCTACATCACATTGGCTTCTTCGACTATCTCGGATTACAATGACATCATTTTAGATGATGCAGGCAATCCGATTACCAAGTTTTGGTACAATCCGGGAGATGGCTCCTTCATTCCAATGGTGATTGAAAGCATTCATGGAAATCCAGACGCGACAACTGACACGTATGCTCCAGCATCGAGTGGCGGTTTCCAGTTGTGCATGGCAAATCACGTGGATTACTCCAGCGATTTCAACTTCCAGATGAACATGGGCGGTGCGATGGGCGATTTGAATTGGTTGGATGAAGGCGATATGCCGATGGTGAGTTTCCACTCTCCGCACGACCAATTTGCGCCATATACGACCGGTGTCTTGGTCGTTCCAACGACTAGTGAGCCTGTAGTTGAAGTTTCTGGTGCTTATGACATTCACTCTGAAATCAACGGTTACACCACCAATAACAACGCGGCATTTGCTGAAATCGGTTTGGCCGATCCGGCTGCTGCATTGGGCAATCAAGGTTGGGATGGATTGTACCCTGTGATGAATAACTATGTTGACGGAGCTCCAACAGAGCCTTTCGACTCTGCTCCATGGCAGTGGTGGGATGTCGCTACAACACAGATGGTGGATGAAGCGAACGGAACCAGTATTGCTGCAACGCAGTTAACATTGAACCCTACAATGGGTATCGATGAGGCGATGTTCTGGATTGATCAGATTCAAGACTACACGGCACCGCGATTGGCGACAAGCTTGGAATTGGTACCTCTTGGCCCGGGTTGCAATGACGAAGCGGCGTGTAACTACAATGCTTTGGCAACATCGGATGATGGATCTTGCACGTACGCTGAAGAAGGATTTGATTGTGAAGGCAACTCTTTGGTTGTTTATGGTTGCACGAGCGTCATTGCTTGCAACTACAACGGCGCTGCTACGGATGACGATGGTAGCTGTGACTACAATGAGTCTACGACCATTGTTACAGGCGCTGAGTCCTTGTGGTTGGTTGGTGTGACATTGACCGGGACTGAAAATGAGCCGTTCGCGGCAGATTGCGAAGCTGCAGGTGGAGTGAATCCAAACGTAGCCTTGAACGGTTTCTTCCTCGGTGACGGCACTGATGGACCGATGCATTTCTCCAACATCACGGATCAAACGGGTGGTTTGCTTGCAGACCTCGTCGGATTGGCTGGCATTGCGGACATCTCTTTCTGTGGGGACTTGGTGCGATTTGTGAACCCACTCAGTGGAGGAACGGCCATCTTAAGTGAGAACAATGGCATTTGGCAAACAGCTGTGCCTGTAATCGGTGCTAGCTTTTTGTGGCTTGCTCCGGTCTCTTCATTCAACATGGGTTGTGGTGATCCGATGGCTTGTGGCTTCACGGATTTCTGTGATCTAAGTGTTGCCTGTGATTACACGGATACAGACGGTGACTCCGTTTTGGATTGCCAGGAGGTAGCCGGTTGTCAGGATATGGATGCAGACAACTACAATGAATTGGCTACGGATGCTGGTGATTGTAACTACAATGGTTGCATGGATGCTTCAGCGCAGAACTACGAAGCTGGAGCCAACGTTGACGACGGAAGTTGTACCTACTTGGTAACGTTCCGAATCAACATGTCCAATGAAATGGTTGCCGATGAAGGTGTCCACATGGCTGGAAGCTTCCAGGGCTGGGATCCTTCTTCTTTGATGGTTCCTTATGCAGGTTATGGCGTGTATCAGGTCGTGTTGCAATTGCAACAAGGATCGTATGAGTACAAGTTCATCAACGGCAATGCTTGGGGTGCCGATGAAAGTGTCGGTGATTGTGGAAGCGGTGGAAACCGTGTTGTTGACGTATCAGGTAACATGACCACAACAGGAGCTTGCTTCAATAGCTGCGATCTTTGTGTGGGTTGTGCAGATCCAATGTATGTCGAGTACAATCCTTTCAATGGTTCAGACGACAGCTATTGTGTGACTTCCATTTCAGGTGGTTGTATTTACGAGCAAGCGGAGAACTATGCTGCTGCAGCAACAACGGATGACGGTTCATGTGTCTTCGACACCGTTTCAGACTGTCCTGGTGATTTGAACAACGACGGTCAAATTGGAACTCCGGATTTACTTGCTTTCTTGGCGAGCTTCGGAACTTCATGTGAATAATTGAACATCAACAAGATGTGTGTGATAGAAAAGGGGAGCTTGGCTCCCCTTTTTTTTGGCACAATTCATGCAATTGTTTGAGTCCACGCTTCGAGTGAAGTGTGGACCTTGAACCAAAAAAAAACGATGTGCATTCGCTCAGTGCGCAATTGTTGTTATCTTTATGAACGCAAAACGATTTAGAATCCATGAAACAATTTTTGACTGCTTGCATGATGGTATTTGGCTTTATTGCCATGACTTCAGCACAAGACCTCACATCAGGTCCATCCATTTCCATTGATAAAGACGTTCATGATTACGGAACGATTTCTCAAGGTGCGGATGGAGGATGTGAATTCACCGTTACCAACGCCGGAACAGATCCATTGATCATTTCACGCTGCAAAGGTTCTTGTGGATGTACCGTTCCAAAGTGTGACAAAGATCCTGTGATGCCTGGAGCGACTTCAGTCATCAGCGTGCGTTATGATACCAAGCGTATCGGCCCAATCAACAAAAGTGTAACCATTACTTCCAATGCGACCAATGAGCCTACCAAGGTCATTCGGATCAAAGGAAAGGTTGAGGCATCTGATGTGAACAGCACAGAAGGAGCGCCATTGAAGCCAAGTTCTGCTGGCGCGCCAGTGAACAAAGAGTGAAATGTGTTCAGAGCATGTTGATGCATGCACAATGAAATTTAGAAGTCGTTTCTCATGATGAGGAACGGCTTCTTTTTTGTCCGATTTTTGCGAAATAGAAACGAGACAGCATCCCATGGAATTGCCAACGATTTATGATCCGAATACCATTGAAGACAAGTGGTACGCCTATTGGTTAGAACATGGATTCTTTAGGTCCACACCTGATGAGCGTGAATCCTATACGGTTGTTATTCCACCACCCAATGTGACCGGTGTTTTGCACATGGGGCATATGCTCAACAATACGATTCAAGATGTGTTGGTGCGAAGAGCGCGCATGTTGGGGAAGAATGCGTGCTGGGTTCCTGGAACCGATCATGCATCCATAGCGACGGAGGCAAAAGTGGTTCGCCGATTGCGCGAAAAAGGAATTCGAAAATCGGATTTGACACGAGATGCCTTTTTGGAGCATGCTTGGGATTGGACCCATGAACACGGCGGGATTATTCTAGAACAACTGAAGAAGTTGGGAGCGAGTTGCGATTGGGATCGGACTCGCTTTACGATGGATGAGGCGTATTATGACGGGGTCATCGACACGTTCATTGACTTGTTCAATAAGGGACTGATCTACAGAGGTGTGAGGATGGTGAATTGGGATCCGATCGCGCAGACGGCCTTGAGCGATGAGGAGGTCATCCATAAGGAGGAGAATGGCTTGCTGTATCATGTGCGATACGCCATTGCGGATTCAAATGATGAATGGTTAACCATCGCGACGACACGTCCCGAAACCATTATGGGGGATTCAGCCATCTGCATTCATCCGGAAGATGATCGATTCGTTCACTTGCATGGAAAGGAAGCATGTGTTCCATTGACGGGAAGGCGCATTCCCATCATCTTGGACGATTATGTGGATCGTGAATTTGGAACAGGTTGCTTAAAGGTTACGCCCGCCCACGACGTCAACGATTACGATCTAGGGAAGAAACACGATTTGGAAACCATTGATATTTTTCATTCAAACGGGACGTTGAATTCCCATGGTGGAAAGTATGAGGGGATGGATCGATTTGATGTTCGCAAGGCGATTCAGAAAGATTTGGATGCAGCAGGCTTTTTGGTAAAAACAGAAGACTACACGAACAAAGTGGGGCGTTCTGAACGTACGGATGCAGTCATTGAACCGCGCTTGTCGTTGCAGTGGTTCCTCTCAATGGAAGAGTTGTCTAAGCCTGCCTTGGATCACGTGATGGATGGGACCATCGCTTTCCACCCACCGAAGTTCAAGAACAGCTACCGTCATTGGATGGAGAATGTGAAGGATTGGTGTGTGAGCCGACAGTTGTGGTGGGGACATCGGATCCCGGCGTGGTTTTATGGAGAGGAAGAGGACGCTTTTGTTGTTGCGAAAACGGAGGCAGAGGCCCTAGAAGCCGCGCGTACAAAATCGGGCAGAACGGACCTTCAATTGGAAGACATTCGTCAAGATGAGGATGTTATGGATACGTGGTTCAGCAGCTGGCTTTGGCCGATTCAGGTATTCGATGGCTTGAAGTCAGAGGAGGAGGTATCCTACTATTATCCGACGGCAGATTTGGTAACGGCTCCCGAAATTATGTTTTTCTGGGTTGCACGGATGATCATCGCTGGATATGAATACCGTGGTGAAGCGCCCTTTAAAAATGTTTACTATACAGGGATAGTCCGAGATCAGCAAGGACGAAAGATGTCCAAAAGTTTGGGGAATAGTCCAGATCCGATTGGCTTGATGAACCAATACGGGGCGGACGGCGTTCGTGTGGGCATGCTTTTGACATCACCGGCGGGCAATGACTTGCCGTTTGATGAAAAGCTGTGTGAGCAAGGCCGAAACTTCGCCAATAAGATTTGGAATGCCTTTCGTTTGACCCAAGGGTGGGAAGTGGACGATCAAGTCGAGCAACGGGAGTCGTCGGCTCAGGCCATTGCCTGGATGCAGAGTCGCGTCAATGAAGTCTTGACAGAGCTCGATGCGCAATTCGCCGAATTCCGATTGAGTGAAGCTTTAATGGGCACATATCGACTCGTTTGGGATGATTTTTGCAGCTGGTATCTGGAGCTTGTGAAACCAGCATACGAAAAGCCTCTGGACCGCAAGACATACGATGCGACGGTGGAGTTGTTCGAATCCATTTTGAAGATTTTGCATCCTTTCATGCCTTTTCAGACGGAAGAGATTTGGCATTGGATTGGGAAGCGAGATACGCCTGAAGAGGCTTTGTGCATTGCCCCTTGGCCAACAGTAACCTCGATGGATCAGGCGTTGTTGGAGGACTTCGAAACATTTAAACACATCGTTTCTGAAGTGCGAAACATCCGGAAACAAAACCAAATTCCACATCGAGACTCATTGTCCTTGCATGTAGACTCAGGTGAAGGCTACCCCGCATCGTTGGAATCGGCGTTGATTAAATTGTGCAATCTGTCGGCCATAGAGCAGACCCTGGAAAAGGTCCCGAATAGCTTCGGATTTCTTGTGGGACGATCTTCGTTTTTCATTCCGTTTGGCGCTGCCGTTGATGTGGATGCCGAAAAGGAAAAAATCCAGAAGGAAATTCAACACATTACAGGTTTTCTCAAGGCTGTTCAGGGCAAGCTTTCCAATGAACGCTTCGTGAGCAATGCACCTGATGCTGTGGTGGTTTTGGAACGGAAGAAGGAATCGGATGCGTTGTCTAAATTGGACGTGTTGACGTCGAAATTGAATGATTTAGGCTAACGAACGAACACTTTAGATTCTGAGGTGTTCCTCATGTATGTGGGAAATATTCAAAACAGATCCGGCCAAGAAGTTGCAAAAGCAACATGCCGCACTTTTAGCTGAAGCGCATCGGATGAGTACTATCGATCGATCAAAATCAGATGCGTTAGTGGCGCAAGCCGCAGATGTTGAAACGGAATTAATGAAGGTGTTATCGAAGAAGGCATGAAGCAGTTACTAACCTATGCGATAGTCGGAGATTCAAAAGGAATTGGAGCGTCTTTGCGTGAGCAATTGTTGGCATCAGGGCACCGGGTTATTGGAGTATCGAGAACGGGCGTGCAGCGTCCTGCAGACGAACATTCCGAGGCCTACCAAAGCTTGGTGTTCGATGCGGTGGAGCACCCTTGTGACTTGTCTTCGTTTGCGACGGAGTTAGCAGGTCTTGCTTACTGTCCAGGAACGTTGCGCTTGAAGCCATTGCGCGGTTTGAAGCGTGAGCATCTCGTGGAGGATTGGGAAGTCAATTTTCTTGGAGCAGTACAAACGCTGCAAGCCAATCACAAGTTGTTGGCTCAATCGCCAAACGCTTCTGTGGTCTTGTTCAGTACAGTCGCCGTGGGCACGGGCATGCCGTTTCATGCGAGTATTGCTGGAGCCAAGGGAGCTGTTGAAGGTTTGACACGATCGTTAGCCGCTGAGTGGATGCCCAAGATTCGGGTCAATGCTATCGCTCCTTCGTTGACGGATACTCCCCTCGCTTCAAGCTTGCTTGGAAACGAGGCAAAGCGTGCGGCTGCAGAGGAACGTAGCCCAATGAAACGCATCGCCTCAGCAACAGAAGTCGCCGGGTTGGCACATTGGTTATTGGGAACGCAGTCACAACACATGACAGGTCAAGTCCTTCAAATGGATGGGGGAATGAGTAGAACGCGTTAATCGATGAAAACATTGAATGACTTGGATATTGAACTGCTGCCTCAAAGGAAGCGCGGTCGTTTGATCAACAGTTTGAGTGGATTTAAGAGCGCGAATGTCATCGGAACAACGGATGGTATGGGGCATCACAACTTGGCCATGTTCAGTTCTGTAGTGCACTTGGGGTCGGATCCAGCGCTTCTTGGCTTTGTGCTGAGGCCGCCTGTTGAGCCTGAGCAGGGAAGTCATACCTATTGGAATATCCGGGAAACGGGCGTCTTCACGATCAATCATGTGGGCTCTTCGTGGTATGAAAAAGCGCACCAAACGAGTGCACGCTACGGCGCAGAAGAAAGCGAGTTTGATGTCGTTGGCTTGCATCCTGTGTTTCGATGTGGCTTTGAGGCGCCTGCTGTTGAAGAGTCCCAAGTACGCATTGGATTGGAACGTGTCGATGAATGGAAGATCCCTCAAAATGATTGCCGTTTCATTGTAGGTCAAATCCGCTGGGTCGAATTTCCTGAGAAAGCCTGGGAGGAAGATGGTTTCCTTGACTTGGAAAACCTTGATGGTGTGGCCATGAGTTCTTTGGATGCATATCACAGCACCCAGCAGTTGGATCGGCTTTCTTATGCGAAAAAAGGTGTGCCTTTGACGTCAGTAAAAGGAGGCGATACACCGGCTATCTGAACGGGCTCTCCCAATTCTTGGACATAAAAAAGGCGGTCTCAAAATGACCGCCTTTTCTTTTGAGTGAAGTTCACTCCATCTTGGATTAAGCTATCAGGTCGAATCGATCGAGATTCATAACCTTGTTCCAAGCAGCCACGAAGTCATGCATGAATTGCTCTTCGGAATCGCCGCAAGCATATACTTCTGCGAGCGCACGCAATTCGGAATTCGATCCAAAGACCAAGTCGACTCTAGAGGCAGTCCACTTCGCCTCTCCTGAAGTCCTGCCGCTTCCATTGTACAGGTTGTCTGACCCTGGTTGGGCCTTCCAAACCGTATTAAAGTCGAGTAGGTTGGTGAAGAAGTCTGTCGTTAAGCTTTCCTTACGATGGCTTAGGATACCCGTTTCAGAACCATCGAAATTGGCGTTGAGACTGCGCATTCCTCCAACCAAAACAGTGAGTTCCGGTGCCGTGAGGGTCATGAGTTGTGCTTTGTCGATCAACCATTCTTCTGCGGCAATGGAGCTAGCCCCTTGGAGATAGTTTCTAAAGCCGTCTGCGAAAGGTTCGAGAACAGCAAAGGAAGCGACATCTGTTTGCTCTTGTGTAGCATCTGTCCTTCCTGGAGTGAAGGGCACGGATATTGAATGTCCGGCATTGTGAGCAGCCTGTTCAACACCGACGCACCCGCCAAGAACCATCAAGTCCGCCATGGAAACCTGAGCTCCTTGCGCGTTCTCCGAGTTGAATGCCGTTTGAATGCTTTCATAAGCTCCCAATACATGGCCCAATTCTGATGGATTGTTCACCGCCCAATACTTTTGGGGGGCCAAACGAAGTCGACCGCCATTGGCTCCTCCACGTTTGTCAGATCCACGGAAGGTCGATGCGGAGGCCCAAGCCGTTCTGACGAGTTGTGCTAAGGACAAACCGGATGCTCCAATGCGTCCTTTCAAATCAGCGATTTGAGTCGCGTTGACGATCGGCGCAGTGGCGGCTGGAATGGGATCTTGCCAGATCATGATTTCAGAGGGCACATCTTTGCCTACGTATAAAGAAACTGGCCCCATATCACGGTGTGTGAGTTTGAACCATGCACGAGCAAACGCGTCACTAAACTGATCGGGGTTCTCGTAGAATCGTTTTGAGATGGCCCCATAAGCGGGATCTTCACGCAAAGCAAGGTCGGAGGTGAGCATGGTTGGCGCGTGACTCAGGGATGGGTCATGTGCGTCTGGAATCGTTCCAGCTCCACCGCCATTCTTGGGCTTCCATTGAAAAGCGCCGGCAGGGCTCTTGGTCAATTCCCAATCGAACTTGAATAGGTTGTCGAAATAGCTGTTGCTCCACTGGACAGGTGTGGATGTCCAAGCGCCTTCTAAACCGCTGGTGATGGCATGTGCCCCACGTCCAGTCCCGAATGAGTTGTTCCATCCCATGCCTTGTTGTTCGATGCTAGCGCCTGCGGGCTCTGTTCCAACATGCTCGTCTGCGTCTGCGGCTCCGTGGGTTTTTCCGAACGTATGTCCTCCGGCAATCAGTGCGACGGTTTCTTCATCGTCCATGGCCATGCGCCCGAAAGTCTCTCGAATATCGCGTGCTGATGCCAAAGGATCGGGATTGCCATCAGGTCCTTGTGGATTGACATAAATCAATCCCATTTGAACAGCAGCTAGAGGATTGTCCAATTCGCGATCGCCCGAATAGCGCTTAGAAGCGAGCCATTCGCCTTCAGGTCCCCAATAGATGTCCTCCTCTGGTTGCCAAACGTCTTCACGTCCACCTGCGAATCCAAAGGTTTTGAAGCCCATCGATTCTAGAGCACAGTTGCCGGTGAGAATCATCAAATCAGCCCAAGAAAGTTTCTTACCGTACTTCTGCTTGATGGGCCACAAAAGCATACGAGCTTTGTCCAAATTCGTGTTGTCTGGCCAGCTATTCAACGGCGCAAAACGTTGTGCTCCTGTACCGCCGCCCCCACGGCCGTCGGTAATGCGATAGGTTCCGGCACTATGCCACGCCATGCGGATGAAGAAAGGACCATAATGGCCATAGTCTGCGGGCCACCATTCCTTAGAATCGGTCATGACAGCGTGGAGATCCTTTTTCAGGGCATCCAAATCCAGAGAGGCAAACGCCTTGGCGTAATTGAAGTCGGACCCCATTGGATTCGACGCGACTCCGTGTTGTCGAAGAATGTTCAAGTTCAACAGGTTAGGCCACCAATCTTGATTTTGTGTGCCTCCCTTCGAACCTTGTTCAGAGGAGTGGCCCGTAAACGGGCATTTGGCCCCTCCGTCACCGGAGGTTCCATGAGAATGGTTTGAGTGATCCATTGGTTGATTGAGTTCGTGGACGATTTCGTTGTGGCGCATTCAGAAGAAGAAAGCGCTCGTTACAAAGCACAGCGAAGTTAAAAATAAACACGCTCCATGCAGGAACATTTAAGGGTCTTTTGAAGGCCAGTCGTGACCGAATAAATGCTGACCCATTCAACGAGACAAGAATTGACCAGTTTCCGTGATACGCATGGCTATTTCATTTAAATCATCGAAATTTGCACCATGAAAGCTCAAACGTCAAAAAAGTCAGAGCAAACTTTGTTGCATTATGAGGTCATCGACCAAAAACCCGATGCGCCTTGGTTGGTTTTTGTTCATGGAGCGGGAGGAAGCATCAGTACGTGGAA
>CAWVYB010000068.1:0-10486 GCA_963934215.1 uncultured Flavobacteriales bacterium | reverse complement strand
ACCAAGAGCAGGACCAAGAGCAGGACCAAGAGCAGGACCAAGAGCAGGACCAAGAACAGGACCAAAAGCAGGACCAAGAGCAGGACCAAGAACAGGACCAAGAGCAGGACCAAGAACAGCAACCTCAGCAAGTAGAGGGTCAGATTTCACAAGAGGACATGGAACGCATCTTGGAAAGTCTTGAACGGCAAGAAGGCGAAATTCAAGCGAAATTGCGAAGAGAGAAGGGTCAAGGAAAGAAATCGAAAATCGAAAAAGACTGGTAATGGTTTCACTACGTCACATAGCGCCTCGCAGTCTTTTGTTGTTGACGTTGTTCATCGCCGTGGTGTCCTTCGAGGCATTTGGGCAGGAGTCGTTTACAGCCAGTGTCAATCGAAACCCTGTCCGGTATGGCCAAAATGTTCAGCTGAAGTTTACGCTGAAGAACTTTCGGAAAAATATCGAAGCCCCCAAAATTAGCGGTCTCAACTTGCGGTCAGGACCTGCTACCTCACAAAGCAACTCGTGGGTTAACGGAAAAAGCAGTTCCGAAACCTCATACACCTTCACCTACGACGTGGTGGTGCAGAAGGACATCACGATCCCAGCACTGAGAATTACTGGACCAACAGGCATATTGACAAGCAAACCGATTCAGCTTCGGGTTATATCGAGCAATGTCAATCCCGAAGAAATAAAACGCAGCAACGCCTTAGGTGATTTGGCCTGTGTTATCGAAGTCTCTGACGATGACGTTTTCATCGGAGAGCCCATCGTGGCCAACTTCAAAATTTATAACCGCGCGAGCAACCTGGATGTCCGTGAATATGTCGTTCCTGAAATGCCTGGTTTCTGGAAAGAAGTCGTTGGACAAGCTGACCCGAGCTGGGAGCCACAGGTTATAGGAGGACGCCGTTACAATGTTGCCAATGTCCGGACCGTCGTACTGTTTCCGCAACAAACAGGGACCATCAGTTTGTCCGGATTCGAGCTCACAGGATACATGCGAACGTCCTTTTTTGACGGCAAAAATGTATCGGCAAAATCCGATCCTGTTTCCATCCGTGTAAGACCATTGCCAGAACCGTTGCCCAAGGACAACCTCGGCACATTCAAACGCCTGAAGGTTCAAACAAAGATTTCCTCCAAAGAATCGGTGGCCAATGAAGCCGTGACTGTAGAAATTACATACAGCGGTGAAGGCAACCTCAAGTTCATCCAAGAACCCAACTTGAATTGGCCTTCTGAATTTGAAGTATTCGACCCCGAGGTGAAGGATCGCATCAAGGTAACAGAGCGAGGACAAAGCGGCAGCAGGTTGTTCCGATACGTCGTTATTCCAAGAAGCCCGGGAACGTATCAAATCCCCACCATCGAAGGGTCATGGTTTAACTACTTGAAGCGCGACTTCCAATCCATTCGTCATGTTGGCCCGACCATCACCATTGAGCGCAATGAATCCGTTCCTGAGTCTGGAATGAGTTATAACTCCAAAACAGACGTTCAAGTCTTGAATCAGGACATCCGCTATATTCAAACAAACTGGAACGGAAAGTGCCTTCAAAAAGCGCATTGGAACGGAAGAAACGCGTGGGCGATCGGGCTTCTCTCGCAAGGGCCTCTTTTCTTTGGACTCGCCTGGTTTTTTAAACGAAGACGAGAGCTGATTCAACGTGATTCGCTGGGATACCGCAAAAAGCAAGCACGCTCGAAGGTTCGCAGCGAATTGCGGACGGCAAAAAATTTAATTCTAGATACCGAAGCGTTCTATCCAGCCCTTGGCAAGGGAATGGAAGCGTACTTGCTTGCCAAGCTCGGTTGGAATGCCAGTCAAAACCAACGAGACAGCTTGCAAGCTGCTTTGCAAAAACACGCCTCTTCTTGCGCCGCTGAATGGATGGACGTGTTGGAACGAATTGATATGGCTCGTTTTGCACCAGGCAGCGTTCCTCCCCCAACTGAGATGCTAGAGATCGCCTCTCGACTTGTTGACCAAACTGAAAAAACATGGAACGCATGAAGCCATTCCTCTCCACTCTGCTCATTTTGGTGAGTAGCGCTTCACTTTGGACACAAGACTCTGCAGCCCTGGAATCAGCTTTTGAGGCTGCCAACAGTGCGTATTCCGAAGCACGCTATGAAGAGGCCCAAGCAGGTTATGAGAGCATTGTCGAAGGGCATTTGCATTTCAAGTCCGAGTTCAACCTTGGCAATGCCTTTTTCAAGCAGGGGAAGCTCGGCCATTCAATCCTCCATTATGAACGAGCCAAGCGAATCAACCCCTCCAATTCCGATTTAGAGAGCAATCTCATTCTCGCCAATGCCCGGGTCATTGACCGCATTGAAGCGCTTCCGACAGCAGGTATAGAAGACCTTTGGGAGCGTATTCTTTCCCCAGGGCGCTATCCACTTTGGTTCCGTTTGATGATTGGTTTTTGGACGCTGGGATTTGTCGCTTTTGGATTACGGATGTGGCAAAATGCCATCGGAAATCGACGCATTCTGGGCACCATTGGGACAACCGCATTGTCCATTGGAGTCGTGTGCATGAGCATGACTTATGGAGCGTCGAAACGGATCAACGGCAGCAAAGAAGCCATTGTCATGGTGGATCAAGCCAATGTACTGAGCGAGCCCAGTGCAGCAGCTAGCACCCTCTTTGTTTTGCACGAAGGGACGAAAGTCCGAATCCTTCAACGCGTCGAAGAACAATGGGAGATCGTTCTCGCCAATGGTAATGTCGGCTGGTTGCCTTCTAGCGACTTAGAAGAAATCTAAATCAACGCTTGATCTCAAACGTCCAGTTCGCTGGACGTCCTATCGCGTTCACTCCGGACAGCACATACGTACCGGACGCAATGGAAGCCACATTCCACGTGGCCTGACCACTTCCTCCTACCCGCTGATTTGCAACCAGCCGCCCCGTTGCCACGTCATACAAGTCAAGGGTTGATCCAGCCATCCAACCATTTGATTGCACAGCATTCGTCGCTGGGTTTGGATATCCCGAGACGATATCTTCTTCAACTTCCGCAACACCATCAGGGTTTGCTCGGTCGTAGAGAATGATGTCATCAAGCGCAGCTTCAATGAGTGATCCACCATCCAGGTACTCCCCGATTGTGGTACTATCTGACGCAATGAAGCGCATTTGAAATTGAGATGTCACATCAATGACATCGGCCACGCGAAAGGCCATGCGTCGCCAAGAAATATCCTGCTGAAGTGTGTTCTCGAGGTATTGCCACGTTGCTCCAGCATCGCTAGACAATTCCACTTGCCACCAATCCGCTGCCGGATTTGCTCCTGAAGCCGGCGCGTTTGCATACCATCGCCAGTACGACATAATGGGCTCTTCATACATCGTCAAATCTATCACGGGCGACAGCAATGTCGTATGTCCCGCATCCACATCATTGGCTCCAATCCCATCATTGACGCCCGGATTTACACCCGTCAAAAAGGCATATCCTGCAAATCCTATGGTGTGATCCATGGTTGGCGCCACAATCGTACTGGCGTCATTCATCTCGGCATAGGAGCCTACAGGAATCGATTCCTCCCAAATGCCCGTTGTCGCCGAGTCCTCTCCAGGAATGCCCGTTGTCCAACTACCAAAATCGGAATAATCATCTGAGTCATTGACCAAAATCGGATCGACCCCCACCAAAAGGTAGTGGGGTAAATTGGGATGGGGATTGTTTGCAGCAGCAACCGGCGTGACGGCCGATAATCCGCCAAAGTCATCCACAATGCCCATATAGTATGCAATTACAGAACCGTTTGGCTGGGCAGGGAGTTCCGCTTCGAACATGCTATCACCAGCTGGATTGGTCATCTCCATCTCGACCCAATCCCCATTCGTTGAGGTTTGGTACCACAACTTCACGGCATTGAAATACAAGCTATACGGAAAGAGGATGTCTGCTTCTCCTTCGATAATGAGTGCCTCATCGGCCGCCGCAAACTCCATCGGGTCATGCTCGATTTCAGCATAACTAAAGACCGTGATTCCATGAATGTCAAAGCCTTCAATGATCGTCATACCGTTGGGAGTTCCATTGGACAAATCACCGTCGTCATCGTCTGCTTGCAGCACAT
Source organism: uncultured Flavobacteriales bacterium (assembly GCA_963934215.1). GTDB lineage: Bacteria > Bacteroidota > Bacteroidia > Flavobacteriales_D > Sanyastnellaceae > UA16. Next base: position 6,403 of record CAWVYB010000068.1, on the reverse strand, counting down.
CGATTAGCACATCAGTAAAAGCCTGTCCTTCATTTCCATTTTGAGCGATGGCTTGTAGCCCGGGATAAGCATCTACAAATAGTGCCATCGTGGCATCCCAATCTCCTCCAAGAAGTAAATGCGTATCGTACCATGCACCGCAAATAATCTCTCCATCGGCATGGACTTCTCCTACCAAATCCTCTGGGTACACTTTGGGTTCCTGGTCATATTGTCGAATACCATCTTCGTTATCGGTATAAAAACCCTTGCCGATTTCAGCAATGTCTCCTAGCGACATCGCCCACAAATCAGCATAGCCCTCATTCATAGCGCCATTGTTGAAATTGGCTCCAAGCGAATTGTAGAAATAACCGTTGATGCCATGTCCGTATTCATGCCACACCACATCCGCAATCAAAGACGTCGCATTGCAGCCGCCCGCGAGATCGTAAAAATTGATGCTCACGCCGTCATAAAAGGCATTGCACTCACCTTCCATATCGATATTGGTCGTCAAAGGAAAGTCCAACCCATCAAATCCAGGAAGATACTCCTTCATGTGCTCGTGGATCCTCGAAACGGAACGGTAGGCCGAACGCTCCTTGAGGTTGCCCAAGTTGTTGAGACCGATCGTATTGTATCCATCAGCAAAATTGACTGAAGTCGACGGCATCACACCAGCCGTGTAAACAGAGCTCCACGCACCCTCCAAATTCACATCAATTTCTTGCGGCCCTGTTGCTGTAGAAATAAACCCACCATCTTCATCGGTGTAGACCGTTGATGCTCCGAATGACAGTGCGAGATGTGGCATCGCTCCCTCTATCGGGAGTTGAAACGGATACATGTCATGGACATCCGACTGCATGATTCCACTGATGACGAGCATAGAAGGACGATCAATCCCCATGCGACGTACCACCCGTTCAGGCTTGTTTTCTGTTGCAGGCATGCTCCACTTTCCGTCAATGTGTTTCACTTCGTTGACACGCATCACAATCTCTCCTGAATGCACATCCACCCAAGTTTGGTAGCGTCGAGGGATTGCTCCATCTCGTCCAGGAACCATCCAATTGCGGATCAATCGCCATTCCAAGCCTCCTTGATTGTCTGCAGTGGGAACCAAGCGTAAGTCTCCCGATTGAACCATTCCCCATTCATCGAAATTGATGCCTTGGGTAGCCGCTTCTTGCTGAGCCAATTCAGACAACATTTCACCTTCTGGCATTGCAATATCACGGTACCAATCAGCACCCCAAAGGACCAACTCTCCATTCAACCACTTGGTGGTCAAACGTCCTCCTTCAACCGGAATACCATTGAACGTTTGCTCTGCAAAAACCCATTCATGCCGTCCTGTTCCCGTGTGCATATCCCACGCTATCCCTTGTGATGCAATCCCAAAAGAATCCAGGCTTGAATCAAACCAATTTTGAGCCTTTTCTGCAAGATTGTTCCCGGAAAATGACACTGCAGGACCAAAGGCCCGATGCGGCAGCCCGGTAACTTCAGACATGATGGCCCGCCATTTCGGATGGGCTTCTGTCCATTGATTCCAACCGGAAGCTTCACGCAAGATTCTCTGTTGGGTTTCCGATGGATCTTTTTCCAATCGATCCAGCCGAACCTCCAAAGGGTCCATAACCGAAATGTGGTCAATTTGAGCTGACAACTGAGTGGATAGAAAGCCTTGGATTAGGAGCAGACCTAAAAGAGCCCAACTGAACGAGGTCGTGTGATTTGTCTTCATAGCAGATAAGAATGGTCAGCAAGATATATCTCATGGAATACATTTCGAATCAATTTTAACAGATCTGTCGTAAGGCGGTCGTTGGAGTCCTTAGGGCACAGTAACTTGCACCATGTCTTTGCTCCACCTCTGGCCCCGTATTGCAGTTGTCGTCATTGTCGCAGCAACTTCTTTATCGGGATGTGTTTCTCTTCAAGACCAAAGTGAATTGGCTTTCACGCTCTCTGAAGAACCTCAATTTTCAAATGAAATGCATTGGGCCTCTCTGCCATGGAGAGTGGACCCCTCTGATGAAATCCCGAAAAAACTCCCGGATTCACCTCCATACGACTCGCTTGAAGTCGATGTGTTTTTTGTGCACCCCACTCAGTACTTCAATGGAGCAGTTTACAATGCTGCGATTGAAGACATCAAACTGAATGAAGAAGCAGACCGATACACCATGCTGCTGCAAGCATCCGCTTTTAACGTTGGCGGCAAACTCTATGCTCCGCGTTATCGACAAGCTCATATCGGTGTGTTTACATGGCAGGACAGCCTGAGTCTTGCAGCGCTTCAAGTGGCCTATTCCGACGTGCGCAGCGCCTTTTTGCATTATATGGAGCATTGGAACAATGGACGCGGAATCATTCTGGCAGGGCACAGTCAAGGGAGCTTTCACATGCGCTGGCTGCTCCAAGAGTTCTTTGATGGAAAACCCCTCTCCTCTCAACTAGTGGCTGCTTACGGCCCTGGCTTTGATTGGTATCCCAGCGAGTTCGAACACCTGAAGGCCTGCGAGAAACCCGACGAAGTGGGCTGCTTATGTTCTTGGATGTCATACGGAGAGGGCTACTTCCCCAAGTGGTTGGGTTACCGAAATGAGTTGCCCATTTGCACCCATCCTGTGACTTGGAAACTAAACGGTGACATGAACTCCTTAGAGGACCATCAGGGGGTGGTGTTGTCCAATATGAAATTTGCCCATGCAGGTAAAATTCAAGCACGATCGGAGCGCGGTGTTTTACAAATCATGCCGCCCGATGTCCCGTTTTCCCGATTTCTACACCGCGACAATTGGCACGTAGGCGACATCAATTTGTTTTGGCTCAATGTCCGGGGCAATGCTCGAAATCGAGCAGAGGCATTTAGGACAAAACGATAAGAGACTATTTCGTTATTTCTGAGCTTCCAACATGGCATTGACGAATCCCGCTCCGACCGGTTCGACCAAATATTGGCCTTGATTCGATCGTTCTGGGTGCCACTGAACGCCCACGTAGAATGGAAAATGTGCTGTGTCCGAATGCACGATGCCCTCTACCAATCCATCGGGGGCTATCGCCCAAGCCTTCAATGATTGCCCCAAAACATCAATGCCCTGATGGTGGTGTGAAATCGTAACACTTTCGTTGCCAACTTCAACATCAACGCCTTGAGGAATCGAGACAACACGGACTGAATGTGCGGTATCTCGTGAACTTCCTTGCAGTCCAGCGCGATGCATGTTACCATGAAGCCGGGGCAAATGCGGGTCCAATGTGCCGCCTGCATATACATTCATGTGTTGCAAGCCTCTGCAAACACCGAGGCAGGGCACACCGGTTTCATTGACCCAATTCAAAAGCCGAATCTCAATGGAGTCTCGAATTGGTTGAATGTCTCCACACAAAATGGTGTCACCGGCCTGGCCGTATAACTTTGGATCCAAATCAGCTCCTCCCGTGAGCAGCACCCCATTCGATGCTTTCAGTGCTTTCGGCCATCCGTTTTCATCCAGTTCTCCTGCATCGACGAATTGCAAAACCAGTGAATCTGACGCCCATTGCCCTATGAACTGCTCATAGGTTCTGCTTTCATACAGTCGGGAGCACAGAACAATCAACGTATCCTGAATTCGCACCTCTTCCACCGTTGGACTGTTCCGTCCTGGCTGGCAACTGGTGCATGCCCAACCGATTAAGAAAGCTACCATTCCCATCACCAATCCATCCTTTATTCTATGCTCCATGGTCCAATGTCGGAAATAAAATTAAAAATCCAATCCAACGAAATGCATCATAAAATCGCTGAGCAAAACATTAATCTCGACAAAAATCGATGAAATGCGTTTAGAACCCTTCAAATGGCATTATATTGGCGGACTCTTAAGCTCGCCATGATATTCTCGCAAAAATCTTTGAATTTGATCAAGTGGAAATTCCTATTCCCTTTGACTTTCATGTTTGGTACATTGAATCTAAGTGCTCAAATCACGTGTGAAAACCTCCCCTACAATCCCGACTTTGATTGCAGCGGCACCATCACTTTCGCCGATTTAACGCCTTTTCTAGCCGTTTGGAATACGGACTTCTCTATTGATATGACGCAATTACTTCTTCCTGGAGATGAAGACCCCCAAAATGAATTACAGGAGTTGCTCTTCGCAGATGACACCTTGTATTTGATGATTGCCGACACTGTGTATAGCGCTGTTGCCATCGCTTTGAGTGATTCCGGACAGAGTGCGTATGATTTGTGGATTGATGCTGGAAATGCAGGTTCGACTGAAGACTTCTTAGCATCGTTGGTAGGTTCTGATGGAGCTCCTGGCCCACAGGGTGAACAGGGTGATCAAGGCGAGCAGGGTGAACAGGGTGATCAAGGCGAGCAGGGCGAGCAGGGTGAACAGGGTGAACAGGGTGATCAAGGCGAGCAGGGTGAACAGGGTGATCAAGGCGACATTGGACCTGAGGGACCCGCTGGAGAAGATGGGAACCCCGGATTGAGCGCGTATGAAATATGGCTTTCCTTGGAAAATGAAGGCACTGAGGAAGATTTTATTCAAGCTTTACTCAACGGTCCAACGGCACCTTCAACCCACGGTGTTTTTGATTCGAGTACAGATGGCAACGAGTTCATCATTCCCGGAGGCTTGCAGACCTTATCCATTGAATTGTTTGGAGCGTCTGGAGGCGAAGGTGGTGATGTTTGCGGTCAAATTATTGGAGCAGAAACGTGCATGTGCAATCCGCAAGGCGGAATGGGTGGACGGGCAATGCACATCAACGGCATGCTCTACAATCTCCAAGTTGGAGACACCTTAACATTGACTTCAGCTACCGCGGGGATGGACTCAAATGAAACCATTACGTGCAACCCGGGTTCTACAGGATGGTCTGGTTGGGATTGCGGTCCTGCTTCAAGCGGAGAAAGTGCCGACGTTACTGTCCTCAAGCTCAATGGCGAGACGCTCATTGAACTGACCGGAGGACAAGGCGGAACGGGCGGCTGCATTGGTTGCCAAGGCGACGGATGCTTTGACGGCGCAGCAGGTACAGATGGCTCCGTTGGAGAAACAGCCAGTTGGATAACCCTACTGATGACCTCAACGATTGAAGAGACTAGCTCTTCTCGCTTGGTGGTGCGTTATTGACACCGGCGCGCTCTTATTTTTTCTAAAATCAATGGAGTAGGCGATCATTGTCCCTGGACATTGAATTCGGTGAAATCCACTTTTCTGAACGGATGGGCTTCCGTGGTGAACACGCAGTCTTCCAAATGAACTCCTTGAAGATTCGGTGAAAACGTGAGATACAGGTATTTCAACGTTTCTGCAAAAAAGAAGGTCGGCATGTAATCCCGCGGTTCCATGGTGGCTACATTTTCGACCGATGCAAACGCCACGTCCGTTCGGCAGTGGGTCTTCAGGTCTTCCCAAAACCCTTTGTTCATCTCCACAAACTGAGGATCGCCCGTAATCCTCGATAAGTAATAGGCCGATTCCATGATTTCAGGATTGAGGTCGTACACCGGATAGCCTGGTTCACCTGTACGGTAATCATAGACCATAGGCTCCAAGCCATATTTGTTCCACAAGCTCGCCCACGTGGATTGCAAACGCACCGCACGAGCGGTATCACCCGACAAGGCCAACATGGCCGGGAAAAAGGCATCGTACAACGTGACCATGGAACTCACGTGTTCTCCCGTATGCATGTCCGATCGACCATACCACAACTGGCCTTCGTATTCATCTGCTAAGTATTCATGAATGACTGGGATGCTGACATCCCAAATCTCCTTGAGCTCCTCATCTTGAAACAACACCCAGCTCTTGAGTAGGTATTCATAATAGGAATCAACCCCTGCGCAGATGTGGCTCTGGGTGCTCACCCAATCTCCCGACGACACATCAATGATCTCACCGATTAAATTCAGATCACTCCGCCGATTAAAAACAGCCCGAGTCGCCCGCTTCCCAGTCTCATAGTACTTGGCATCGCCCGTATAATGGCTGAGCACCCCCATTTCAAACGTATACGACGCGGCCTCCGCCACATTGACCGTATCACCTCGGCTCTCTCCCGTCTGCAAATTCACCCAATACCGTGGAATCCCCGTCGGTGTATTGAATGCCGGCAGCATGCGGTCTGCAAAATCTCGTGCCTTGTCCAGAACCTTGGGATTCTTGCAGTGACTGTACATGGACAAAAGCCCCCCCAAGATGCGGATGTTGACCTCGAATATTTTTACCTCCACATCCTTCTCAAAGGACAAGGAGTCCACAACGTACCGCTCCACTTCAGCCGCTTCCTCGTCAAACCCCATCAAGATTAGCGTGCTGTAGGCGTCAATCGGAGAAATGTACAAGGGCTCGGAATACCAATCCCGGTGTGTGCGTGAGATGGGTGCCAACACATCGTGCCCCCA
>CAWVYB010000067.1:0-10650 GCA_963934215.1 uncultured Flavobacteriales bacterium | reverse complement strand
ACGCAGGACATGTTCAATTACATCTTCGTGTATGGCATCGAAGCGCATCCGACAGATGGCAATTGTCCGAGCAATTGCCCTCCAACGACCTCCACTGATACAACCGTGGTCCAATCGGCCGATTACGCCTATCGCCGCTGGTCTCTGGATTCTTGGAATAGTGCTCCTGAATTCAATTTTCCATACAACTTGTATGCAGACAACCCAGACAATGCTGTCTACAACAATTTCTTCCAACGTCCCTTTGGATTCTTAGGCATCCAATGCGACGGTACGGTAGCCTTTCGAGGGGATTGGGTCTTCAATTTCTTACTTGAAGGGGAAAACCAAGAACAACTTTTGGAATGGCAGAGTTCATATGAAAGCTGCAGCATTGACTGGACCGGAAACGACGAAAATGACGACGACGACGAAAATGACGACGACGATTTGTTCGATCTCCCTTCACATGCATTTGAAGGCATGGAATCTGGAGGAGCGAATGTAACCAGTACCTATACCAATCAAGACATTCGAGTGTATCCCAATCCAGCGAACGCAAACCTGACCATTGTATCTTCAGGACCGATTGAAGCGGTGGAGTGGTTCAACCTCAGCGGACGACGGTTGGATATACCAGCATACAATACCAGCACAGATACGTGGCAATTCCAAGTCGTTGGTTTGGAGCCCGGGATTTACCTCGTGAAGATTGACGGTGCGATCCATCGGATTGCCGTTAGTCGATAGTCTCGAAAATACAGAAGACCGAAAGCGCTAGAACCCCCTTTGCTTGAATTGTCTCGGTCTGTTAGCTAATGCCGGACGTAATTTGACGAAAGCTTAGCACGAAAAAAGGGGAGGCATATGCCTCCCCTTTTTTATTTTAGATCGTAAACTTTGGAGTCGAGCTCCGGAAGTGATACCCAAAGAAGCTCCAAAACATGAGCCTCCGTGCAGGGTTACCGTGTTATAACCTGATCCAGGGCTTACATGCCACATTTCACGCACAGGAGTGAATTTTCCAAGAGCAAAACCAATAGCGGCCGCACTCATGGTGTTATTCAATCCGTCGTCCGTCGCTGCGCGAGAAAAGCCGGCTTGTCCGAAAAATAATTCACTCATAAAACAAGATGCGTGGCTGTCTATTTAATGCTGAAATGCCCCGATTCAAATTGACTGGCAATCCATCAAGCCAACCAAATTGATATTTCAGCTTCTGCAAAATGAAAAACATATTGGCAAATAAGATATCGCGTACAGCCCCTGCAATTGCACCGAGGTTATCGGCGACGCCCATCGCATTGGTACCTCTGAATTAGTCACGCACCAGATAAGCATCCCCAGGGTTCATCTTGAACCCATCAATTGCCAATCCATTTGCTTGCAAAAAATTGGCATAAAAAAAAGGGGGCCGAAGCCCCCCTTTCTAACTATTCAAACTTTTACTCAGAAACGAGCTCCAAATCCTATGGAAAGCCCTAATGCAGGGTCATTTAGAAGCATATCGACATTCAATTGAGGCGCTATATAAAGCACATCTTTGAAGTCAATGTAGCGTCCGGCATTCAAGCCAAGATCAAGATCATTGAGTGGATCGTTCAAATCAAGTCCGACATAGTAGTCGCCCATGAAGTATTGACCTCCCAATGACAAATCCAGTGCATCGAACGCACCCCCGAAACCTGCTTGTGCCGTGATGACTATGTCATCGGCAACCGCGTATCCAACAGTGGGCATAATGTCAACGCCTCCTGAAAAGATGTGTAACATTTGAGTGGCATCGCCAGAACCCAAATACCACGAACCCGCTGGCTGACTAGGAGCGTCCTGAGCGAAAGAAGCAACAGCAAATGAAGCTGCTGCAAAAGAAAGAATAAACTTTTTCATTGTTTAATGATTTTTGAATTACTCAAAAGACGGAATCAGAGCAATCACTATTCGACACCTACCATTGGACAAGTTAACATTCGTATGTTTATATACTGAATATCAGTAATTTAAATTTTGTAATCGAAAGTCCAATTTGTTAAATTAATTTAAAAAGGCATCAATGCACCCTCACTCAAATACTACCAGAGGGTAGTTTTATCACTTTATACAACTCTCCATTAAATCCAATAACATTTCATTCGTCAGCGGCTGATAGCTTCACTGTAGGCACAGAATTAGACAGGGAAATCCTCGGATGATACCTACTTTTACTTCATCTTGAATTTCAATAGCTGCCCGTATTGATGAAGACGATTGCCCTAATCCTCTCGATGATAGCGGTTGGTCACATGGCATGCCAAGTGACCATCAACGAATTCGTTGCGTCCAATTCTTTAGGAACGGAAGATCCCGAATTTTCCAACAATTCCGATTGGATGGAATTGTACAACGCAGGCGTCAACGAGGTCAACCTGAGTGGCTGGTACTTTACAGACAATTTGAACGATTCCACCAAATGGACCTTTCCTGTGGAGTCGACCATTGCCCCCGGTGGATTTCTATTGGTTTGGTGTGACGGCGAGGACACTGGACTTCATACGTCCTTCAAATTGAGCCGAACGGGAGAGGAACTCGGACTCTACACCCCCGATCTGATTCTTCAGGACAGCCTAGTTTTCGGGGAGCAAAACACTGACATCAGCAGAGGCCGGAGTCAAGACGGCATGGCATCTTGGGCCTACTTCGACGTGCCCACCCCTGGAACCTCTAATAATGTATCGACAGCTTATGAAGGGATTGTCCATTACCTGCCTCACTTCTCTAGCATTGGCGGATTTTTTGAATCGGCATTCGAATTGGAGTTGACAGCACTGTCTGGGACCATTCGATACTCAACCGATGGACGCGAGCCCACGCTGAATTCACCTCAATTTGAAGACGGACTTGCAATCAACAGCACTGCTTTCATTCGCGCACGTGTATTCATCGACAACCACATCCCCGGTCCGACCGTCACGCATAGCTTTTTCTTTGAGCCGACATTTTCAGAGCGACCACTCCCTGTTTTCTCCTTGGTGACGGACCCTGACCATTTCTGGGATGCCGACACAGGAATCTATGTACAAGATTTTAAACCAGAGTGGGAATGGCCTTTGAATGTTGAGTTTTTTGAAAATGACGGAAACAACGAAGCCGCATTCAATGAACGAGCTGGTGTCAAAATCAATGGACAAAACAGCTGGGTACTTCCTCAGAAGATGTTGGGCATCTATTTCAGAGGAGGCTACGGCTCTGGTTCGTTGGATTATCCCTTGTTTCATGACCGCGACCGCACCCAATTTGATGACTTCGTTCTGCGAGCAAGTGGAAGCGATTGGGCCTATACCCTGATGCGGGATGGGATTGGGCAATTTCTTCCCCAAGACAACGCCCCCGTGGGATTGCAAGGTTTTCGACCAAGTATCGTATTCATCAACGGCGAGTACATGGGCATCCACAACATCCGTTCACGCGTTGACGAAGGCTTTATTGAAGAGAATTATAATCTCAGCTCAGGCTCCTATGATTTGATTACGGACAATGGTCAAATTGAGGAAGGGGATGGCGCTGCGTATGCCCTAATGGATGGGTTAATGAATGAAGACCTTTCCGTCCAAAGCAATTTCGATGCCGCTACGGCTGTCATGGATTTCCAAGGGTTTACCGATTATTGGGCCACTGAAATCTGGTCCAGTAATAGCAGTTGGGGTCACAATGTCGTCCTTTCAAAGCCTACTGATTCAGGACGCTGGCGTTTCATTTTTACCGATCTCGACCGGGGGTTTTCTGGTTCAACCAATGGCGATATCGGAGAGTATACTACGGCGCAGAATAACAGCTATGATTACGCGCGCAATTGGATCCGGCACGCTCTGGAAAACACGGACTACGCCGCCTTTTTCGCTCAACGATTTACCGACCATTTACACACCTCCTTTCATCCTCAACGTGTCCACCGTGTTATCCAAAATTTTGCAGACCGCATCGAAACGGAGATCCCGTATCATGTTGGACGCTGGGAAGGAACGACATCATCCTATGGAAATGGAATTGAAAGTGTGGGGTTTTGGGAAGAAGAGGTCGAGGAACTTCGAACATTTGCAAATGAGCGCTCTCAGCATATGCTCCAAAACTTGGCCGACGAATTCAACCTTGAATCTAGCGTTGATTTGCGCACCGACAACCTGCCCGCAGGTTCGGGGACCATTCGGCTAAATGCTTTCGAAATTCCCGGTAGCCCCTGGCGTGGAGATTATTTTCCGAACATGCCATTCGAGTTAACCGCCCAACCGCTTCCAGGTCAGCAATTCATCGGATGGTCCTTAATGGAATCATCGCCCTTTATCCTCGCAGGGTCCACTTGGAAGTTTTTGGATGATGGCAATGCGCCACCAATTGATTGGGAATCTTCGGGGTTCGATGATGCGGATTGGCAAATTGGAGAGGCCGAATTGGGTTATGGAGATGGGGATGAGGCGACAACGGTATCTTACGGTAGCAGCGCGAACGACAAGCACATTGCGACATATTTCCGGCATAGTTTCAATTTTGACAGCGATGAGACGCAAACACTACCTGGGCTCTTGCAAATAAGAAGAGACGATGGTGCCGTGGTCTACCTCAACGGGGAGGAACTTTTTCGAAGCAACATGCCAACAGGCCCTATTGATTTCGAAACTACAGCGAGCGAAGTCGTTGGAGGTGCATCCGAATCCAATTGGAATGACGTTTCGTTGGAGGTTGACCTCAACCCTGGCGTCAACACGATCGCAGTTGAAATCCATCAATTTTCTAGTACCAGTTCCGACATCAGTTTTGATTTGACTCTTTCCCTTTTGACTGCTTCCGATGAAGTCTTTTCTTCCGAAAACCCTTTGTCGGTGAATCTCTCTCAAAATGCCGGATATGCTGCACGATATGCTCCCAATGGAGCATGCACCCTGCCTGCGGAGATCTCCGAAGACTTGACCTTGGAGCTCGCATGCTCTCCATATTTAGCCATCGGCACTTCTCACGTATTACCAAATGTCACCTTGACCATTGAGCCCGGTGTCGAAGTCTTGTTTCCTTCGGATGCCAGCTTGATCATTGAAGGGAAACTGCATGCAGAAGGCAGCGCCATGGAGCCCATTCGATTTGGTCTAAATCCGGAAGATGAAAGCCCTTGGGGACATATCAAGTTCCAAGAAAGCACCGGTCCGAATCTGCTTCGACATGCCATTGTGGAAGCAGCCTCCGATGGAGACCATCCCGTTCACGATCGCGCAGCCATCGCAGTTTGGTTCAGCGATTTAACCTTGGATCACGTGGAATTGATCAACAACTATAGCAATCCAGTCTACTCAGAATACGGCAACGTCGTGCTGACGAATAGCACCTTGCACTCAGACGTTACTGGCGACTTGATCAATGTTCGCCACGGTTCTGGCTTCATCGATTCGTGCACATTCATTGGCAATGACGCTCCTGACACGGATGCGATCGATTATGACCAGGTGATCGGTGGATCGATCCTTCATTGCACCATTCACTCTTTTCAAGGCGAGAACAGTGATGGCATCGACCTTGGTGAAGAGAGTGAATCCATCCTCATCGAAGGGGGGTTGATTCACCACTGTACCGACAAAGGGGTTTCCATTGGACAGGCGTCGAATGCCACCATACGCAGTATGACCATCGCGCACTGTGCGCTGGGCGTAGCATTGAAAGACCAAGGCGCGGCCGATCTAGATCACATCACGTTTTACGGAAATCAAACGGCCGTAAGCGCCTATGAAAAAAATGTGGGACGCGGCGGTGGATGGGGTACTGTCCATAACACCCTACTTTCGAACTCCAGTGATGCCCCTTTGACAAGTGACTCCCTCTCTTCTTTGTTGGTGATGAATTCAATCTGTGATACGGATAGCTTCGGGGACCCTGAAGTCAATTGGGACAACCCCTTATTCACCGATCCCGATGGATTTGATTTTACGTTACTCGAAAGCTCTCCCGCATTGGGTGCCGCGAATGATGGCTTGGACTTGGGCACCCTCAGCCATTGGCCGAGCAGCCAGCGAAATGTAGAGATTGTAGAGATTGGCTATGCCGGCATCGAAAACCCGAATAAAGAGTGGATTCGCCTCTTCAATCCAAGTGCTGAATCGGAGGATCTGACAGGATATACGCTGAGTGACGCGATTCAATGGACACTTGCCGAGACCTTTGTTCTTGAACCCGGTGCTTCATTGTGGGTGGTTCGCGACGGAAGTTTCTTCGAAGACTCACAAGACGCGGTCTTCCAATGGCAAACAGGCCAACTGGCAAACGAAGGGGAGCGCATTGTGTTGTCCAATGCAGCCGGGATGGTCATGGACTTTGTGCGCTATGCTCCGGAAGCTCCATGGCCCGTTCCACAAGCCGGTGCAGAGGCATTGCACCTCGTATCCACACTTCTTGACAACCATTTCGCTTCAAGCTGGACTTTGGGAACGTTGCAAAACGACAATGAGGTCGCTTCCACTGCGGGTTTACGAGTTTATCCCAACCCAGCCAACCATTGGATTAACGTGACTGCAGACAGGCCCATTCTCTCTTGCACGCTTTTCAATCTGACCGGACAAGGATTAACCATTCCTTGGCAAGGACGTGGCATGACACGCGCAAAATTGGATGTATCCGCCGTGTCTTCCGGTCTCTATATAGTGCGAATCAACGAAACATCGTTGCCTGTCATGGTGCACCATTGAGCATACCGTGCCGCAAAAACAAAGAGATTTCATTGATGATGGACTCGCTTTGAATCACTTGGAAACGTGCCTCCAAGAACTATCTTTCGACCTCTTAAAACGCGTCCTAAAACGACTGATTGCATGGCATTGATTGAAGAGTTGGAACGATCTGGAAATTGGCTTTTTAAAGGCCGTTCATATTTCCCATTGGCATTGTATGGACTTATCGCTGTCGTCATTGGCATGGAATGGGACCCTCATTTTCGAGAATTTGATGTCACAAGCGCCAGCATTTGTTTGGGTGTTTCCATGTTCGGGTTGCTCATCCGTTCTCTGACAATCGGCTTCACACCCCGAGGAACATCAGGTCGCAATACCAAGGACGGTCAGATCGCCGAAGTTTTGAACTCGAAAGGCATGTACAGCTTGGTACGGCACCCGCTGTATCTCGGTAATTTTTTCATGTGGCTCGGGATCATGATCTATGTCGGAAACGTCTGGTTCACCATCGTCTGCTGTCTGCTTTACTGGCTCTACTACGAGCGTATCATGTTTGCGGAAGAAGCCTTTCTGCGAAAGCGATTTGGCGATGCTTATTTGGCTTGGTCTGAGTACACTCCCGCATTTTGGCCACGCAATTTGAAATGGAAAGGTCCCGATGTCTCCTTCTCCTTGCGCAATGTGTTGAAACGCGAATACAATGGCTTCTTCGCGGTATTCGTGAGCCTCGCAGTAGTTTCCGTAGGAAAGAACTTCGTCCACCACGATGCAACGACATTCGATGGCCTACTCGATTCCTTTTGGATGTGGAGTACCGCTGGAGCTTTCGTGGTCTTTATCGTGCTTCGTAGTCTGAAGCGCTACTCACGTGTCCTTCACGTCGAAGGGCGGTAAGACTAAATAAATTAGCCTACCGCCCTTCCGTGTCTTTATCCGTTTGGCAATGCTATGCCATCACATCACACGATGTGATCCATCGCAAAATGGGGGATTCTTTGTCAATTTACAGGTGCACATGGCAGCCTGCTTGGATTCTTCTGCTTTGAAGACCTTGGGCTGAAACGAAGTGTCGGAGTGCGCTCCATTGCACCACGGTTGGTTTTCAGACAGTCCACAAGAGCACCAAGCGTATGTCTTCCCTTCTTCTAACGGCTCCATTTGCGGCGACGTTCCCGCTGATTTTGGATTTTCCATGGTACTTATTGGATTTCAAGGTGAACAGCCAGAGCAAACACATCTTTGATCGCGCTGTCACCAAGATCATTGAAGAATGAAGGTGAACCGTATCGCACATCGAACTTGGAACGGTCAATGTTGAGCGTGGCATCAAACGCATTGTCCATTTTTTCTACCACAAATTCGATGGATTCCGAGTGACCTTTGATAGTCAATTCTGCCTGCACCATTGCCTTCCCTTCCTTAAAGGATGTGCTGCTAAGCAATTGCAAACGTGCTTGAGGAAATTTAGCCACACTAAAGAAATCGTCCGAATTCAAATGACCGACGAGCTTGTCACCGTATTCTCCACTGAGGTCCTCGTTGGCAATGGTCGTCATGTCGATGGCGAATTCTCCTGAAACGATTTTGTTATCCTCCAATGTGATTTCTCCATTGGCCAACTGCAGCGATCCATAATGCGGATCTCCAATCACTTTACCGGCTTCCCAGCGAATGCTGGACTTCGCAGCATCAAAACTCAATGATTGAGCACAGATAGGAGCGAGAAGTAACACGTGTAATGCTAGACTCGAAAAGACTTTGTAGGTACTATTTTTCATCCTGCAAACATCTCCCTTGTTTCGCGGAGAATCCTTCACATAGATTCATTTCGACAACCTCATTTACCCACCCGTTCCGCTCTTAATTTACTCAAGCGTTGAGGTGTAATGCCCAGGTATGAGGCGATTTGCTTTTGCGTCAATCGCGGGCTTAAATCTGGATAGGTCTTCAAAAAATATTCATACCGTTCCAATGCACTTGTACTCATCATCATCAGGACACGTCGCTGCAAACTTCCTGCGCGGCGCATCAACCGCATAAATTCGAGTTCACGATCTTCCGAATCCAAGACCAATTTCCCTCCTTTTTTAAAAGGCACCACCTCTATATGCGACCGTTCTAACGCCTCAATACTCAAGACACATGGCAAGTCAAACCCAATGGCATCAAGATCCGCCACGACCCACTGTTCCGGAGCAAACATAAAAACATGCTCCTTCCCCATTTCATCCACAAAAAAAGAGCGCAGCAGACCACTTTGCACTTTGAAAAGAAACTTCACTTCATCCCCCTGTCGTTGGATTATTTCTCCTCTTTCTAAGATGCGACCCTCTATCATTGTTGTAAAAATCACGCCTTTTGAGTGAGAATAAAAACCAATGAATGCCAACGCAAAGCAGTGAGATGTTAAAGCCCACAAACTTTCTAGCGATATCATTAACTTTCTACAAATCTTATGTTGCAATGAAAAGCTTTCAACTCTTCCTGCTCTGTCTGAGCATTCTTGGTACCCAGGTTGTGCAAGCCCAAAATGCCATTCAACTGAATTTGCAGCATGTGCTCAATGGCGCTCCGTTGCAATTCCAGTCGTCTGTTGATGTCTTTGGAACGAATCTCGAAATCAATCGCCTCCAATACTATGTGTCTGATTTCGTCATCACCCATGACGGTGGCCTAGAGACAGCCCTTTCCGACGTGTTTTTACTCGTGGATGCATCAGAAGGAGCTTCGATCCACCCATTGGGCGAATGGAACATCAATGCCGTCGAGGCCATGGCTTTCAGTATCGGCGTAGATGAAGCGTACAACCACCTCGACCCAACTCTTTATGCAGCAGGACATCCGTTGGCTCCTCAAAGCCCGAACATGCATTGGGGGTGGGCCAGCGGCTACAAATTCGCGGCATTGGAAGGGACACCTGAAGGCAATAGCACGTTTGAAATCCATGCGCTTGGTGACGATAACTTCTTCCAGCAATCGCATGCCTTCAGCGAAGAAGCTGTTGATGGCACGGTCAATCTGTTCATGCGTGCCAATTGCGAAAGCATGTTTATCCAAATCGACGTTTCCGGCGGCCTGATTGAACATTCTACCGTCGATGAAGCGGCCACTTTACTGAATAACCTGCGCGACTTTGTTTTCGAGCCACTTCAAGGCTCCGTTGGAATCGAGCAAACCGGTGGTGTAACTTGCTCTTTGTTTCCCAACCCATCTACTGGCCGTGTTCAGCTCGATTGGGGAGTGGAAGCCATAGGGGCCACGTATGCCCTTCTCGATGCAAGCGGCCGGATATGCCGGAGTGGAACCGTCACCCAAAGCACTGATGTCTGGAACACGAGCGACCTGCTTCCAGGCTTGTACCTGCTCGTTGGGCTCGGGCCAGCAACGTTTCAGCAAAGACTCATCATACAGTAAGCCCCATGCGCTGGGCCCGATTGCACCTTGTTTTTACGTCATGCGTCGTGCTCATCGGCTGCAAAAAGCCTGCGGATTCAGAACCCTCTGTTGTTTGGAATTTTCCCGAGACTCCGGAACACTTTGGAGCGCAATTTATCCCGAACGACAATCCGTTGAGTGCGTTGAAATGGGAGTTGGGGCGCCAGCTTTTTTTTGACCCACAGCTTTCGAGCGACGGCTCGACCAGTTGCTCCTCCTGCCATCTTCCTTCCCATGCCTTTGGCGGAACATCTCCCACCACACCAGGCGTGGGCGGCGCATTGGGAACCCGCAACGTCCCTGTGTTGAGTAACATCGGATGGCACCCCTATTTCACCCGAGAAGGCGGTGTACCGACACTTGAAATGCAAGTGCTCGTCCCCATTCAGGAAACAAATGAGCTCAACCACAACATCGTTCTGATTGCCGAACAATTGAACAGCGACTCCCTGTACGTCAAGATGACTCAGGATGCTTTTGGTGTGGAACCCAGCCCGTATACCATCACCCGTGCTTTATCCGCATTTGAACGCACGTTGATTAGCGGAACTTC
>CAWVYB010000066.1:0-10652 GCA_963934215.1 uncultured Flavobacteriales bacterium | reverse complement strand
ATCAACGCCGGTGACAATTGGCAAGACACGGGCTCGTTTGTGGGGCTATCAGGAGGGACTTACACCATCGATGTTCAGAACGTATTTGGCTGTCAAGGAAGTGTGGAAGTGGAGGTTCTCAATACCAGTGGATTGGACTTGGTAGTTGAGTCCAAGGAAAATGTGCGATGTACGTGGTTTGACAACGGCAGCATTGATGTTCGGGCAGCAGGAGGGGATGAGCCTTACGTGTACGTCTACAATGGCACTGAAACCTCCTCCTCTGGCTACTTCACATTGCTGCCTGTGGGCGATCACTTGATTCGCGTAGAAGATGCCGTCGGGTGTGTTTATGAAGAGGTCTTTGCCCTGGTCAATGATTTTTCAAATCTCGGCAATGATTGTCCTTGTAGCATATACGTGCCAAATGCATTCACGCCGGATGGCGATTTGCAAAATGAAGTGTGGGAAGTGAAGGCGTCCTGTCCCGTCTCTGGATTTCATGTGCAGGTCTATGATCGCTGGGGAGTGCTGGTATTCGAGTCCTTGGACTCAGCGTTCTTTTGGCATGGAGGCGTCAACGGTTACTACCTGGACGCAGAGCTCTTTCTGTACAGGATTACCTACCAATGGGGAGAGGAAGAAAACGCTTCAGTTGAGACGGAAGTTCAAACAGGGTACGTATCGATTCTGCGCTGAGCAGCAATCAAAATGAGAGGCTAACCTTCAGGTTGACCCTTCGGTTGGTCAAATAATTACTGATGGCATACTGCCGTCCATTGACATCTTCAATCCACGTGTGATTGATGGTATTGCGAATCCCCAAAATATTGAAGACTTCGATCGATACAAATCCACTGCGCTCTTTCTTGGATGAGGTCTTGTCTTGGTTATAGAACAGTTCGCGAGAGAAGCCAATGTCGACTCTGCGGTAAGTCGGGGTGCGCAAGATGTCTTTGTAGCGTTCGAAGGATGGCGGCCCAAAAGGAAGGCCGGTGCCAAAATAAAGACTCACAAGCACCTTGTAGGCTTCATTGCCCGGCATCTCGTCTTGGAACAACAGGCTCATATTAAACCGTTGATCGGTTTGACGCGGAATGAACCCAGGCTCGATTAAACTGCTGTCTACGGCTACATTGTTCAACGTGAAGCCAGGTATGATGGCCTCGCCTGCGTCGTTGTAGTACTGCAAATACCCGTCGTCTTCTAAGTCTTCAGCTGTTTTTAGCGCAGACAATCGCAACCAACTCTGAATGCCATCGATGAATTCACCGTTGAGCATGAAGTCGATGCCGGTGGCATAGCCGCTGCTGTTGTTTTTGGCATAATACCGCTGACGCACATTTTCGATTTCATAGGGGATCAAAAAGTCGAGGTCTTTGTAGTAGAGCTCAGAGACCATTTTGAATGGACGGCCATACAGTTGAAAGACGCGGTCCATACCGAGGACGGCATGGCGCGCGCGTTGAGCGCGTATGTCCGGATTGATGGCTCCGTCGAGTTGGCGCATTTCTCGATAGAAAGGCTGTTGCCAATAATTTCCTGCCGACAGGTTCCAAACGGTAGACTGGTCGCTTGATGTGGAGACGGGGGCAAAGCTGAGGTGCCCTCGTGGACCGCCAACGACCTGGTTGCTGAAGGACCAATGATGCGCGCGACCTCCGATATTTAATTTCCAGAGATCTCCCCGGTCATTTTCCCAATTCCAAGTGCTTTGCACGTATGCTTGGACACGGCTAGAGTTGACTTCGTTTTGAGCGCGAATGATGTCATTTAAAACAATCACTTGGTCGGGGCCATTGTCCACATAACCAATGCTGTCTTGGGGATGCGGGCTAATGTATCCAGCAGAATCAATGAGGGACCACTCTGATAAAGCATCCGTGATGTGCTCTGCTTGCCATTTTGCCCCCCATTCCCAAAACGATTGACTCGGGGTATGAAACGTTGAACCTTTTAATGCGCTGCTGATGACTGTGGCGTCCAATTGATTCCGAGCGTGGTTTAAGAATGCGCCGACGCCCTTGTTGTTCATCGCTTCACCCAACTCGTCGGAACCCAAATCACGTTCCAATTCATCGAGGAAATAGGCCCCTAAGATGTCGTACGATTCCGATTCTGAAGTTGAAAAAGCGGAGGTAATCCAGCGCCACTTCGTGCTTTCCGTGACACGATTTACAGCAAGTGCTCCAAACCCAGTGCGAAAAGAGGTCACCTCCTGTCCATCGAAGTAGATGGTAAGTCGCAAGGCTTCGTTGATGCTGCCTACATCGGTTTGTCGTGTCGTTGGAATGAATTGATAGTCGTTTTGACCATACATCCCGAGGAATTCCATTTCCCAAGGGCCATAACCATCGGGGTCAAAGGTGGCAAAAGTTTGCAGGTCAATGTACCGTGGTTGGTATTCACCACCTTCATCCAATGAGCCCAATACATAACTGTTATCCCGAAATCGAAACCCCGAATTCAAGGTGAACCTACGATGGCCAACGGGGCCTTTTTCACTTACGACATCCTGCTGCACTTGGGCGCCGAGCATGCTCGCTGTAAGTTGCGTTTGATTGGTTGTCGGAGTGCGGTAGTGGATGTCCAAAACGGAACTCAGTTTATCGCCGAATTTGGCTTCAAACCCTCCGGCAGAAAAAGTGATCGACTCGACCATGTCTGGGTTGGGGAAGGATAACCCTTCCTGTTGCCCCGCACGCACCAAAAATGGACGGTACACCTCAATATCGTTGACGTAGACCAAGTTCTCATCAAAAGAACCGCCACGAACGTTGTACCCGCTTGAGAGCTCGCTGTTGAAGTTAACCGGTGCTTGAATGAGCAAGTCTTCAATCGTGCCACGAGGCGAAGGGATTCGAGAGGCGACTTTGGGGTCGATTCGTTGAACCGGAGATGTACGCTCTCCATCGGCAAAGACCTCAGAGGTGGCCAAAGCAACTCCTGCTTGCAAGCGAATGGTGAAAGTCAACGTGTCTCCGTCGATCGGGGTGATTACCCGTTGTTCAGTTCGATACCCAACGAAGCCAAATCGGATGGTGTAAGGAACTCCGGCATTGAGTTGAATGCGATAATTTCCATCTTGATCAGTGACCATCCCTGCAGACGCTTGATCTATAGGTATAACAGTGGCTCCTGGAAGTGGGCTGCCATCGCTTGAGCCAACTGTTCCTTCAATCCAACCGACCTGAGCCAATCCAGAAAGCTGAACGGTCAAGGCTATGGCAATCGCCAGCGTATATCGGAGACATCTCAGCATCATTCGGTGCTAGCGATCTCGCAGCGATTGGATGAACTTAGCCCAGGCAATGGGGTTGAATAATGACATCGGAGGGAGTTGTCCGTTGTAGCTGTTTTGGATGGCTTGCTGTTGCATCGTGTATGAATACACTTCAGGTCCATCTCGGCCAACTTCCATGAGTCTGTCATAGAGCGCTTCTGGGTCAAGTCGTTCTTGACCAACAATATAAGCATCTCTAGTTAAAGCGAGTTCCATGAATTCTTCGCGGAATCGCTCTCGGGTAGGCCAGGGATAAATGTAGGCTTCTTCCAGCGAAATGGTATCCCTTCCCAATGGTTGAACGACATTCATTCGAGGAAGTTGTAGATCGGAAGGTACCGTGAATTGTTGTGCGATGTAGCCCATCGAGGACACCCGTAAGGTGTCTCCTTCTAGGGCAGGGATGCTAAAGAATCCGTTGGCGTCGGTCATGGTCCCGCGCGAGTCCCGCATGCGGTAAACTGTTGCGAAGGAAAGTGGGGAAAGGGAGTCGCCTGTAACAACCATTCCACTGATTTGGACGACGTTCAAAAGGGTCGAATCGACAGCGGATTCTTGGGCATGGGTGGACGGTAGTCCGAAACCCATCACAAGGGCGAAAAGGGTAAAATAGCTTGCGAACGCTTTCATTCGGTACAAGTTAGAACCGCGCATTCAATTAAACTTGAGCTGTTTTAAATTCAGAGGTGAAATGGAACTCCAATTCAGGAAAATTGGCGATTTCCATGTCCAATAGGAACTTTGATGGAGCGAGAAAGACATCATTCTTGTCTTTATCAAGTACCATATCCGTGCCTTTGATGCGCTTGAACTCATCCAATTTGCTCTCGTTGTCACTTAAAATCCAACAGGCTTTAAAATAACGCTTGGGTTGAAATTCACATTTTGCACCATACTCGTGTTCTAGGCGGTATTGAATGACTTCAAATTGAAGCTCGCCAACGGTTCCTACAATTTTTCGATTGCCCAATTCGCGAATAAATAATTGGGCGACCCCTTCGTCAGTCAATTGCTTGATTCCTTTTTCAAGTTGTTTGCTCTTCATGGGATCAAGGTTCACCAATTCCTTGAAAATCTCAGGTGAGAAGCTGGGGATGCCACGAAATTGAATGATCTCACCTTCGGTTAACGTATCGCCAATCTTGAAATTGCCTGTGTCGTACAATCCAACAACATCGCCAGGCCAGGCTTCCTCCACAATGCTCTTGTCCTGAGCAAGAAATGTGGCAGGATTGGAGAATTTTATTTTCTTCGTGAGCCGTGTATGGTAGTAAAAGGTGTTGCGCTGAAATTGCCCACTGCACACGCGGAGAAAGGCAATGCGATCACGATGACGCGGGTCGATGTTGGCGTGAATCTTAAAAATGAATCCTGAAAAGGCTTCTTCTTCCGGATGGACATCGCGAACGTCAGCTGGACGTGACCGAGGGTCAGGAGCAATGTCAATAAACGTATCGAGCATCTCCTGAATGCCAAAGTTATTGACCGCACTTCCGAAAAAGACAGGAGCAAGGTCTCCGTCTAAATAGGGTTGTGAATCCCACGTCTCGTAAACGCCGGTGATCAACTCTACATCTTCTCTGAGCTGATTTGCGTGCTGTTCTGTGACCAAGTCATCGAGGGAAGCGTCTTGGATGTCTTCGATGGACACCACTTCTTTTGAAATCTTTGTTTTGTCCGGATTGAACAAGCGTAATTCGGAGTTGTACAAGCTGTAAACTCCTTTAAACGATTGGCCTCCACTGATCGGCCAACTCAATGGACGAACGTTTATTTTGAGTTTCACCTCAAGCTCATCGAGCAAGTCGAACGGATCTTGTCCTTCTAAGTCCATCTTGTTGATGAAGATGATGACAGGCGTTTTCCGCATCCGGCACACTTCCATCAAGCGCTCTGTTTGAGCTTCGACTCCTTTAACACAGTCAATGACAAGGATGACACTGTCAACAGCAGTCAACGTGCGGTAGGTGTCTTCAGCAAAGTCCCTGTGACCAGGTGTGTCGAGCAAATTGATGAGGCGGTCTCGATAGTTGAATGCCATCACAGAAGTGGCAACCGAAATGCCTCTTTGCCGCTCAATTTCCATAAAATCGGACGCCGCAGTCTTCGTAATTTTGTTGTTCTTCACCGCACCGGCTGTCTGAATAGCCCCTCCAAACAAAAGAAATTTCTCTGTTAAAGTGGTCTTGCCAGCATCGGGGTGACTGATGATAGCAAAGGTGCGCCGCTTGGCAATTTCGTCTTGGATGTTCCCCATAGCGCAACAAATTTACGATGCGGGACGGGGAGGTCCCTCCAGGAGTTTCAACCAACTTTCAACGGCCGCTCTTTTGTGGAATTTGGTCAAGTCTTTATGAGAGGGGACCGGGATATCATTGTGGTGTTTCAGGGCTCTAGCCAAAGCATCCGGTGATCGAGGAGAAATCAGCGTTCCATGCTCACCATGGCCCAACAATTCGGGCGTGCCACCAGCGTCGGTTCCAATAACAGGAATGCCCGATGCTAGGGCTTCCAAGGTGACCATTCCAAATGTTTCGCTTGCACTGCACATGGCATAAACATCGCAAGCTGCATAGGCGGTTTGCAATGATTCCATGTGCCCATGCCAATGGATGCGATCGCTGATTCCACGTTGTTTGGCGTCTGTTCGTAGGCGTGTTTCCCAATCTTCGGCTTCATTCGCGGTATTGCTCCCAACAATGAACGCGTGCCAGTCAGATGCGCTTTCCAAGGCGGCGAGGAGTACATCTTGCCCTTTCAACGGGTCCAATCTTCCAAACAGCCCAACTAGTTTGACATCAGATGGAAGGTCAAATTCCTTTCTCGAAGCTGCTTTGTCTTTGGAAGGAGCGAACCAATGGGAGTCCAGAGCGAGAGGGATTTGAATGATTTGATGCGGTTTTAAGGGGGTGTTTCTCAAAACTTCATCTGCAAGACGCTTCAGAGGGGTGACCCAATGATCAATTTGTCCAAATCGCCAGCGATGCCACGGTTTCCTTTTGGGCCGGTCAATTTGCATCCCTTGTTGGAAGACCAAGCGACAGGGTATGCCGCAAACGGCCAAGGCGGCCAACGGTAAATCCCGGGGATCTCTTATCCAAAGAACGTCGGCGCTCAATGCTTGCAACCGGGAGCGCAAGTGCAAGGCCGCCCTCCATGGAAGATGTCGATTCTGACGAGCGATGGTTTCTAAAGGCAGGCCTGCTGCTTGCGCTTTTTGATGTAGAGGAGACTGCGAAACGCTCAAAACGCTAACCGTGGCACCAGCCTCTTGCATCCATTCGGCATAGCGAAGTAAATTCTGTTCAAGACCTCCCCAACCTGTTGAGCTGGATAGAAAAACAAGTTTCATCGGTTATCGGGACGAACGGTAATTTCGCTAAAAACACCACGGCCTTTCGATTCAATGGAGAGCACAATGGCTTCAGCGATGAACAAAGGGTCCATGCCTTTTTCAAATTGGGGGCGATAGGATTCCCTGAGCTCGGAGTTGGTCGTTTGATCTATGAAGGCCGTATTCACTGCGCCCGGATTGATTGTGGTCACGGCAAGGCGGTCTCGGAACTCAATGCGAAGGGATTCACTTAAGGCGAGTACGGCATGCTTGGTGGCGCAATACACACCACTGTTTGGAAACACATTGCGCGCGGCAACTGAGCCAATTTGAATGATCTGGCCTTTGTTTTTCAAAAGCGAATCAAGGCACGCATGCACGCCATTCAAAACGCCTTTTATGTTGACGTCAATCATCCGGTGCCAGTCCGAAATGTCAGCTTCCTCGAGGGGCGAAAAAACGCCGATTCCAGCGTTGGGAATGCACACGTCAATGCCTCCCCATTGGTCCTTCATTTTTTGAGCAGCAACCTGCATGGATTCCGCATTGGTAGCGTCTCCTTCGTGCAGCAAGACACTGTTTTCATCGCGTGCTGACGCCCAGGATTGCATAGCGCTCAAGTCTCTTGAAATAAGTAAAACACGGTGGCCTTTTTCGGCCAAGAGACGAGCAGCTGCAGCTCCAATTCCACTGGAGGCTCCTGTTAGGAAAATACGTTGAGATTTCACGCCGTGAAGGTACAACGCACAACGGTTGAGTTCAATACACTGCGGCACGCCCAGATTGAAAGCCAATGACCCGGTCATAACCGGAATCATCCCAGTAATAGGCAATGACTTGGTAGGTGTTGTCTGTAGCAGCATGGGAACCTTCAACCGTTGACGTTACTCCAGCTCCTTTGGTCAAAGCTTCCGTGTCATAGCGATCGGCCGCCCAAGAAGGCCGCGTGAGATAGGTGTAGTTGTAATATCCTTGCTTCAAAAAAAGAGCAAGTTCGTACCGGCGTTTGGTGTCATCCCACGTCATGCGATGAGTCAATGGAAACATCCAATCCGAGCATTGGCCAAAAACATACACGTCGCGATCTGGATAGGGGTCAAAGCAAGCTAGATAAAAATGGGCCATCACGTAATCGCCTCCTGTGTGATCATCTTGTCGCTCATTCGAGATAATATACGCACCGTTCAAATCCCTTCGAGCTTGATGGTATGCATAGGTGCGCAGTTCGTCAGGCTCGAGATGCATGTGGAAGTGATTGCGGCCATCTTCTATGCGGTCGAGTCCTTGGCTGACAAACTGAAGGCTTTTCAAATCGACAAATCGCCAGCTATTTCCGCCCTCAAAGGCATTTTCGCCCTGTTGGCTGAAGACGACTTCCTCTCCTTTCACAAAGACGGGTTCTAAACTGGAAATAGCGGCATCCCAACGGCCGTTTTGAAGGAGTGTGGTCTGAAGAGCATCGTATGCGTCTTGAATGACAAATCGATCCGGACTGTGTGTGATGGCGAAATCCAATTCTTGGTGAGAACGCTTCAGCGGAATCGACTTGGCCTCTTGCACCGTCATTTCAATGTCCACGATGTTTTCATACACTACAAATCGTCGAAGAATTAGCGGGGTTTCGGGTTCCGAAGGGTCAACGACTTCCAAGATGTAGTTGCCGCTTTTTTCAAATCGCATGAGGTCATTGGGAAATTGCGCTGCAAAGTGGGTGAAGCCAACCCGCGTATTAAAACTAGCCTCTACTTGATCTAGACTGAGTGATGTAAAGCCTTGTATGCAATCGGATGCTGTGAGGTCGGGAGAGGAGTACCAGTCAAACGTGCAATGCTTCCAACGGATCTCCAATGTTCGGAAGCGCTCACTCAAGTCATCAAAGTGGAATTCGAGAATGCCGTCATCCAATGCAATAAATGGAAGTTCAGCTTGAAGGCCTTGCGGGTAAAGTGTAACGCTGTGGATGTTCTCTGCCGCAAAGGCAATGGGGTATGGGGTGCCTTGACCTTGGGCATCCGTGCACAAAAATGCAATGGCGAGAATGAACGCGAAAAACGAAGGATTGGCGAGAACACGCGCTGTATTTGGTGTCCGATTCGGGTCTTTCTGAGCCCCTAAAGGTGTGAATTGTCTGTTTAGCAACATAACGGCGTTAATTCTGTGGGCAAATCATAGGGATATCACCGGTTGTCAGTCCTACCTTTGCGCCCGAAAAGTAAACATTCGTGAGCTGATGTCCCGCACGATAAGGATCCGAAAAGGAGCAAATATTCGATTAAAAGGTCGCCCCGCGACCTCAATTGTTGATGCTCCACCAGCAGCAATATACGCTGTACAACCTCCAGACTTTACTGGAGTCATACCCAAACTTCGCGTAAAAGAAGGAGATGCCGTGGTGGCTGGTAGTTCGCTGTTTTTCAGCAAGGACTGCCCTTCTGTGCAATTTTCCAGTCCCGTTAGCGGGGTGGTCAAAAGCATTGTACGCGGTGCCAAACGAAAAATTCTTGCTGTCCTCATTGAGGCAGATCAACAAGGAAAAGCGGAGTCCTTCCCAGTCATCGACCTCAAAACGGCGGATCGAACGGCCATTTTAGGGGCAATGCTCAATGGCGGTCTCTTTGCCTTCGTGCAACAACGGCCCTTCGCCGTCGCTGCAGATCCGGCTGTGACACCACGAAGTATCCACATTAGTGGATTCAACTCAGCCCCGTTGTCCCCGGACATGGCGGTTGCATTGAAAGGACGTATGGAGGACTTTCAAACGGGCATCCATGCTTTGAGCCAACTGGCAGGGTCAGAGGGGGTGCACATTGGTGTGCTTTCAAATGATACAATCTTTTCCGGTATTGAAGGTGCCAAGGTGACTCAATTTGAAGGCCCTCACCCTGCAGGCAATGTGGGTGTGCAAATCCATCATGCTGCGCCATTGAACAAAGGCGAAGTTCTTTGGACAATGCACGCTGAGGATGTCGCGAATTTGGGTGTTTTGCTCTCGAAAGGACGTTATGAGCCATGCCGCGTTGTTGGAGCTGGTGGCTCAGAGCATCCTGCTCCGCAGCACATGCGGGCTTTGGCGGGTGCAGCGTTGACGTCACTTGTTGGAGGCCATGAAGATGCTGAGAACACACGCTACATTTCAGGAGACCCTTTGACCGGAACCGATGCAGGTGCAGCCGGTTTCCTAGGTGGCTTGCATCATCAAGTGACTTTGTTGCCTGAAGGAAACGAGCCTAAATTCTTATTGACCGACGGTTGGTTGAGCCCGGGATTGAAGAAGTTTTCTCTTTCGAGGAGCTATCCCACCTGGCTCATGCCGAAATCAAAGGAGTTCACCATGGATACCAATTCCAACGGTGAAGAACGCGCGTTCGTAGTGACGGGTCAATATGAGCCGGTATTCCCATTTGACATTTATCCCGTGCAGCTCATCAAGAGCATCATGGCCAATGACATTGATGGGATGGAGAAACTCGGTATTTATGAAGTAGCGCCTGAAGATTTTGCGCTTTGCGAATATGCGTGTACATCCAAGATTGCGGTGCAGAAGGTGGTAAGGGACGGTTTGGACATGTTGAAGAAAGAACTTGGTTAACCAGAGATTATGAAAGCATTGCACAACATCTTGGATTCAATCCGACCTCATTTTGAGGAAGGAGGAAAGCTGAGCAAGTTTTGGGTGGTTTTTGACTCCCTCGAAACATTTGCCTTTACTCCAGGGCATACGAACAAGAACGGAGTTCACATTCGGGACGGGGTGGATTTGAAGCGCACCATGTTCTTGGTGATCTTGGCTTTGGTCCCCGCTCTGCTCTTTGGAACGTGGAACCAGGGACACCAGTACCTTCTTTCAATAGGGGAGATCAGCGTCTCGGATACTTGGAACACCATGATTTGGGATAAGCTGTTGATTGGAGCCTGGAAGGTTCTGCCGCTGGTTGTTGTGAGTTATGGAGTTGGATTGGGCATTGAATTCTTGTTTGCAGGTTTTCGCAAGCACAGCATCAATGAAGGATTCCTGGTTTCGGGAATGCTGATTCCGTTGATCATGCCGATCGATGT
>CAWVYB010000065.1:0-10761 GCA_963934215.1 uncultured Flavobacteriales bacterium | reverse complement strand
GACGCATTCCAATCCATCTCAATCTCGAACTCCAGGGCGCTTTAATGCGACCAGACATTGGCTTTTCAATTGATTTACCCGAAGCTTCTCCCCAACTTGCATCACTCGTAGAGGGTGCATTGATCAACGAAGATGAGCTCAATCGCCAAGCACTTAGCCTACTTGTTCTCAATCAATTCCTTAGCCCAGACCCCATTTCTTCTGGCATTGGTGGAGAAAACATGCAAGACAAAAGCGCTGCATTCATCGCGAGTCAACTAGGCCATTGGATCTCTCAAATCTCCCCTGACGTGGATATTGGGTTTGATTACGCCAATGACCCGACTCGCGGTGAACAAGCTTTAGCGGTTGCCCTCAGTACGCGACTACTCGATGACCGACTGCATGTTGAAGGGGCGATCGGCACCAATCAACTGAGCCAAGTTTCAACCCAAAACGTCCAATTGCAGGACATGACTATTAGCTATGATTTGGATCAAAGTGGACATTTCCAAGTCACCGGTCATACACGACAAAATCCCGAATGGTCAACTCCCGATGGAGCCACTACACAAGGCGTAGGATTGCGTTTTCAGCGCGAATTCAACACGTGGAGAGAACGTCGAAAAAAACGAGAGGCTACTTTAAACGAAGAATTGTAGCTTCACATTTGAAACCACCTGCTCACAATGACTCATTTTCGCACCACCCTGCTTGTTGGCATCGCAGTCCTCTCCGGAAACGCTGCTCAATTTCAAGTAACCCTTGAACCTTCAGACATGCCGCAAGGAGGTACGACTTACCCGCTGGTAAATGCGGTTGTTTTGGACTTTGGACTCATGGAAACTATGGGCGAAAACGCCGTCTGGGACGCAAGCAACTTGACCTCTATGGGCGATGCACCTGTGACACCGAGCCCGATGAGCGACGCATCCATCACAGCATCATTGGCCTTCAATAGCCCCTTCAATTCAGCGTATCAATGCAATTTCTTTCTTCCTACAGAACTTCCAGACCTTGGTATCGACATTGGCATTCCCTTGGATGGCTTCAACAGCTTTTACCAAACGGGGAACGACCATTATGCCATCGCTGGCATAGGCCTGAGCTCTTCGGGCTTCGACTTGCCCGTGACATACGATGATATTGATGAGTTTTTCCCGTTGCCCTTCTCGTATGGAGAGACGTTTTCAAGTAGCGGATCCTTTGCCTTGGACTTGACCGGAATCTTGGGCTATTGGCTCAATCAAACGCGTGAAGTGACGGCCGATGGTTGGGGCACGCTGATTTTACCGAGTGGGTCTTACGATGTTTTGAGGGTCAAAACCGAACTGGTGGCCAATGACAGCATTTTGATTGAACAACTGGGCGAACCGTTTGTCATCGAACGGATCCAAACCATCTATCAATGGTGGGGAGCAGGCATGGGGTTCCCGCTTCTCGAGATCACAACAACGCTTGGTATCCCGACGCTTTCTACTTACCAAGATTTGCAAACTCAGAACGACATAACCGTTGAAATGGTCGACTATCCCATTGCGCATCCAAACCCAGCCCGTTCGGGATCACGCATCCAATGGGGAGGACAAAGCAATGCTCCATGGGTTCTCTCGAACATCAGTGGTCAGCAAGTGGCGGCTGGAAACGTGGACCGCTGGACGGTTCCCGAATCCCTTGCAGCTGGAACCTACTTGCTTTCGCGCAGCGGAATGACAGAACGTGTGATGATTCAGCAATAAAACTAGTCCAATTCCCAGACGGATTCGGCTGCGGACAGCGCCCCTACTCTTCAGCTTCTAGCCCTACAAAAGCATCCACTTCGTGACCGATTTGGTCGTCATACCACGTATCCAACACCCAACCTTTAGCGACTTGGGGATTGCGGAACACACGAAATGCAACGGAAGGTTTGAACAAGGCCCATCGAATGCGATCGCGAAGAACCTGAATGGACGACGGCACCACGATGGCCCGAGCCGGAACACCGGCCATGGCATCAGGCGAACCCATCCAAGCTAACGCCTCCTGTTCCACGAGCGCAACATTCTTAGGAATCAAAACAAGAACGGGACCTTCGCCACCTCGGACCAACTCGCGACGCGCCTCTTCTACTCGCTTCACGTGATTCAAATCCAAAACTGATTCCTCATGAAACCGAATCGTGTATAGCCCCATTGAGAGTTCAATGGTCGCCTCTTGAAGCTTGGTCGATAGTGTATGAGCCATGGCAGTATTCAGTCGCAGAAAAAGTCAGAGAATGGATTTGGCGTGCAGAAATTCAACGCTGCGGTCGCATCACCTTCAATCAACTGTTCGATGGTACTGGTCGTGTAACCAACTCCATAAACTCCCTGACTCGCGCGTGAAGCGAACAAGCCCAAGCCTCCGTTAATGTTGGTATATTCAGGACGCTCCTGAATCACCCCTGTAACAGGGCTATTGATTTCGAGGTATGTCGCCAACTCTTCGTTGGCAATGGTCAAGATAAAGTCAAACGCGCGGGCAATTTGAACGTCTTCGTCCCAAGAACCCAAAACACGAGTGATGTATGGGTCTTCCACCAATTGCGTCGACAAAGTCGTGAAGAATCGTTCGCCGCTTACTTCTTTCTGGAGCACTTCCCCTCCTTCATCCGTATCAGTCCGCAAAGAGCCCATCGGCCACTCAATAACCCGATCCAATTCGTCAACCAATTGGGTGTGTTCCAAATCAGCCCAAATCCGTTCCTTTACATGAATCCGCATGGAAATATCGTATTGGCTCGCTCCTTCTGTAGATGACCACTTGAAGGTGATGTCAGGATACGTCGTCTGAAAACCAATGCTAGCGAAGTTAAATTTAAAGTTCACTACCCCAGGAGGAGGCTGTGTGATGTTACCTGCTTGCGTCGCAATCATGTTGGTCGACGCCTCTGCGTGCGTACCATCAGCGATGTCCAATCTAAAGTCATATTCGGCCTCGGAATCCAAACCACCTTCTGGAACAAAAAACCACATTTGGTGATTGGGTCCGTAAAAAATCCCGTCAGTTGACTTGTTTTCGATCACGGTATCCTGAAGCTGCCAAGTCCGAAGGACCTGCTCTCCAGAACGTTCATCCATGGCAACAATCAAGTCATCACGATCGTATTCGCTACTATCCTGAACCATGGCCGCCTCGAATTGATTCCCATCTCCCAACCACGTGCGGTTGATTCGGACCCATTGAGTGTCTTGCGCTGCTTCTAGCAGACTAAACACAACAGGCGTTCGTTCGTAAGGAGCAGTCAGATCAATGTCTGTGCTGCACCCGATGCCAACCCACATGATTAAGCAACAAAAAGCAGCCAATGACGTCGCTCCTGTTTTCGTTAATTTTCGTTCCATTCCCGTCCTTTCCATGATGCTAAGATAGTTCGAACAAGAACTTCATGGTGTCCACTTCGTCCGCATAATCCCAAGGCAACGGACACTGTGAATTTCCCAATGTAAAAATGGGAACCTGAATCGACAATACAGCTGCACCTTCGCGGCGAACAGCGCATTGTAAGTCATTCCGATGTTCTCGCAATCGCTCCTCTACAGCACTGACATCCTCATAGAATTCATAAAACAGGGTCCCCACAGGACTCACCCATTTGTCATCCTCTTTCATCAGCAGAAACCCATTTTCCAAAATCGCATCTTGATTCAATAGCCACAACGCTTTGTGGTAGTCGTAGTTGTTTGCATACTTGTTGTGCGTGCCCAAGTGAGACCATTCCACCCACGCCCCAAAGAGCCGGTTTAAATCAAATCCTTTGGGTAAAAAAAGCTTGGTGACACTGCGGCAGCCCAATCCAAAATAATCAAACACATCATGCCCAAGGGCTTGACAGTCAATCAGCGTCTCGTCCCCGTCTAAAACGGCAACGCTCGTGCGCTGTCCCCGGAGTATCCGTGGGACATTTTGAAAATAATGATTAAAATGACGGCGGGTGTTATTGCTCCCGGTGGCGATAATGGCGTCGATGTCTTTCATTGGCCCTTGTGACCATTCAAATCGCCCCTTCAGTTCATCGCCCGCAAATTCATTCCAAGCATGCATGATTTCAGGGATCAAAACGGTGTCTGACGAGCTGCATTTGATCACGGCATGGTGACCCGAAAGCAAAACGCACAGAACATCATGCCACCCCACAAGTGGTAAATTACCGGCAAGCACAAGCCCTACTTTTTTCGAAGAAGAGACCGAAACGTCGGGGTATCGACCCATCCATTCATCCAACATTTCAGGTCGCAACCAGTCCCCACAGGCCTGCATAGCCTGTTTAGAATGCGCCGGAGTAAACCAGCGATTTGTCGATTCTGCATGAGCCAGCAAGCTTTCATTTGCCGAACCAGCACCCTCTATTTCTCCGCGCATCCAAGCTCCCAATTGAACAAGAGATGATTTCAAGGTGTTCGTCATTGTGCTTCGTATCTTCGCCACGAAGTTAACCCGCACCCAAGAGAAGAAAGAGAAGATGGCCATAATGATTACTGATGAATGCATCAACTGCGGTGCATGCGAGCCAGAATGTCCAAACAACGCCATTTACGAAGGAGGCGCAGGCTGGAAATTTGCAGAAGGAACGGGCTTCAAAGGACAAGGCGAGCACCCGACTGTGGGCAGCGTAGATTCTGAACAAGAAAACGACCCCGGCAGCATGGAAGTGTACTACATCACACACTCCAAATGCACAGAATGCGTTGGCTTTCACGACGAGCCTCAATGCGCTGCTGTCTGCCCTGTTGACTGCTGTGTTGACGATCCTGAACACCGTGAATCTGAGGAATTGCTGTTGGCTAAAAAAGCCTTCATGCACCTTTAAACCTTTGATCGAGAGCGTCATTCAACAATCCTCTGGCTCAATCCGCGTTAACACTACCATGAGACTTACCGCAATTGGGATTCCCCTTCTTATTCTTTGCCTAGCCATTCCGTTTTGGAGTCACGGCGGAGTTGCGGAAGACCCAGTATCGAGGTTGCTGGAGCTTCATGACCATGTGATGAATGCGTCGAATGATACTGAATCACGGATTGCGCATGAGGCCCTGAAAGACGGCATGCGCCAGACATGGAGTGAAACCGATTTCTGGGCGTGTGATTGGCCTTCACTTGCCAAGCGCATGGGAGTGATAACAGCTGGCGATGGGGAGCAAAGTATTGCTGTCATCACTTGGAACATTGAGCTTCAGAACCGAACACAAGAGTATGGTGGATTTATTCTTGCGAAGGACCGGAATGGAGATCCACTTGTCATCGAATTGAGTGATCGATTGGGGCACTCAAATCGGCAAAAACTGGACACCAAAAAACGGTTCAAAGCCGACACTTGGCCAGGTGCAGTTTATTATTCCATTATTCCACAAACTCAGGGCAAAAAGCTTGTCTTCACCCTCTTGGGATGGGACGGAGCGGACGGCATTCGCAGTCGAAAGGTTGTTGAGACACTCAGCATTCAAAATGGTAAATTACGATTTGGTATTCCGATCATCGACTTGGGACATGGCTCCGAAAAGCGGATGATTTTGGAATATGCAGACGGTGTTACGGCCATGCTTCGATGGAGAGAAGATCTGCGCATGATCGTGATGGATCATCTGAGCGCTCCTGAGCCGCAACTTCAGGGTAACACCTCTTTTTACGGACCAGACATGACCTACGACGCGCTGGTCTGGCAAAAAAATCACTGGGTACTTAAAGAGAATGTCGAAATACGTGATCCCGACATGAAGAAACCCTGGAACAACCCGAAGCGGTCCCGAAGGCGAAACTGAATGCGTGATTGACCGGTGTATCTTTGCAACATGCAACGTTTTCTAGCCCCTGTTTTTTTTCTTTGTTTGGCCTTGACCGGCAGTGTTTCAATAGGCACTTCACAAAACTCAGCACCCGCTGACTCTATCCAGAATGCTGCCGAAGACTCATTGCGTTTGCATCAGAAAGAAGTGCAGGCCATGCTTCAAGAGCAATTTCATGAAATGACTCGATTTCCGCTTGATACGCGCATTGAATCCTGGAGCCACGTACTCGACATGGAGGTCACACGAGGAAACGTCTCCCGCGTTCAACGGTTTTGGTATACCCCAAAAGAGGACCGAGCGATGATTTGGCTCCCTGACTCTTCGCGCTCCGACGAGTGCCTGTTTTTTGACCCAGAGACCGATCGCCTCGCAAGTATTTTCCCTTCCAACTTGAACGGCACCTTGATTCCACAGGCCATGGCCATCAAGATGGGACTCAAGGGAAATGCTACCCAAATTGAATCAAAACGAGAGTCCAACTGGAAAACCCAACCTTCTGATTCGCTGCTGATCGTCTCAATGAACGATGGCGAAACCAACGTCGAAGTTGTCTTGGGTAAAAAATCTTTTTGGCAAGCATACGGCGTCACGGCATGGTTGTCCATGCAACCCGTTCCAGGGTTCTCATTGCCACCTCAAGCCTCCAAACAACCCATTCTATCTTTCGAACAAACCAATCAAGACGGCATCGTTTTGTATCGATTCCGCGTGGTCAACATCGAACAATTGGAGCATCCTTTCACTCTTGACTTGTCCTCCATTCGTGTGGACGATCCGACACGACCATTGACCGTCATCGCAAAAGAATGGGCTGAAAAGAATAAGACAAACCAACAAAAGGAAACGCAGGACAAGTCCGAGGATTAACTGCTGCGCCGACTTGATGCGCTTTCTCCAATCCACACTTCGGTCGCCCCATTGCCAAATCGACGTGGGTCTGCGGAACGACACGCACAATCCGGATAATACTGCTCAATACGGGTCCAAATCTGATGTCGTAGAACACCCTGACCGATTCCATGGATGAACACCATGCGCTTGGTTTTTTGTCTCACTCCGATCTGTAGCATGCGCTCAAAATGCGCTAACTGCAATTCAAGCATTGCACCAGAATCCAACCCTGCCTGACTCTCTACCAATTGATGCATGTGCAAATCGACCTCGACGATGTCACTCGATGCAGGACGACTATCGGCTATGGCGTATCGATCTTTAAACTGCTTCTCAATGGCCTTCTGTTCCTCCGAGCTTACTTCTTGTTGTAAAATCTCTGCAACTGAAGGAATCACCCGAGCGTACCCCGCCTTTTCTTCTTCTCGATTTCCAATGAGAATCAATTCACCTCGCTCATGTTGGAATTCAAATCCATTCTGATCCTCTACCATCAATAGGGTTCCGCTCAAGATTTGTGTCACCGTTCCTTCGCCTACCTCATTTAGAAAACGCACCTTATCCCCGATTTCAATTGCTTGTGACTCCATGTGCACGAAATTAGCCATCTCAAATCACATTGGTCCTATGCGCATCCAACGTTTCTTTCTTTCTCCGTTGCAACGACCTGCGGTCATCCTGTATTTGCTTTTGTCGGCCTCGTCTTCTCACGGTCAAGTCCAAGACCAACCGCGCCAGATGGCTTGGCTCGACGCAGCCATGGCGCAATCTGTAAAGGACTTCAACCTGCCTTCCTTATCGGTGGCCGTCGTCCACGACGGGCACGTCATTTGGAGTCAATCGTATGGCGAAACCATCGCCGGCAGCGGAGACAAAGCCACTCCTTCAACACTGTATGCCGTGGCTTCCAACACCAAAGCCTTCACGTCAGCGGCACTGGCACAATTGGTTGACGAAGGAAAACTTGATTGGGACGATCGCGTGCAAGAACACCTTCCCTGGTTTGAACTTTACAATCCGTATGTCACATCCGAATTGCGGGTACGGGATTTACTGTGCCACCGCAGTGGTTTGGCCACTTTCAGCGGTGACTTGCTGTGGTATGGCACCCAATGGTCCAGCAGAGAAATTTTAGAAAAAGCGCGGCATCTCGAACCCACAACAGCATTCAGAACACAGTTTGGCTATCAAAACCTGATGTTTATGGCAGCCGGAGAGATCATCGAAGCCATTAGTGAAAAATCTTGGAAGACATATATCGAGCAGGCATTCCTAGATCCCATCGGTATGAAGTCATCTGTTTTGAGCACGAACGAATTGCAGGATCGATCCAATGTTGCTGCCCCACACAACGAACTGGATTCTGGCATTCAAACACCCATTGAATGGATCAATTGGGACAACATGGCTCCCGCCGGCGCCCTGATTAGCAGTGCCGAAGAAATGGCTCAGTGGATGATCGTACAGCTCGACAGCGGACGAACAGCGACCGACACCTTATGGACTCCAAGTCAAACCAACGAAATGTGGACGATGCATACGCCCATTCCGGTCTCCTCCTGGTACCATAAGATGTTGCCCTCTATGCACTTTAGAGGCTATGGACTGGGATGGGAATTGTACAATTTGCACGGACGGAAAGTGGTAGCACATAGTGGAGGCTATGACGGCATGATCAGCCGACAAGTGCTCGTTCCCGAAGAAAAGCTCGGCATCATCATCCTGACAAATGCCAACACATCCGTGCCATGGGGCTGGGGACACGATGTCCTGAATGTGCTGCTGAGCGGCGATCGGCAGACCCCGGTGATGGACTTCTTGCTGGAGTCAAAGCGTGAAGAGCCTGCCAATCGCGCTCGTGACGAGGAAGAGTTCATCGCATCCCGCATACCTCATGCTGCTGCTTCCTTGACGTTATCAGCGTACGTCGGCACCTATTCAGATAGCATGTACGGAGATGTACGGATATCCTTAGCAAACGACACGCTTCAATTCGAATTTGAACCTACCCCTCTTTTTAGAGGCACATTGGAACATTGGCATTTTGACACCTTTCGCTTGCACTGGGGAACCCAAATGATGCTACCTAAAGGCATGGCGCACTTCGATTTGAACATGAAAGGCCAGGTGAAATCTCTTGATTTCGACGTCCCCAATCCCGATTTCGACTTCACCGAATTGCATTTCATCAAACAATCGACTGAACAATAAAGGCTCTACCAACGGAATATCCCTTACCTTTTTTCCATGGTTTCATTTTCCAACCCCTCTGTGATTATTGCGCAAAAAAAAGGGACACTCGCCTTGATTTTTGCACTCATCGCTACTGCCTTATTTGCACAACCTGCCGTTCCGGAGAACCTCAATATGGAACCATTGCGGGACTGGCTGCAGGTCAACTGGTACCAACCCTTCTTCGATGACCTGGGCTACAATGGAGCTCGGACCGAAATGTTCGGATACACCGATGAGGAGAACAATGCAATCCACGGCATCTACACAGGATTCGAACAAGAATCTAGCTATACGACTTACCTCGACCCGATCAATACGGAACACATTGTGCCTCAGAGTTTTTTCGGCTCTCTCTCACCGATGAAGTCTGACTTGTTCAACATCCGGCCGACTCATGGCAATGCCAATTCTGCCCGGGGAAATTCACCATATGGTGAAGTCGTTGATGAAAATGCACAATGGTATGGCATCGATGGAAATGGAAATTACGTGTCACAGGGAGATATCCCGAGCAATATGGAGCTCTGGACTGAGCGATCCAGCAATCTTTGGGAACCTCGCGACGATGCCAAAGGGGACATTGCACGATTGGTCTTTTACTTCTACACCATGTACCCCACAGAAGCGGGTGTTATGGCCAATATTGGGGACATCGAGACGCTTTATTCATGGCATCAGGAGGATCCTGTAAGCCCATTTGAAGCCACACGAAACGAGCGTGTTCAGGAGGTACAGGGAAATGCAAACCCATACATATCACACCCTGATTTGGTCATGCGTGCATGGTTTTGGACGGGCACGACTGTGCCGGGATGCATGGATGAAACAGCCTGTAATTACAATCTCGACGCCACATCAGACGACGGGTCTTGCCTCTATGCCGAAGCCGGGTTGGATTGTGACGGAAATACCTTGAGTTCTTGCTCCCTCTACTTCAGTGAATACGGGGAAGGCAGCTCCAATAACAAATACCTTGAGATCTACAATCCTGGAATAGAGTCCATTTCGCTCGATGGCTTTGCGTTGGCTCATACGGTCAATGCCCCGAGTATTCCTGGCGAGTATGAAACATGGGTGGAACTTCCGGTCAATGGAATCATTGATCCGCAAAGCGTTTACCTCATTGTCCACAGTCAAGCTGAGATTGGATTACTAAATATCTCTGACTTTTCATATGGTAATTTATCCAATGGTGACGATGGTTTCGCCCTGGTCAATGGTTCTCCAGACGACTTTACCGTTCTCGACGCCTTGGGAGATTGGAACGGAGACCCTGGTACAGGGTGGGATGTCGCAGGAACGGGCAGTGCAACAGCCAATCATACCCTCATTCGCAAATCGACTGTATCTACAGGCAATTCTGGAGATTGGAGCGCATCTGCTGGCACCACGGAAGACGACAGTGAGTGGATCGTTTTGGAAATAGACAATTGGGACAACGTGGGGTCACATGCGGCAGACGAAGTTTGCGACCCTTCTTCCAATGAGACCGACGACGTTTTAGGCTGCTTGTATGTGGCAGCATGCAACTACGATGAGACTGCAACTTCCGATGACGGCTCTTGCGAATTTAACAGCTGTGTCGTGCTAGGCTGCACATATGTGTACGCACTGAATTATGACGAAGAAGCCAATGATGACGATGGCACGTGTGTATTCGGAAACAATGACGGTGGATGCGCTTCGGACATCAACATGGACGGGACTGTATCCGTGTCTGACCTGCTTTTACTTTTGACCGAGTTCGGTCAAGGTTGCTGAGCGAAAATCAAGCCCATACCGGGTTAAATAACTGATATTCATAGAAACTAGAACAATATAATATGGATATCGATCAGGTACAAGCACG
>CAWVYB010000064.1:0-10818 GCA_963934215.1 uncultured Flavobacteriales bacterium | reverse complement strand
CTCAACGCTTGTATTTCGTTTTCCAAGATCGATTTCCTTGCAATCCGCCACTGTGGAGCATCAAGATTCGAGCACCTCGAGATAAAAATATGGGACGGTTGACCAGATCCATTTCCAATCTGTGCTTCATTGCGAGCACAAGCTTTCCGGTATATACCGCATCCAATTCGATGTGAGTTTCGCTTTCCCAGAGGTCCATGCAATCCATCATTTCAGGTGAGCGTTTTGCAAACCCACCCTCATGGGCATCTTCCCAAGATGCGACGTTTTCAAGCAAACCTTGAGTCCAAAGGCCGTCATTGACTGTCGATTGAATCAACGTCCGCATGGCCTCCAAAGGCTTCCATCCTTTTAGGGCACTGCAAACAATTAAAGGGCATGCTCCCCTGAGACCAATTGCCATTCCGGCGGCTGTAGTGCCAGTTCCAGCAGCCACCAAAATGGCATCCCAAGGCGTAGTGATGTCATCGGGTTCTATGAGTTTTTGACTTCCCATGACTCCCCAGGCGTCGGCTCCCCCTTCAGGGACAATCCAGGGGTTGTCAAACTGATCACGCAGCCACGCTTTGAAGAAATCAGTGTGCTTTTCAGCATATTCCGCCCGGCTCACGAAGAACAATGTCATCCCCCATGATTCGCAATCCTGCAAAGTCGCTGTAAGATCTTTTTCATTGGAGGGCCGTTCACCTCTTACGACACCAATGGTTCGGATGCCTCGAACGCGACCAGCGGCTGCAACGGCATGGAGGTGATTGGACCAGGGGCCTCCAAAGGTGAGGAGGGACTTGGAAAAGGTTTGCTGTGCTTTTTCTAGATGCCAGTGAAGCTTCCAGGCTTTGTTTCCTGGAGAAGGCCCAGGAATGGCATCCAAACGGCGCACCCACAAATCCACGCCGGCCTGCTCAGAAACGGACCAGTGGACACGTTCAGTTTTAGGTTGGGGCCATAAGGGGATGTCAGTCGACTTCATAGATGGTAAATTTGCAACATGCGGGACGATTTGGAACCAGGAGATTTTTATCACAGTCCAGAAGGATTTGTGGTGTTCACGGAACAATACCACCTCAAGCGGGGTCATTGTTGTTTGAGTGGATGCAAGCATTGTCCATTCGGCTATGACAAACGCACGGGAAAAACGAACAAAAAATGAAGCACGAATCGAGTACAACCAATCAAGCGTTTCATGCGGCTATTGCAGAAGGAATCCCTTTGGAATTGCCCCCTTTTCAAGTGCGATCAGAGGAGTGGAGCCATGCTCCAATTCGAAAAGATATCCTGACGGCTGAAGAGAAAAAACTGGCCTTACGCAACGCTTTGCGCTATTTCCCATCTGATCAGCATGACGTGTTGGCTCCAGAATTTGCTCAAGAACTCAAAGACTTTGGGCGGATATACATGTACCGATTGAAGCCGAGTTATTCCATGCACGCGCGGCCCATCGAGAGCTATCCATCTCGTTGCACCCAAGCTGCAGGGATCATGTTGATGATCCAGAACAATCTGGACCCCGCAGTGGCTCAACACCCCGATGAATTGATTACATATGGTGGGAACGGTGGTGTTTTCCAGAATTGGGCACAATACCGCTTGACCATGCGGTATCTCAGCGAAATGACGGAAGAGCAGACGTTGGCAATTTATAGCGGACACCCCATGGGGTTGTTTCCTTCCAATAAGGAAGCTCCGCGCGTTGTCGCGACCAATGGCATGGTTGTTCCAAACTACTCTAAACCAGACGATTGGGAGCGTATGAACGCGATGGGCGTTTCACAGTACGGTCAAATGACAGCGGGGTCTTATATGTACATCGGCCCTCAAGGCATCGTTCATGGTACGACCATCACGGTGCTCAATGCCGTTCGTATGAACGACAAAACAGGTACAGGAACAGCAGGTAAATTATTCGTCACCGCGGGATTGGGCGGGATGAGTGGCGCTCAACCCAAAGCAGGTAATATTGCGGGTGTCGTCAGCGTCACAGCTGAGGTCAATCCGGTCGCAGCGCGCAAGCGACACGAACAAGGCTGGGTGGATCATTTGATTGAGGATGTAAACGATTTGGTGACGCAAGTGAAAGCTTCTGTTGCTGCCAAACGCGCAGAATCGTATGCCTACATTGGCAATGTTGTGGATGTGTGGGAAGCATTTGACGAGGCCCAGGTTTTTGTGGACCTGGGTTCAGACCAGACATCACTACACAATCCTTGGGCGGGTGGATATTACCCCATGGGATTGGAGTTTGAAGAAGCCAACGAGATGATGGCGCATGACCCTGAAAAATTTAAAGGCTTCGTGAAAGCCTCCTTGGTTCGTCATGCTGCAGCGGTCAACAAGCACACGGAACGCGGAACGTACTTCTTTGATTATGGAAATGCTTTTTTATTGGAGGCGTCGCGCGCGGGAGCAGACGTAATGGCGCCAAGTGGGCTTGAATTTCGATATCCAAGCTATGTTCAGGATATCATGGGCCCGATGTGTTTTGATTTTGGATTTGGACCGTTTCGTTGGGTGTGTGGAAGTGGAGATCCTGCTGATTTGGAAGTGACCGATGGCATCGCTTGCGACGTATTGGAAGCACTCATGAAAGAGGCACCCGTTGAAATTCGCCAGCAGATGGAGGACAACATCCGCTGGATTCAAGGAGCAAAAGCAAATCGACTGGTTGTTGGCTCTCAAGCCCGCATTCTTTACGCCGATGCAGAAGGCCGCATGCTCATCGCGAAAGCATTCAATGACGCCATTGCGGACGGTCGATTGAAAGGGCCGGTGGTGTTGGGCCGAGACCACCATGATGTCAGCGGCACGGACTCTCCGTATCGGGAGACGTCGAACATCTATGATGGTTCGGCGTTTACAGCCGACATGGCGGTACAGAACTTTGCGGGGGATGCATTCCGTGGAGCGACGTGGATTTCGCTGCACAATGGAGGCGGTGTTGGTTGGGGCGAAGTGGTGAATGGCGGGTTTGGCATGGTCATCGACGGGAGTTCGGATGCTGAACGGCGACTGAAGGGGATGCTGCATTGGGACGTCAACAATGGCATAGCGCGGCGCAGTTGGGCGCGCAATAAAGGGGCCGAATGGGCCATCCAGCGGGCCATGGAACGTGAACCGCTGTTGCAAGTCACCGTGGCGCAACACGCCTCAGACGCGGTCATTGACCAAGCCTTCGATTGACCTGCAGGAAACGTTTTAACACACTTTTCGTTTCCATTGTAGACATGTGGCAGTACTTTTGCCGCCGCAATGAACACGTGTCCCGCATTCAATATGCTGCAAGAAGCTGCAAAAGACTTGGTGAAGAAAGCCATGGCTGTATTCTTGCGCTTCGGCATAAAGTCTGTCAATATGGACGACTTGGCCCGCGAATTGGGAGTCTCTAAGAAGACGCTTTACAAGCACTTTCAAGACAAAAAAGAGTTGATTCAGTTGGGTATGGAGCAACATTGCTTGGAGTTGGAGAGCATTATTACTGAGGCGTCGAGTGCGGAAGGGAATGCCATTGACAGCGAATTGCGCATCATGAAGCATGTGCACCAGGTCGTATCACAGATGCATCCTAGTATTCTGTACGATCTTCAGAAGTATCACCCCATTGCGTTTTTAAATCTGATTAAAAGCAGAGACGAAATTCTACTTGGTGCTGTCGAGAGCAACATCAAGAGAGGCCAGAACGAGGGTGTTTACCGCCAGGAAGTTGATCCAGGGGTCGCAGCACAATTCCTCGTTTCCATAAGCTCGACTGTTCGAGAAATGGCGCAAGACACATCGAATCACAAGCCCATGGCTCAATTGTATTTGCAATCGGCTTTGTATCACATCCATGCCATTTCAAGCCCCATGGGTTTGGACTACTTGCAGAACAAGCTGGCAGCAGACCTTCACCCCATATCATGAGATTTCCCTTCATTTTTATCCTGTTCATAGGACTCTGTAGTGGCACCGCGTCGGCCCAAAACCCGAAGTCCCTCGAGGTGACGTTAGCGGAAGCCCAAGAAATTGCGCTGAAACAGGCTTTCTCCATGCAGTATGCTCGTCTTGATAAGGCCCAGGCTGAGCGAGACGTCAAGGAGTTGCTCGCTTCGGGCTTGCCTCAAATTAACTTGGTAGCAGATTACAGCCAGTACATTGATATCCCAACGCAGGTAGTTCCGGCTGATGCGTTCGGACTGCCATCGTATTTCAATGATTTTTTATCGGGTGTTGCAGAGGAAACGGGCGTTGCATTGAATGCACCTCCATCCGATCCGAATGCGCTGTCTGAATTGCAATTTGGTCAAAACCACACAGCGAATGTTGGAGTTCAAGCCACGCAATTGGTTTTTAGTGGATCTTATTTTGTGGGCCTTCGCGCAGCTCAACTGTACGCTGAATCCAAGGACCAATCCATTCAGCGAACGGCGGATGAGGTGCGAGAGCAGGTTGCGCAGGCGTACCATGTGGC
The DNA here is from genome assembly GCA_963934215.1 of uncultured Flavobacteriales bacterium. GTDB lineage: Bacteria > Bacteroidota > Bacteroidia > Flavobacteriales_D > Sanyastnellaceae > UA16. The sequence continues at coordinate 6,374 of CAWVYB010000064.1, read as the reverse complement.
GCTTGGGGCGGCTCAAGGCGCCCTTATTTTAGAACAAGCGTTGGAGCTCGTAAAATCCAGCTTGAAGGAGACGCAACAAGTATATTCCGAAGGGTTTGTCAACCAAATCGCCGTGGACCAATTGGAGTTGGCGGCGCAGGAACTCGAACTCGAATGGTCTTCCGCAAAGCTTCAGGTGCCTTTAACGTTAGCCCTCTTGCGCTTTCAGATGGGAGTGAATCCCACGATGGATTTGAAATTAAAGGACTCTTTAGAAGACTTGTTGAGTCGCGAAAAGGGACTGGGATTGTTGTCTCAACCCTTCAACGCGAGCTCGCTTCCAGGAATCCAACTTCAGGAATCGTATGTGGAATTAGCGGGTTTAGACGTGCGCAACCAACAAGCCAAGGGTCTACCTCAGATATCCGCGTTTTACACCAATCAAGGCAACGCACAGCGGGACGCGTTTAACTTCTTTCAAAGCGATGGCAATTGGTACCCGATCCAGCTGTGGGGAGTGAATTTTAGCATGCCCTTGTGGACGAGTTTTCGCGGAAAGCAACAGGTTGAGAAGAAGCGCATTCAAGAAGATCGAGCCATCATCGGATTGGAGCAATTGCGCCAGTCCTCACAAATGGAATTTGACAATGCGCGTCTGACACTGGAATTAGCCATGCTGGCATACCAGAATCGCACCAACGCTGAGACCATTGCAAAGCGAATTTTTGACCAGACATATACGGCCTATCAAGAAGGTTTGGTTTCTTCCTTTGAGTGGACTCAAGCGCGCAATCAATTACTCGAAGCCCAAGGCAATAGTTTATCAGCTGTTTTGGACTGGCTCAATGCCCAAACGCAACTGAAACGCACGCTTTCAGAATTTGAATGACCCCATGAACACATTACGCAATCCCTTTTTGATGCCATCCCTTTTCTCTTTCCGATTGACAGGATTTTTCCTGGTCTTGAGTAGTGCGTTTTTCATGAGCTGTGGCTCCTCTGAAACGGCAGAAACCGTAGTTGATGAATCTGCCGTGCCAAACAAACCTGCAGGCATGGCTGTCGGTGTATTCGATGTGCAGCCGGAGACGTTTTCGCACCGGTTTAGCATTCAAGGCAATGTGGAAACCGACATGAATTCCATTCTGACAACAGAATTCGCTGGCCTCATTGAAGAAGTGATGGTTTCAGAAGGAGCTCAGGTACGTGAAGGCGATGCGATCATTCGGATCAACACCGACGTCTTGAATCGGTCGATGGCTGAATTGCAAAGCCAACTGGACCTCGCTACAGACCTCTTCGATCGACAAGAGCGTTTGTGGAAGCAGAACATCGGTTCGGAATTGGAATTCATGCAGGCACAAAATCAAAAAGCAACATTGGAGAACAGCATGAAAACGCTGCTCGAACAAATGGACATGGCGATGATTCGCGCTCCATTCGATGGGATTTTGGATCGTTGCCTTGCGAAAACGGGAGAGATGGCGATGCCTGGATTTCCGCTGGCACGTGTGATTGATTTGCGCAATATGTACGTCCGTGCAAGCGTGAGCGACCATTATGCGGGACGCGTTTCCAAAGGAATGCCTGCTGAAGTCATTGTGAGTGGCGTGGACACCTTGGCGACTGAAATTGGACGTGTAGGGCAGTTTATCAATCCAGCCAACCGAACATTGGAATTGACCCTCCCACTCCCAAGAGGTTCGGCGCTGTTGCCCAACATGTACGCAAGCGTGTGGCTGCAAGACGTGGCTTTGGATAGCGCTGTGGTGTTGCCAAGCGCGCTGATTCAACAAGATATCGAAGGCCAGGACTATGTGTTTGTGGCGGTATCCCAACAAGACGGATCGGTGCGGGCTGAGAAACGCGGCCTTTCCGTGGGGATGGGCTCAGGGGACAGCATGCTCATCCAAGGCGGTTTGGTGTTTGGTGATCGAGTTGTTTCCAAGGGGGCGACACGGATTGTAAGTGGCCAGATCATCCGCATTATCGGCGAAGAATAAACAGCATGGAAAACGCGACCCCAACCCCCAAGAGAAGGGAATTTGGCCTGAGTAGTTGGAGTGTTTCCAACAGAACCACGGTGTTTGTCTTGATGGCCATTATTACGGTCAGTGGGATTTACAGCTACATCTCGGTGCCCAAGGAGAGTTTTCCAGAAGTGGTGATTCCAGAGATTTTCATTGGAACACCGTATCCGGGCAACAGTCCGGTGAACATCGAAAAACTGATCACGCGACCGCTCGAGAAGGAAATCAATACGATTACCGGAGTGGATGAAATATCCTCCACATCAATCCAAGGGTATAGCGCGATTGACATCAAGTTTGATTTTGACGTGACGCCGGATGAAGCGTTGAGAAAGGTCAAGGACGCTGTCGACAAAGCCAAAGCAGATCCGGATTTCCCGGATGACTTGCCCGCAGACCCCAACGTATTTGAGTTGAATTTTTCCGAGTTGCTTCCCGTGATGAACGTGAATTTATCCGGCAACTATTCGCTGGATGAATTGAAGCGATATGCGGAAGCGTTGGAAGAAGCCATTGAGGAATTGCCTGAAATCAGTAAAGTGGACATTCGTGGCGTGATGGACAAGGAGGTTGAAGTGGAGGTGGATCACTTGCGGGCTGAGGCCATGAAGGTCAGCTTCAATGATATCTCAGGAGCAATTGCGCAAGAAAACGTGACCATTTCCGGTGGCGATTTGCTTGTAGACCATTTCCGACGAACCGTGCAAGTGGAAGGCGATTTTCACTCCATGGCCGACATTGAAAATGTCATTGTCAAGAGCGAAAATGATGCGCCAGTGTACCTCAAGGATGTTGCTTCCGTCCATTTTGTAGAGCAGGAGAAGACGAGTTATGCTCGGGAATATGGACAACCGGTGGTCTCTTTGGACATCATCAAACGTGCCGGGGAAAACCTCATCGCGGCGTCCAACGGAATCAACGGAATCATTGACCAAGCGAAGGTGGACTACCTGCCGGCTGACCTGAGTGTCTCCATTACCAATGACCAATCAGACCAGACGCGAACGCAGGTGGAGGAGTTGCAGAACTCCATCATTTTTGGGGTGTTGTTGGTGGTCGGAGTATTGCTGTTTTTCTTGGGATTGCGCAACGCCATGTTTGTGGGTGTGGCCATCCCTTTGTCGATGTTCATGTCGTTCATAATCCTCAGCGCTTTGGGCATAACGTTCAACGTCATGGTGTTGTTCTCGTTGGTTCTCGCGTTGGGCATGTTGGTGGACAATGGTATTGTCGTCGTTGAGAACATCTATCGACTGATGGAGGAGGGAGAGAGCCCGTTGCGTGCTGCAAAGTTTGGTGTGGGCGAGGTGGCATGGCCCATCATTGCTTCAACGGCGACCACATTGGCGGCGTTTTTACCCTTGGCAATCTGGCCTGGATTGATCGGGCAATTCATGAAATATCTGCCGATCACGTTGATGATTGTATTGAGCTCGTCCCTCTTTGTGGCATTGGTCATCAACCCCGTATTGACTGCAGTGTTGATGCGTGTAGGAGATCAGGAAATCAACAAGAAGCGAGTACATTGGCTAACGGGATCATTGGTCACATTCGGGGGAGTTTTCCTCGTGCTGGGCGCTACGGCTTTCGGTAATATCCTGATCATTGCCGGCTTGATGACCATCCTCAATGCCTATGTCTTGTTTCCTGCGACCAAGCTCTTCCAAAACCGGTTTTTACCACGTTTGGAAAGAGGCTATGAAGCTTTTTTACGCTATGCGTTGGCCGGGAAGAAACCGTGGGTTTTCTTCTTTGGAACAGCGAGTTTAATGGTATTGGCATTTGCGTTGCTGGGCACGTTCCCGCCGAAAGTGGAGTTTTTCCCATCCAATGAGCCGCAGTATCTCAACATCTTCATCACGAAGCCGATTGGCACGGATATCGAAGAGACCAATCGGGTGACCAAGGAGATCGAGAATTTGATTATGGATGTGCTAGCGGAAGATCGATTCAAGCAGGTTGATCCAGAGACAGGCGAACTCACGGCTTACATGGCCAACTCGGTCATTGGCCAAGTAGGCAATGGAACCAGCGATCCACAGGAAGGGCCTTCCTTGGGCAATACACCGCACAAGGCTCGGATTGTGGTCAATTTCGTGAAGTTCCAAGACCGAAAAGGACAATCTACGCGGGATATGCTGTCTGCAGTCCGCGAGAAATTGCGGGGCTACCCTGACGCAGAAGTCATCGTGACCAAAAACTCGGATGGCCCGCCACAAGGCCCACCGATCAACATTGAAATTCGAGGTGAGGATTACGATGAGGTCTTGGCGACCTCGACTGCAATGCGTCAATTTCTAAGAGAAATGGAATACGACGGGGTGGAGGAGCTCAAGATTGATGTGGACAAGCGAAAGCCTGAATTGCCCATTACCATTAATCGAACCAAGGCACGGAATTATGGATTGTCGACACAAAACATTGGCATGACCATTCGAACGGCCTTGTTTGGCCGTGAGGTGAGCACCTACAAAGACGGAGAAGACGATTATCCGATCAATGTGCGTTTTGAAGAATCTGCTCGCAACAATGTGGACGCCTTGATGAATCAAAAGGTGATTTTCCGGAGCGCTTCAGACGGTCAAATCAAGGAAGTTCCGATTAGCGCCGTAGCGACTGCCAAACGAAGCACCACGTTTAGCAGCGTCAAGCGAAAAGACATGGATCGAATCATCACATTGAGCTCCAACGTGTTAGAAGGTGCCAATGCCAATGAAATTGTGGAAGGAATGAAGGCTGAATTGGCGGGGTTTGATACTCCAGAGGGCGTTCAGTGGGCCTTCACAGGACAACAGGAAGAGCAAGCGAAGGAAATGGCCTTCTTGTCTCGAGCGTTGTTGCTAGCGCTTTTCTTGATTATTCTGATCATCGTAGCCCAGTTCAATTCGATCACAACGCCATTCATCATTGGGTTCAGCGTGTTCTTTAGTTTGATCGGGGTGTTGCTCGGATTGGTGATTTTCCAGATGGATTTTGTCATTATCATGACGATGATCGGGATCATTTCCTTAGCCGGTGTGGTGGTCAACAATGCCATTGTTCTGATCGACTACACGGATTTATTGAGGGAACGAAAACGGAGCGAGTTGGGTGTTGGGGAGTATTTGCCATTTAGTGAGGTGGTGGAGTCCATTGTTTCGGGTGGCCGAACAAGACTGCGTCCCGTGCTGCTGACTGCGATTACAACCATCTTAGGTTTGTTGCCTTTGGCCATCGGGTTGAACATCGATTTTATCACGTTGATTACGGAATATGATCCGCGGATCTACATTGGAGGTGACAACAATGTCTTCTGGAAGCCGATGAGTTGGGCCATTATTTACGGCCTCACGTTTGCGACATTCCTCACGCTGATCATCGTTCCGGTGATGTACTGGTGGATCAACCGCATGATCTACAAGTACGGAAAGAAGGAGGCGGTCTAAGCCTTTAATTTCCGCTTTGCGTGCGGTGCACCCTCGCGGGGATGCGTGTTAAAATCTCGTAGGGAATCGTACCGGCCGCCTCGGCAAAGGACTCTACAGAAATGGTGGGCCCAAAGAGCTCAACAGGGTCTCCGGGTTGTGTATGTGGGATTTCGGTAACATCCACCATGACCATGTCCATGCAGACTTTCCCCACAACGGGGGCGAGCTTTCCATGGATAGCGACGTGTCCTTTCCCGTGACTTAAGTGCCTTGGAAACCCATCGGCATAACCAACCGGAAGCGTGGCGACTAGACGCAGCGTGTCGCTCGTATCCGTCATCCCGTATCCGACCCCCTCACCAGGAGCGATGCTGTGGATGGTGGAAATTACCGTAGTGAATTGAATGGCTGGTCGCAGCTCCCACGTGCTGGGCACGTCCGCGACTCGAACGCCAAACAAACCGATTCCTATGCGAACATAATCTCCCGCAAAAGACGGAAAACGGATAAGTCCGGCTGTGTTTAAAATATGTGTTTTGAAGTGCTTATGTTCGGCTCCAAGGGCCTTTAACGCATGATTGAATGACGAGAATTGCTCCAAAGTCCGCGCATCCTGTTTGGCGTCATCTGCGCTGGCCAAATGGCTGAAGACGGATTTGACCTGGAGGGTTTGATTGTGATCTAAAGTGGAACGTAACAAAGGCCATGAGGCTTGGTCGAAACCCAGCCGATGCATTCCGGTATCAATTTTAATGTGAACTGGCCACGGAACGGTCTGTCCAGCTGATTCAACCGCCTTGGAAAATAATTCCAACTGGTCAAAGTTGTGTAAGCCCGGTTCAAGACGGTATTGCAGTAAGGTGCTAAATGTATCGGGCTCTGGATTGAGGACTAAAATCCGCATGGACAACCCATGTTGACGAAGTTCCACTCCTTCTTCGGTGCACGCAACGGCCAT
>CAWVYB010000063.1:0-10969 GCA_963934215.1 uncultured Flavobacteriales bacterium | reverse complement strand
ATCCCTTCAACACCATCCACCGCTTGTCAGCGAACCACGCAAAATCATGCACGTTTTGTTGCTGGAATCGCAAGGTCTTCAGGCGCGTGGACGAAAGTGGGAATTCATCTTTTTTATCGGCAATAGAGTCCGATTCAAAAAACGCTTCATTCAAGCTTCGCTCGGTCTGCAGCACCAATGAGTCCAAAAAGATCAATTCGGCTGCGTTATCCGCTTGACTGGGATTGAGATCTCCTGTTGCTCCAACGACATAATTTGAAGGCAACGTGATGGACACATCGAACGAACCGTATTCCGAATAAAACTCTCCTTGATTGAGGTACGGCATCTCATGCCAGCCGTCCCGATCATATACCGCCGGCTTAGGGTACCATTGGGTCATCTGATAAGACTCTCCGATGTGGCCAAGGCGGCTGATTCGTCCTGAGGGAATGCGCACACGAAACGGCGTTGTGTACTGCACTTCGTTCCCCGGAAGCAAGGGTTCAAGGAGTTCTAGCCGGGCGATGTCCCGATGTTCTGGGTGAAAACCCCATGCTGCAGCAGTGCCATTGATCTGGAAGGCCAAAGAATCAATGCCGCCCAAATCCCGCTGCATGGCCCAAAACATGAAGAGATTCCCATTTCGAAATTCTTGTTTGGCCAGGGCCGACTCCCCACTTTCGTATGCGTTCGGCCACAAATGAATCCAAAGAAAACCCAAGGTATCGGGACTATTGTTCACGTATGACGTCGTGATCTCGCCATGCAATTCATGCCGTTCATCCTCAAGCTGCACATCAATCACATGATCGACCGTTTGCTGAAAATACCCATCTTGCGCCAATGGTTCGAGGGGCTCTTGACCCACAACGAGCATCGGGCAAAACAAAACCGTCAACAGTGCTATTTTCCAAACTCGCCTCACATTCTTAGAAATATACATTCTTTGCATACTCAAAACTAGGGCAATCCGCTTCGCCTAAGCATCAAACCCTGATTCCGAGAAGTGCCCATTCCTTCTTGAAGCTTGAATTCTCCCAATAGGTTCTTGGCATCCCTGACTTAAATTTGCACCATGGGAGCGACAGAAATTGCTTTTATATTTTTGATTTACCTGCTGTTGTTTGGCGCCAAAGGCATTCCCTCTATGGCCCGGACCATGGGTTCGACTGTGCGGCAGTTTCGGCAAGCCACTGATGAAATTCAACGCGAAATATTGAGTGGAACTGAAGGCGTTCGAAATGAAGTGAACAAGGTCCGCGATGCGGCCAACCCCATGAGCAAAAAGCCTCAGAAAGAGTCGCCTCAGAGCAGCGATACGACGAAGCCTAGTGAAGCGTCGACAACTCCTCAGGCAGAGCCCGATTCCGAATGAATTTATTCCTCCTCATTTTGGGGCTCACCGTTTTGGTGTTGAGCGGAGACTGGCTCGTACGATGCGCTTCTAGTTTGGCGGTCCGGGCCTCTATCCCGCCAGTGATCGTCGGATTGACCATTGTATCCATCGGTACATCCGCTCCGGAAGTCATTGCCTCTGTGCGCGCTGCGTTGGAGGGCAACCCCGGGATTGCCATCGGGAATGTCATCGGATCGAATATCGCCAACCTAGCCTTGATTTTAGGGGTCGCCGCGCTGGTTCAACCCATTGTTGTAACCCGGTCCATACTGCAGGCTGACTGGCCGGTCTTGATGGTCGCTAGCCTCTTGTTCGCGGGGTTTGCTTGGGATGGACAATTGGAGAATTGGGAGGGTGGCATTCTTTGCGCGGGAACGGTGGCCATGCTCATCATGCTCTATTATAGAACCCGTCAAAGCCAAAACGAGGACACGTCATTGGAAGAGGAAATGGGCATTGAACCCCCATTGGACAAGTCCCTTATTTGGCTTTTCGGCGGAATCATCGTTGCCTCAATAGGGCTCTATTATGGCTCCGAATGGTTCATTGAAGGTGCGCGCGAACTTGCCCTCCAAGCAGGGGTCAGTGATCATATCATAGGCCTGACTGTTGTGGCCTTTGGCACCAGCGTTCCTGAACTGGTAGCGTCCGTGGCCGCAGTGTTGAAACGAGAATCAGATCTCGTTCTTGGAAACCTCATCGGGTCGAATATCTTCAACATCTTTTTGGCCATCGGCGTGTCTTCAAGCATCATCAATTTGCCCGTTGATTCCCTCGCAATATCACAGGATTTTTGGTGGATGCTTGCCATCGCGGCACTCGTATTTCCTATGATGCTACATCGACGTCTTGTTCATCGCTGGAAAGGCGTTGTTTTGATTGGGATCTACTGCGCTTACATCGCATTGGTTATTTCGAACTTATGACCCCCGAAATCATATTGGAAGACGGGAAGTGTCGCTGCCTCCTATTCTCTGGGTTGCTTCAAAACGAACGTGCTGAACACTGGATCGAAGCCTTGCCTTGGCAGCAAAATGAGATCCGTATGTTTGGCAGAACCCACGCCGAACCGCGACTAACAACCTGGATGGGACCAGCATATCGTTACGCCAGCATTCAGTGGTCTGACACGCCATTTTCAGATGAAATGGCCCGCCTCATGAACGTGGTTCAACACCATGCATCACCCGAGAAAAAGTTCAATGCTGTGTTAGCGAATCTCTATCGGGATGGCCAGGATGCCATGGGGTGGCACCGCGACAATGAAAAGGACATCGACTCCCAGTGCATAGCCAGCGTTTCTTTGGGAAGCACGCGAGACTTTGCGATTCGCCATCGCCAAACGGGTCAAAAATGGACCGTGTCATTGCAGCATGGTGACGTGCTCATCATGGAGGCCATGCAAGAAGCGTTCGAGCACAGCGTACCGCGCCGAAAACGCGCCGACACGCCGCGAATCAACTTCACTTTTCGGCATATTGTGACTTCCTGATTCTGAAGGGTGACGTTCACAATCTTCTGAGGTAAATTTGAAGGTTGAAAGCATTCCATTTAACGCGCTAACATTATGTCTGTTCACAAACAAGCCAAACGCATCACCACCCAAGTGCTTGCGGAGATGAAAGCCAATGGCGAGCGCATTGCCATGCTGACCGCCTATGATTATTCCATGGCCACCCTTGTGGATCAAGCCGGTGTGGATATCATCCTAGTCGGAGACAGTGCTTCCAACGTGATGGCCGGTCATGAGACCACCTTGCCCATCACCTTGGAGCAAATGATTTACCACGCTTCGGGCGTGGTGCGCGCGGCGAAACGCGCCTTGGTCGTAGTCGACCTGCCGTTTGGTACGTACCAAGGCAATTCGAAAGAAGCTCTGAAGTCCGCCATTCGCATCATGAAAGAGAGCGGTGCCCACGCCGTCAAACTGGAGGGAGGAAGAGAAGTTCGAGAAAGCATTGAGCGCATTTTAAGCGCTGGAATCCCTGTTATGGGGCATTTGGGGCTGACTCCACAATCGATTTATAAATTCGGCACCTATACCGTACGAGCCAAAGAAGACCTCGAAGCTCAACTCTTACGAGAGGACGCTAAGTTGCTCGATGACATCGGCTGTTTCTCCATCGTTTTTGAGAAAATCCCCGCGGGGCTCGCTGGAGAAGTCAGTGCCGCGGTCAACTGCCCTACCATCGGCATTGGTGCCGGAGGTGCATGCGATGGTCAAGTATTGGTGCTGCATGATATGTTGGGGATCACCCAAGAGTTCAGCCCGCGTTTTTTGAGACGCTATCTCGACATGGGCGAACAAATGAAGCGTGCCATTGGCAATTATGTCCAGGATGTTCGGTCTCGGGATTTCCCGAATGAAGAAGAACAGTACTAACGGAATGGATTCAGCCAGCTCTTCTCAAGATGGAACACAATGGGCCAGACAGCCCAAGGCGCCCATCATCATGAGCACGGTGGACAATTTACAGGTCTTGTATGAGGACAATCATCTGATTGCCGTAAATAAGCGCTCTTCTGACATTGTTCAGAGCGATGCCAGCGGAGATATCACACTGTGCCAGGTCGTCGGAGAATATGTGAAGCGCAAGTACAACAAGCCCGGTGATGCCTTTATTGGAACCGTCCACCGCTTGGATCGCCCGGTAAGCGGCGTGATTTTGTATGCACGAACAACGAAAGCGCTATCCAGACTCAGCAACATGTTTCGCCTGCGGGATATGCAAAAAACCTATTGGGCCGTTACCCGGCCTGGGCCTAGCCCAGCTGAAGGTCACATTGTCAATTTTCTCGAGAAGAACATCAAAACCAACAAGAGCTTTGCTTCCGATTTTGATGGGCCCAATAAAAAACAATCGGAATTGACTTACCGAACGGTAGGGCGCTCCGACCACTACACCTTCGTGGAGGTGCAGCCAAAAACAGGTCGGCACCACCAGATTCGCGCTACTCTGGCCAGTCTCGGCAGCCCCATCAAAGGTGACATCAAATACGGAGCCAGGCGAACCAATGACAACGCATCCATTCATTTGCATGCGCGAAGGATTGAGTTCATCCATCCCGTCCGCAAGACGCCATTGAGCATTTTGGCTCCGCCACCGGAGGACCCCGTTTGGAACGAATGGCTGCGAATCGAAGTCGGACTTGCAGAACCCTGACTTAAAAGTTGAGAATCCTTCTTAAAAGACATTTTTGCAGCGGCTGTCGCTGTGTATCTTTGCGGCCATGAATACGCAACCCGAACACGTTAAGTGCCTCATCATTGGTTCAGGTCCTGCCGGATATACGGCAGCCATCTATGCTGCGCGAGCAGACATGAAACCCGTTCTCTACCAGGGAATGCAGCCTGGAGGGCAGCTCACAGAAACCACGGAAGTCGATAATTTCCCCGGTTATCCTGATGGCATCAATGGGCCTCAAATGATGGCTGACTTGGAAGCACAGGCGAAGCGTTTTGATACAGACGTGCGCAACGGTTGGGTAACCGAAGTTGATTTCTCTGGATCCGTCCACAAGATTTGGGTGGGTGACGGTGCAGACCGTACGGAAGTTCACGCCGATAGTGTGATCATCTCCACGGGCGCATCCGCCAAATGGCTCGGCTTGGAAAGTGAATTGCGTCTGCGTGACGCTGGCGGCGGAGTAAGCGCGTGTGCCGTGTGTGACGGCTTCTTTTACCGCGGCCAGGAAGTGGTCATCGTAGGCGCAGGTGACACTGCTTGCGAAGAAGCAAGCTACCTCGCGAAGCTTTGCTCCAAAGTGACCATGCTTGTGCGACGCGGTGAAATGCGTGCGTCAAAGGCGATGCAAAACCGTGTGTTCGGGATGGAGAACATCGAAGTCCTGTGGAATACACAAACCGTTGAAGTTTTGGGTAAAGACGCTGTGGAAGCCATTCGCGTGGTGAACAATGAAACACAAGTCGAGCACGACATCCCTGCGACGGGATTTTTTGTGGCGATTGGTCACAAGCCCAACACAGATGTATTCAAAGGCTGGATTGATTTGGATGATCAGGGCTACATCAAGTATGAAGAAGCGGGTACGTCCAAAACCAATATTGCGGGCGTCTATGTCTGCGGTGATGCTGCGGATAAGGTCTACCGCCAGGCCGTAACGGCAGCGGGTACGGGTTGCATGGCAGCGCTTGACTCAGAGCGTTATTTGGCTGCACGAGGGATTCACTAAAGACTCCCTGCGTTAATCGCAAAGTGTATCGTAGAAAGGAAGCCAGAGCAACAAATCGGAAACAGACCGGTTGCCGTTTCCATCGAAATCTCCAAAGCACGGACCACCAAATCCGCCGATTCCGCCATCTCCACTTCCGTCGCTAACGCATTGTCCGATGATGTCGTCCCACATTGTTCCTTCTCCACAATACGATGGAGGAAGAACGAGGCATGACCCGTCGTCGTCCGTTGCTGTCTCGTTGAAGTTTTCAGCCAACACATCCATGCAGCCGAGAATTTCAAAGGAGTCACACACGCCATCTCCATCCACATCGGAAAGACAGTTTCCAGTGCAGTCCAACGCCACCTCTGGATAAACGCATTCGCCTGAAACATTCGCTACAGCGTCGAAATTGCAAGCAACCTCATCAAGGCAGCCTGTAAATAAGCAGCTCCCGTCGTCATCCGTTGCTGTAGTTTCGAAATTATCGGCATTGATGAACGTGCAGCCCAACACCTCTTCCTCATCACAGACCTCATCTCCGTCTACATCCGATACGCATGTACCTGAGCAATCACGATAGGGCGCAGCAAAAATACACTGGCCATCATCGTCTGTCGCTTCATCCATGAAATTACAAGCACCCTCATCTGTGCATCCTGAAATTTCGAAGGGATCACAAATGCCATCACCGTCTGCGTCCAAAAGACAACTTCCATTGCAATCGTAACCGTCCATTGGATAATCACACGATTCCAAGTCCGTGACGTTCAGAGCAAAATTGCAGGCCTCTGGATCTTCACAACCGGCAATTTCAAATGGATCACACACCCCATCTCCATCGGAATCAACAAGGCACATTCCAGCGCAGGTATATCCCGTCTCTGCATACACACATGATCCGTCGTTGGCATTGGCCGATGCATCAAAATTGCAAGCGTTCACATCCGTACAACCGGGAGCACCCGCACTGAAACTTCCCGCAATCAGTTGTTCATTGAAAGGATCCCCTCCAATGAAGACTTGCAAATTGAATAGTCCCTCAATCAAGCCATCTGTCGTCACCTGAGCCAATAAAACACGCAAATCTTCGCCTGCTATGCCATTGGTACTGCCGGGCAATACAAACCAACTTCCACCGATTTCAGATTCGACAATCAAATCCTCGCCGGATTCAAATATGGACAACTCCGCCCCCATTCCAATCGTAGAGATTCCATCCCCATTGCCTGACTGAGGAGATGTTTCCAATCCAATGGTCACCCAGCTATCATAATTTAAATCGGGCAGGATCCCAATGAAGAAAGCACTGATATCTGTACCAAACGACCCTCCTGCTGAATGCTGAAAAAATGATGTCGTCGTCGTTAAAGAACAAGGCTCCATGACATTGCCATACGCTGCTCCAAGAAAATCTGACTCCGATGTCATCAGTCCGTACACCCGGTATGTTGTCATCCCTGAGAAATCGGTATTGCCGATAGTCCCTTCATGCTGAGCGACTGTTTCGACCCAAACACTGGTGAGTTGTGCCGACGATGTCGAGCTAATCACAGCACAGATGATGGGCAACAAGATGAACTTCAAGCGCAAGGATAACATCGGATCGACTTTTTGATGAGCCCGTAGAAGATACGTAATCTATCGATTAATTATATAAATTCAACAGTAATTATATTAATTACGACCAGCAATAAGCCCTGTATCATCGTCTATTTGATGAAAATACACACGGCACACGCACCGTTGAACCGCACATTCGATTCCCAAAAAGTCAGCATCAAAAAAGCCCCACACCGAAGTGCGAGGCTTTGAAGTTGGGTGGCTAATGGGGCTCGAACCCACGACCCTCGGTACCACAAACCGATGCTCTAACCAGCTGAGCTATAGCCACCGTTTTACCCCTAAGGGTGCGCAAAGATAATCGCGATGCTTTAATTCGCACTTTTCAGTGCAGGGAATATTGCATGACCGTACAATTCATTGAAAGGGATCCTTTTTTCGATGGGACATCCAATCACATCCGTATAGGCATTCACAGGGCTTCCTCCTTTCAATAAGGCATCCACAGCATCCTGCAAATCCTGATTACGGGGACTATTCCGGTGCTTTCCCAACGCAAAATAGAAATCATTGATTCGGCCACGATACCGCACTTCACCCAGTGAATCCAGCACAAAAACTTCGGGCGTCCAGCTGGCGTTGAGCCGGTCAGCCCACCCCACCGTGTCGCGCGCCAATTCCCATTCTACGGCATACCGGTCTTCAAATTCAGCGATTTGCTCCTCAGATACCGTGGGGTTAGGAAACCATCCCACGAACTCGATTTGTCCCGGATACTCCTGTTCCCATTGCGAATACATGGCATTGAGATAAAACGTGTAGTCCTGGCAAATGGGGCACAATGGCGCTAGAAACACCCACACTTTCCACATCAGTCGATGACTTGAATGACGTGACTTCGTACCGTACCCAAAGACGTCGTCATGCGGTAGAAGTACGTTCCCGCATTCAATTCTCCCAACACAAACGTTTGCTGGTGGTGCCCCGCAGGAAAGGATTGTTCTGGCATCCAAGCATCCACTAAACGACCGCGGAAATCCAAAAGGTCCAAAGTCACATCAGCCCCTTCATTCAAATGAAAACCAATAGTGACCTCCTGTCCTGATCGATTCGGGTTGGGCCATGCCGGAAATAAATTGTCCGTCTGGTAAACAATGCGCGTGTCTTCGTCTGCAGTAGACAAGGCAATGTTCTCATCACCGGGCAGGTAATCCACAAATTGAAAGAACACCACAAACATCTCATCACCTGTGAGGTCTCCCCACGACATCCATTCCGGCGGATTATTTGGATTATTCGGGTTGTTGGCGGTATTGTCATACGTGCAGAACGCATGAATTTTGTATCCTGCCGGGATGTGCTTCAACGTAGGGTAACTAAAAATCCCCTGCCAGTTGAAGTCCCATTCTGGAATCGAAATCATCGGTATGGTATCGCTGCCGTTGGCAGAGACAGCATAGACCTCCCAAGCTTGACCGAGCAAATGGCAGTGTGGCGTTATCGATAGCACACTGATATCGTCTTCAATATCAAAAACTCCGTGAAAGGTGGGGGTTTCGTTTGCCGGAATGAAAAAGGGTTCCGTCAAGCTATTGACTGTCATGAGCAATAAGTCCACCTCTCGTTGGATCGGATCTTCAGCAAAAAACAGATTCAAATGCGTTAAATCCGTTTCATCGACTGCTGATGGACCATAATGCATTTGCAAAAGCAGCCGGCCATCCGGTCCAATTTTCTTCCCAATGGTGGAAGGAAATTCTGTGGGGGAGGACCCGGGAACCCAGCCGCCAAAAAGGAAGTCCTCCACATTGACACCATAATCGCCAAAACTCTCATAACCCGGTTCAGGGTCCGCTGCATCCAGCGCTTCCGCACCCGCAATTGAAGTGGGGCTCTCCGTGTACGCAATCAGCGTGTGGTGCGCAATGGCAGAGTTTCCTGGTCGGATTTCAACAGCCCGAATTTCCGTCTCTTCCGTCACTCCTGTTTCCAGAACAAACACTTGGTATTGCTCTTGCATGTCTCCTCCATGTGCATACGGCTCCGGCATTTCAAGCACCAAGTCCGGCTCTCCAATTTGACTTCCTTCAGGGAATTCAGGCAATCCGGGATTGTCCGCTGGATTCCCCTCTGGCATGCCCGCATCGTACCAATCGGACAACACATCGATTTGACTCGCTGTCAAAAAGCGCTCTCCTCGCAACGCCGCAAATTCAGGATCAGGTGTCCAAGGCGGCATATAGCCCATGGATGTCACATAGGAAATGAACGCTCCATGCTCAGATACTTCCTCATAAGTCGTAAACGGCATCGGCCCAATCTCACCAACACGGTGGCATTGGGTGCAATTCTGGTACACAATGGGCGCCACATCCGCATGGAATGTCGGCGCTTGACCGCGCACCGAAAAGGCAATAGCGCTGAAGACGAAAAATGAAAGGATTGAAATACGTTGCATACTCGAAATACGTTAAATGGTACTACAAGTGTAATTCAATCTGGTGGACTTCGTTAAATCTCATCGCCTTCATCGAACTTTGTGCCTCATGGATTCGCTCGCCACCGTTCCGCCTAAACCGAGAATATTACACATTGCCAGTTGGTACCCGAGCGCGGTGCACGGCACCTTGGGCAATTTTGTTCGACGCCACATCGAAGCGATTGCAACGCAATGTGCCAGTGAGGTGTGGTATGCAGCGGCGGCACCCAAGGGACAGAAAGTGCCCTTGGACACGGTCCAATCCACTGGTTCAATTACGGAACATCTCGTTTACTTCGCCGCGAAAAAACCTGTGGTACGGCAAACCACGCGGGCTTTGTTGCAATTGGCCGAAGCGCACGCTGTCCCACCTTTTGACCTCATCCATTTGCACGTCACTTATCCTGCAGGGCAAGCCGCGAGACTACTGGCCAAGCGCTGGGACTTGCCCTTGGTCGTTACGGAACATTGGACTGCTTACCATGCGGACCAGCGACATAAGCTCCCTTTTTGGCGAAAACGCAGCATGCGACTTACCGGTAAAGCAAGTACGTTGCTCTGCCCGGTATCCGAGAATCTCGCTTCCAGCATGGGTGATTTCGGGATGGGAAATCACACGCAGGTCATTCCCAATGTGGTCGATACAAACTTGTTTAAACGGAATGAGTCCGCTCGTTCAGCGGATGGCTCTTTTGAGTTGTTGCACATCAGCTCCCTATCGGACGAACAAAAAAACATCTCGGGCATGTTGCGTGCGCTTGCCGATGCGCTGCCTCAATGCCCTCAGCTTCGCGTGACGATTATTGGTGATGGAGACCCGCTTCCGCACCAACAATTCGCAAGGACTTTAGGCATTTCTAATCGTGTGCAGATTCAAGGAGAAATCCCATTGTCAGAAGTTGCCGAACGCATGCGTACTGCGGATTCACTAATCCTTTTTAGCAACTTTGAAAACTTCCCGTGTGTGATCCCTGAAGCATGGGCCAGCGGAATCCCCGTGATATCGACGGACGTCGGAGGCATCGCGGAACACCTGACATCCGAGCGGGGAATCCTCGTGAAGCGAGGCGATGAAGCGGCCCTGACGTCCGCTATTGTCTCCATGGCGACGACCCCTTCACCAGCGCATCGCGATGCGGCTGCGTTGCGGGCCATTGCAACATCGACCTTCAGCATCGAAGCCATCGCAGACCAATACACCGCGGCATATCAAAAAGCCCTTCATCTTCATGCGTCCACAGACTCAAGGACCTCATGAATTTGCGCCGCACGATCGTACAGTCTATTCAAAGTCGGGCATGGCTGCTCTTGCTGTCCACGGCCATCATCCTCATCAATACGCGCACCCTTGGACCAGAAGGACAAGGACAAAT